>NZ_CP036348.1:925462-1233949 GCF_007753095.1 Rosistilla carotiformis
AGGAATTCGCTTTTCGCACGACTCGATCGTTCCGCCTGATCGCGGGCGCTGCGGAGTTCGCGTTCGAGCGATTTCCGCCACGAGTTGTCGATCACGCTGGCTCGGATCAATCGCCGATTGCGGTCGGGATGGCTGACCAACCGGACCTCGCATTCGACCAGTCCGCCGTCGACGCGTTGGTGAACCCAATCGAAGACGGCGACCCCTTCTGCGAAGGCTTGGCGGATAAATTCGTGAGCCTTCTCGTCGGACGTTTTCCCATCGGGTTGCAGCGGCGGGCTGAGATCGTTGGGGCGCGAACGCAGCAGTTGTTCTCGCGAGATCCCAAAGATTTTGAGCGCGCTGTCGTTACCATCGACGAACAATTGCGAATCGAGATCGAGCATTAAGATCGCTTCGGGAGAATGATCGACCAGCCCGCGATACCGTTTCTCGCTGGTCAGCAGTTCTTCGTTGAGGTGTTCCAGTTGATGATTGATCCTCGAGATGCGTTCTTCCTGATGCTTGCGGTCGGTGATGTCGCGCGCGATCCCGCAGGTTCCGACCACATTCCCCGCCTCGTCTTTTAATGGCATCTTGGTCACCAACACCCACCGCTGACGACCATCGGGGCGGATCAACAGCTCCTCTTTGTTGATCAACGGCTTGCCGCTGCGGATGATTACTTGTTCGTCGACGTCGGTCTGCCGAGCGAATTCCGTTGTCCAGATATCGGCATCGGTCTTGCCCAACATCGCTTCAGGACTATCGAGCCCGCAACTGGAAGCCATCGCCTGGTTGGCTCGAAAAAAACGTCCTTCGAGATCCTTGAAGAAGACCGGGTCGGGAATGTTTTCGACCAACGTGCTCAACAAATGCTGGTGCTTGGCCAATTCGCGATGCGCCATGTGCAAATCGGCCGTCGTCGATCGGACGCTTTCGTCGAGCGTCTTGTTGGAAACAACCAACTGACGGTTCAACTGGATCAATTCGGTTTCAGTCCGAAAGAAGACCTGCATCGCATAGGCCAGGGCGGCGGCATAAGCGAAGATCCGCAGCAGATGCTACCACCACCACGTGGCGTCCCAAAGCGTCGAGAGCCCAAACAAAATCGCCGCGGTTCCCAGCATCAGCGTGCAGGAGAGGAACAGCCAGTCTTCGTAGCGTCCGGCCAGATAAAACCGACGGGTAAAGAAGCCGCAGGCGATCAGGAAGCCAAGCCCGCCGATGCCGTTCAACAATCGTGACGCCAACGTAAACTGATCGTCCCAGATCATTGTCGGCACCGACGGCGCAAAAAGACAACTCAGTGTCCCCAGGCTCACGCTGGCCGCCAGTGCGATGCTGGGCATCCACCGCGCACCATGCTTTTGCAACCAGGTGCGGTACCAAACCAGAGCGAAGACGACGCCCCCCAGACACGTTCCGACGCTGTGCAGCCAAATAAAGTTGTCGCCAA
This sequence comes from Rosistilla carotiformis, assembly GCF_007753095.1. NCBI lineage: Bacteria > Pseudomonadati > Planctomycetota > Planctomycetia > Pirellulales > Pirellulaceae > Rosistilla > Rosistilla carotiformis. The sequence continues at coordinate 926,901 of NZ_CP036348.1, forward strand.
CCTCAACGCCCGCTTGGAAGAGATCCAGCACGCCCATCGGAATCAGCGCGGCGGCCATCACGGGGTAGTGCCGGTTGTTCTCGCGTCGGGCCCGTTCGACGATCAAGATGTTGGCGATTGCGATCGCGATCAAACCGCCCATCGATTCCAAAAGGGAATGGAGCGGCAGATGTTGGCACCGCGCTTCGGGAAACATGCGTTGCGCAAGCATCGCTCCGCACAACGGCACCGCCAACGCGAGAGTGCCCCCTGCGACGAGCGACATAAACCGTTTTCGGCTGCGCATCAATCGTCCCCTTTTCCAACACGATGGTCCCCCCTCCCATCGTAACCCAATTCAGCGGGGCCGTTCTAAATTTCGCCACCGTCGCGCCGGGCGAACCGGCGCCAATGTGAAATATCAGCCGCCACGCGTTAGCGTCCGGTTGTCCAAGGGAACCGGACGCTAACGCGTGGCGGCTGATTTGGGCTCGCACCGTCGCAACGCATGTTTCTCAGCTACGGAGAGACGCCGATCGCCTTGCTCAACGGTTTTGCGATCCGGTTGTCGCTGGCGGTAAAGTCTTCGCCTAATACCGCGGCAACCGTCGCGGCAACCTGCGACTGCGTCAACTCTGCAGTCGATGGTTTTGACAACGGCCGCGTATCGGGGCCCAGCACGGCAATCCAGACGAACTCCGATCCGGGGATCGAGTCTCCGTGACTCTTCCAACCAACCCGATCGTCGCCGCGACCATGATCGGTGGTGATGATGAAGGTCGTCTTGTCGCGGTATTGGTCGATCTTCTGGCACGTGTTCCACAGTTGTTCGATCGCCCGATCCGATCGCAACGCGGCGTCGAGATATTGATCGTACCGACCGTCGTGAGCCCAGTCGTCGGTTTCGCCCAAGGCGACGTAGAGCACTCGCGGTTGCTTAACCTTCAAGTATTCCAACGCACCCCGCGTGGTGAAGGCATCGTAACGCACGCTGCTCCAATAGCGCGGCAGACTGTTCGACAACAGGTTCCACTGCGTCAGTTCCCTTTCGTTGCAAAAGACATCCAAATCCTGCCAGCCCGCGTTGACGTAGATCCCGCTGCGTTGCTGGTTCAAGATGAAAGGAAACACATCCCAGGAACCAAACGCGGCGACGCGGTCGCGATACGCCGGCTTGCTGTTGAGCCATTCGAGAACGCTCACGTTTTTGTTCGGCTGTTTGGCATTCGAATCGATTTCGTTGTCGCCGAAACCGCACAACAGTTCGTTGTAGCCGGGATACGAAAAGTAGCGACCGTTGGTGACGCGGACGACGCTTCCCGCGTTGACGTCGCCGTAGACCTGTCCCTGCTTGGCGATCACGCTCCAGAAAAAGGGCATCAAGCGGGCGCGACGCGCTTCGGGCGTGCTGGCACCAAACCGCTGGCGAAGCGGATCGAGTTCGCGGACGCCGCCGTCGTCGCGGTTCATCAATCGCCCGTCGGCTCCGGAAAAGAGATCCTGCCAACGCAGCCCATCGATCGAGATCAGGACCACGTTTTCGGTATGCCGATCGGCCGCGTCGACCGCACGCGGGGAACCGGTGATGAAGAGGCTGGCGATCAGCAACAGCGCAAACGTTTTCGTTTTGGTCATCTCAGTTCGAACACCGCGTTGTGGAAGGGAATACAGACGCGGCGATCGAGCTGGCTCAGGAGAGCACTTCCTTGATGACGTGTCCGTGAACATCGGTCAAACGGCGTTCGATCCCATTGTGATAGAAGGTCAGCCGCTCGTGATCGAGCCCCAGTATATGCAGGATCGTGGCGTGAAAGTCGTAGACGGTGGCAACTTTTTCGACCGCCTTGTGCCCAAACTCATCGGTCGCTCCGTAAGTGTACGGCGCCTTCACGCCCGCACCGGCCATCCACGCGGTGAAGCCATCGGGATTGTGATCGCGGCCGCTGGCACCCGCTTGAAACGTCGGCATCCGACCGAATTCGGTACACCACACGATCAGCGTATCCTTCAACAGACCTCGTTGTTTCATATCGCGGACCAGCGCCGCGGTCGGCTGATCCAACACCGGACCATGTTTGCTGTACTGCTGCTCCAGGGCCTTGTGTCCGTCCCAGTTGCTAACCCCTTCGCCGCCGGTTTGATAAGCCCCGTTGAAGACCTGCACAAACCGCACGCCCTGTTCGACCAATCGTCGCGCCAAGATGCAGTTGCGAGCGTAGGCCGCCTTCAACGAATTCTGTGTATCGTCGGCGCCGTACATTTTCAGCGTCGCCGCCGATTCGGTCGACAGATCGCTCACCTCGGGCACACTCAACTGCATCCGCGCCGCCAGTTCATAGCTGGCGATCCGCGCGGCCAGTTCCGAATCGCCGGGATAATCTTCCAAGTGGCGACGATTCATCGACTGCAAAAACTCCCGCGTCCGCCGATCGGTCTCGGAATCGATACCTACCGGACGCTGTAGATTCCGCAGCGGCTTGGCCGCGTTGAAGTCGGTCCCTTGAAACGCAGCGGGCAGGAAACCGGGGCCCCAATTGTTGACGCTCGACTGCGGCGTGCCACGCGGATCGGGAATCGCAACGTAGGCTGGCAGGTCGGTGTTTTCGGTTCCCAACGCCCACGTCAGCCACGCTCCCATGCTGGGAAAACCGTCGAGCGTAAATCCTGTCGACATGAAGTTTTCGCCCGGACCGTGCGTGTTCGTCTTGCCGGTCAGCGAATGGAAGAAACACATCTCATCGGCAAGCTCTCCCAACATCGGAACCAGATCCGAGACCATCTTGCCCGATTCGCCTCGCGGCCGGAACTTCCAAGGGCTCTTGGTGAGGTTGCCCTGGGCGCCTTGAAAGGTCAGCAGATTCTCAGCTCCCGGCAACGGCTGGCCATGCCGTTTGATCAATTCCGGCTTGTAGTCGAACGTATCGATCTGGCTGCACGCGCCGCTGCAGAAGATCATCAACACGTTTTTCGCTCGCGGCGCAAAGTGACTGTCGCGACTGGCAAACGGTTGCGATGGATCGATCTGCGGTCGCAGGGGTGCATTGTTCGCAGCAAGCAAACCTTGCTGATGCAACATGCTGGCCACGGCGATCCCGCCGAGCCCTCCGGCGGCATTCAACAACAACTGTCGACGTGATGAAGTTTGCATGACAAATCAATCTCAGAGGGGAGCATTTTTTGGGGGATGGCTGCGGTCGGTCCAGCCGAACCGACGCGGGAGCTCTTGCGAGCGGTTCCGATCTAGGGGACGAAGACAAATTCGTTGGCGTTCAAGATCGCTCGAGCGAACTGTTGCCAGTCGTTTTGCTGGACAAAGGCGAGCGCCGCAGCCGACTCTTCCGCATCGGGGAGCCGCGAGAAACAGAGCTGATAGGCCAGGGCGACTTTCGCCGCCGGATCGCTCACCTCGTTCTCGAGTCGCTGGGCCAGGAAGTCGGCCTGCTGCAAAACGAACCGGCTGTTCAAAAGATTCAATGCCTGCAGCGGTGTCGTCGATCGATTGCGTTGTGGCACGACTTGATTGAAGTCGGGGCAATCGAAGACGCCAAAGACGGCATCGCGTTCTTGACGAACACGCGTCATATAAACCATCCGCCGCCAATCGGCTGGACCAAAGTCCTTTTTGGGGAAGTAGTGCCGCACGTTTTCGGGTTCGACTTCGAACGCGCTGAATCCGGGGCCCCCTTGCTTCAGATCCAACTTGCCGGTGACCGACAGGATGCTGTCGCGGATCGCTTCGGCCGACAGGCGTCGCGGCGGGAATCGCCACAGCAATCGGCTGCTCGCATCGATCGCCAGGCCTTGGTCGCGAGGAAGGCTATCCTGTTGCCAAGCCTTGGAGGTCAGGATCAGGCGGTGGATGTGTTTGGTCGACCAACCGCTGTCGAGCAATTCGGCGGCGAGCCAATCGAGCAGTTCGGGATGGGTCGGCGGAGTGCCGTTGCCGCCGAAGTCGCTGGGCGTGTCGACGATCCCGGTGCCGAAGAGGAACTGCCAAATCCGATTCACAAAGACGCGGGCGGTCAACGGATTGTCGGCCGATGCGATCCAGTTTGCGATCGCCACACGTCGCTGTTGTTCGGGCGTGTCGTTGGCGAGCGATAAATCGGTCAGCGAGCGGATCGCCGCGGGAGCGACCTGTTCGCGAGGCGATCCGATTTCGCCGCGGTTGAGCCGGTGTGTCGGTGCGGGCTGGCTGAACGTTCCGGCGTAAACCGTCGGCGTCTTTAAGAGCGATTCACGCAGCGAATTGAGTTCTTCCAACCGCTGCAATTGCTGGCGGCCCATCTCGGCTTCGGCCTCGGTTGCGTGGGCGAAGTCGTAGCGGTACGGAGTCTCGCTGGAATCGCCATGCGGCAACCGATCTGCGCCGTTGGCAACTTCTGTCCACGCATCGCCATCGGTCGAAATCTCGATTCGATATTCGGTCGCCAAGCGGTCGCGATACCTTCCGTCCGAATCGCGAGCCCATTGGATCCGGTCGATTGCGTGGGTTTTGGGAAGTTCGATCTGCACCCAACCTCCGGCCGCTTTGGCGGCGATCCAGCTGCGGGCGTTGCCAAACCGTCCGTCGTTGATGTGTTCCAACTTATGAAGCGGATGGACAAAGTCACCATTGGACGTCGCGATCGCGCCGCCGCTGGCAAGGGCTACGTTTTGATCGCCGCTAAAGATTTCCAATTCATCAATGCAGGGCTGCGACTGGTTCGTTGCCTGGATCGTAAAGCGAACGAACCGCGCGTCGATCGGCTCCCAATTCTCCACGTTCCCTTTGGCGTCAACCGCTGGCCGCGATACATCCTTGGCGACGAATGGAGACAAATGCTGGCGAGCGTCGGCGATCTGGCGATCGATTTCTTCCAGTTGCTTCTGCGCGTCGTCACGTAAAGGCAATGCCCGTTCGGCGTGGTTGACTCCCGAAAAGACCGCCTGCATCGCGTAATAATCGGTCTGAGAAACCGGATCGAACTTGTGGTTGTGGCATCGCGCACAACCTAGCGACAGCCCCAGGAAAGCGGTTCCCGTCGTGTTGACGATGTCAGCCAGTTCGTCCTGCCGCTGCGTCAGCCGCAACAACGGGTCGGCTCCTTTGACCAGATCGTACGGACCGCCGACCAAAAAAACCGTCGCCACATCGGCGCCGAGGGCGTCGCCCGCGATCTGCTGGCGAATGAAATCGTCGTAGGGCTGGTCAGCGTTAAACGCGTCGATCACCCAGTCGCGGTAATACCAAGCGTTCGGGCGTTCGCGATTGGTTTCAAAGCCATGCGTTTCGCCAAACCGGACCAGGTCCAGCCACTGCGTCGCCATCGCCTCACCATATCGCGGACTGGCCAGTAGCTCTTCCACCAGCAATTCCCAGGCGTTGTCGCGAGTATCGCCGACAAACGCGTCGACCTGCTGTGGCGTTGGAGGCAGCCCGTGCAGCACTTGATAAGCGCGGCGAACCAGTCGTCGACGGGGCGCGGTGGGAGACTGCGACAGCCCCGCTGCCGAGAGCTTCACATCGAGAAACGCATCGATCGCATGAGCTTGCGAATCGGAGCCGCTGGGAACCGTGGGCCGTTGCAACGGCTGAAACGACCAGTGATCGATCGTCTCCTTAGCCAGTTCCGCCTGCGCTGATTGCCATAACTCGGCATCATCGATCCAAGCCTTGAACAGCTCAATTTGTGCAGGCGGCAAGCGGTCGCCGTCGGGAGGCATTTGGTGGGCCGCGTCGTCGCTGGTCAGACGGTGGATCAGATCGCTACCTTTGCTGTCGCCTGGCACGATCGCGGCTTCGCCCGAATCACCACCTCGCAGTGCGGTGAGCAAACTATCGAGCCGGAGATCCGATTCGGCAGCATCGGGACCGTGGCAATCGATGCAGTGTTCTTGCAGGATCGGCAGGATGTCATTCTGGAAGTCAATCGTTTGACCAGACGCCGCAACAGGACACAACAGCCCGCAAATAACCACCGCCGTCTTAAGCGTTCTGAGCGCTAAATCTCGAAAGAGGTCGTGGGGAATCAATTCACTCTCCGGCATGGTTGCTCGACCTTTCATCGTCATCGATGGGCTGCTAAATGTCCGACGGGAGATCTCGTCATCGATGGGCTCTTCGCCCAATGGCGGTACTCTCAGCAAACTAACTTTCATTAGGAAATCCCGGGCTTTCATCGAACATCGCGGTCAAACGTTGCAAGACACTTTGTTCCAGTCCACCGCGTCACTTCCGGTGGATCCTCTATACTTGTCCGAAAATAAACGTGTCTCGCAAATGTGGATAATGAATCCATCTCCACACCGTCGTGGACCGATCGTTGGAAACGAAACCTGGGGATACTTTGAAGTGTGGCGGAATGCTTAAGCCTAATTTATGTCACCTAACCACGCTTGGAATCTTCCCTCTCCCAGCTCAAAATGAAATCGTTTGGGAACGCCAGCAACTGGTGGTTCCTGCTGCTCAATTAAAGTAGTCGCATATCGCGTCGGTACTTAAAGGAGCTGGCGAATTGCAGTCCCGCAACAAAATCAATCGGCTAGTTCAAGGGCAACCTCGGCGTTTTCACCCGCCTGAACTGTTTGCTTCAAAGGAGTGCTTTTCAAGTCAGCATATTTTCCTGGAATTAGCGATTTGCGTTCCGCATATGGATCATTGATGTCCGCGGCTTCAATCTTCTGAACCAGAACTTGGTGCTCCCCCGCGAGTGCTCCATCGCCTGACACAAAAGTTGACGGGGCGGCAAAAAGTCTCGCGTTTGGAGTTGCGTAAACCTGGGTTTGCGCTAAGTTTGCTTCATGCTAACTCTACGCGACCATCATACCGGTGACCTGTTCGATCCATGGGAATATCTGGGGCCCAAGCGAAGACGTTTGCTTGATCGGAGTTGGGCCGGAGTTTTTCGGGACTATTTGTTGGAGCAGCTTCCTGTCCGCGATCTTGCGACCGGGTTTCGCGATGATTTTGGGCGTCCGACGAAGGATATCTATGTCGCGATCGGTGCGTTGATTCTTCAGCAACTCCATGATTTCACCGACCAGCAAACCACTGAAGCAATCGCGTTGAATATCGCTTGGCATTACGCGTTGGATATCAGGCACAATTCCGATGCATACATCTGCGAGCGAACGCTCCGCAACTATCGCAAGAAGGTGCTCGACGCTGGCCTTGATCAAGTTCTTTTCCGCACGCTGACAGACAAACTCATCAAGGAGATCGGTGTCGACACAAGCAAGCAACGCCTTGACTCGACCGCAGTACGATCAGCCATCCGTGGATTGACTAGGCTGGGAATATTAGTCGAGGCAACGTGCAAGTTTCTGCGGGAGCTCAAACGAAAGCATCCGGAACAATATTCGTTGGTCGATCCAGAAATCATTCGCAAATATGTAACGCGAACAGGCGACGGTTGCTTTGGCGACACACGGCCCAGTGAGTCAAGAAAGCGGATATCGGAAGCCGCCGGAAATGTCTTTAAACTCGTTGAGTTCTTTCAAGAAACGGAATGCTCGACTTTAGAGAGCTACCAGTTGCTACGGAAAATTTTTCACGAGCAGTGTGAGGTCTCTAGCACAGGTGAAGCACCCGTCACTGTGCGGCCACCGAGTAAAACGGGATGTGATGGCGTGATCAATCCGGCTGATCCCGATGCTCGCTACAACAAACATCGCGGCACGGGCTATCTCGTACAGATCATGGAAACGTATGACGAGGAAGATTCCGAGGAGCCAGATACTTCAATCACTCCAAAACCTGATCTGATCACCCATGTGGCTGTGGACCCGTTAACAATGCACGACAAAGACGCACTGACTCCTGCATTCGATGACACTGAGCAGCGTGGCATCAAGCCGCAGGAACTTCTTGCCGACTCGCACTATGGATCGACTGAGTGCATCGAAAACGGAAATGGTCGCGATGTTGAAATCGTTGCTCCGGCGCAAACGCCTAAAGGAAAGTTGCAAGGCAAGTTCACGCTTGAAGACTTTGACGTCGATGACGAAGGACGCATTACACGGTGTCCTGCCGGACAGCGGCCTGCAGAGACGAGCGTCGCTGGCATTCGTCTTCAAGTCATTTTCATGACGGAAACATGTGAAAGTTGTCCTCACAAGGATCGGTGTCCAGCATCATCGGTAGGACGTAGTTCAGTTCGCTACCAATACACACACGATCGCGTGCGCCTTCGACTACGCAGATTGAAGGAAAGAGGCGACGAGTTCCGTGACCGTTATCGATGGCGTGCCGGAGTTGAGGCAACCATGTCAAGGCTCAAGTACCAGATGGGAATGATTCGATTGCGAGTCCGAAAGATGCTCAACATCACCTATGTGGCAACCCTGCGCGCGCTCGGGCTGAACATCCGTCGCGTTGCCGCCTACCGCTCGGCAGTTGGGTAAAGCAGGTGGTCTGCGCGGGCATCTGCCAGCAATGCATCGGCGCCACGTCTCCCTGGCCCTAGCTGCGCATCGAGAAGGTCGGCGATTGCGTGAAAAAATACTGCTGATCGAAAATTCTTCATACCATTCGAGATGACCTTTTTGCCGCCTCATCAAAAGTTGTCAATTGAAAGGTACCACCATCGTCGGTTGTCCCCGATGCGGGACGCCCGGCGGTTGGCGAAAAAGTGATGGTTGCATCTGCAACCGGAGCCCCTTGGTAAGTCACTGTCCCGCTGATCGGATAGGTCTCAGGAACGGAACTTCCAGAGCAGCCCAGTCCAAACGAAACGCAGGTGAGGCCTAAGACGAATTTAAACATATGAATCCCCTTGAAATTGAAATTGCGAATTTCTCAACGTCCTAGATTGGTCCAACCGGCTGTCCGTCGCGCCGATCGCCGAGTCGTTGATAGGTGACCATATCGATAGTTTCGGAGAGAAATTGAATCGAGCCGTCGCACAAGACAAACATCGCCCCCCCAGGATGTATCGACTTGAATCCTTGCGACGCACCCCATTGTCCGGTGTGTTGATTGCACCCCGTTCCGCTTCCAGGTTCGCCTTCACAAGTGTTGAAATTAATGGTGATTCCCGTTCCCGTGTAGAGAGCGTTTTCTGCCATCCAGCCGTCGCGAGTATGCATTGCGCAATTGGGCCGAATCTCGCCAATTGCAATCGTGCTGGAGGTCCCATCGGTGATGTCTCGCAACCGCGCCGACCATGCCCAGTGCCCAAACACACCTGAAATTCGACTCGCATTCAAAGTGTCAGCACGAATATCAGGGCCGGTCCCAAAGTAGTTATTGTGTGTACCGCAAGGACTATTGGCCTGACTGCCCATGCTGCCTGAGTAGTTCGATAACGCACGATTCTGCCCGTTGGAATCGGCAGTGTGTGTGGCCCCGCCCATCCAGTGTCCTTGATGGTTGTCGCTGGGACAAATGAACCCTTCGACAATCACGGAATGAACAAATTCACCACTCGGTGTCACACTGTGCAGCACGGTGTCGCCCGTGAAATCGCAACTATCGTAAAGGGCTTGTTGTTCAATAAACGGCAGCAGTTTGACAAGGAAGCTGCCTTTATGTGAAACGTGATCCTGTCCCCAGGTTCCTGATGCAACGATGCAATTTGTTGGGAAAACTTTAAATGTGTCGTGATAGTTGTGAACGGCTAAACCAAGCTGCTTCAGATTGTTGCTGCACGACATTCTGCGTGCCGCTTCGCGCGCCGCCTGGACAGCCGGCAAGAGCAAGCCGACGAGAATTCCAATGATCGCTATCACAACCAATAGCTCAACCAACGTGAAACCCAATTTCCGACGTTTCATCAGGAGACCTCTTTGTGAAATTAGGCTGCTGAAAATGCATGAAATTGTTCTGAACCCGGACAAAAGATCGATGGATACTTCCCACCGAATGGCCCCGAACCACTTAACGCAATCACGTTAAGTGCACTTGAACCGCCTTGCAGCCCTTGCAGCGGGAAGACGTCAGACATTCTACACCGCCCCTGGTGGCGGTCAAGCGAGCTCAACTCGGAGTGCCAGTGTTTTTACGTCCTGGCAACTCCTCCGTTGATATCGATGCCTGGTTTTGAGGTTTCGCGTTCCAGCGATTCCCATCGCGCCCAAAGTATTTTGAGCGTTTAGAAGTCTATATCCCGATAGGTTCGGGGAGATCAAGTGACGAACCTGGATGATTGTTTGTCGGTTCGATCGTCATCGATGAGCTGCTAATAGTTCGCCCCGTGATCTCTTTATGTTGTGGAAGGGCGGCACGCTCAATCGATGTGCGATTAGCAGTTTTCAAGCATTTAGCTTGCACTGGAAGCATGTGGGGCTTCATCGACCATCGCTGTCAAACGTTGAAGGACAATTTCCATGTGTTGTCGCATCGCCAATTCGGCGGCATCGGGATCTCGAGCTTCGATTGCGTCGACGATCTCGATATGCAACTTGTGTCCCAATGCGTTGTCGGCAGGGGAAGGTGTCGTTTGTGCCATCTGTGTTAACACAAACTCATAGATCACTTCCATGATGTTCTGCATCAACACATTGTCGGCCGCTTGGAGGAGTCGACGATGGAAGCGGAAGTCCAATTCGAGCGACTTTTCGCATGGAAGATCGACGTTGACCAATCGCTCCAGGATGGCTCGAAGCTCTGCGACGTCCTCCGCCGTGCCACGTTGAGCGGCTTGACGGACGGCCTGGACCTCAATCGCCGTTCGCAGTTCGGTGTAGGAGAGCAGTTCGCGGGGCGAGATCGTGACGGCCGACCGCAACATCCGCACGCAACTGGTCAACGAATCGGTCTCGGCGACAAAAGTGCCGTTGCCACGTTGGATCTCGACTAGCCCCAGCCCTCGCAGACGAGCCAGCGCTTCGCGGAGCACCGGTCGGCTAACTTCTAGTTGTTTGATCAGCTCCATCTCACCGGGCAACCGATCGCCCGACGTGAGCCCTTTGGACTCGATTTCATGTCGGATCCGCTCGACCACTTCATCGACGGAAGAACGCCGCGGCACGGGTGTCAATTGCACGATCGATTCCTTATTTGAGACAAGTGATTAGCGCTCGATCGGCGAGTTGCCGGTCGGGACCTTTGAGGCGTGAAGCCTAACGCTTCGCGGCTGGAAGGGGGAAATCCCTCCCGCCAAGTCGACGATTATACGCCCTACATGTCTGACATAATAGGCAGTAAAGCGGAGGCAGTAAACATGCGGCACCCACCTTTTGGTGTTTTGTTTTCCGCTTCCTATCGACGGGGGAGAGAGGAAGAGGTGCTATCGTCCATCGGTCGGAACGAAACCGAGGGGCTAGAAACCATGGATTCATGCAAATCCGTGTATTCGCCGCCGTCTGATGGCACCGTTGGAGGGCAACGGCACAACGCCGATGCCGGGTGGATCCGACGCATCGGAGCGTGAATCACGCTCGAACCGGGCGATCGGGGGCGGGCGGAGAACTCGTGCGCGCGTGAGGTCGCCCGGAGGCGAAAGAAAGATCACCACGGGATCGCATGGGCAATCGCGTGGCGCACCAATGTCGTTCTTGCGCTTGTGCTGCAAGCGACTTGTTCATCGGACGCTGGAGGACTGCGTCTCAGCTACGATCGGTTGCCGATTCGATGGGGACGGGGCGCCCGAAGTAATAGCCCTGGGCGAGATCGAAGCCGATCTGCTGGCAGAACTCAGCTTCGGCTTTACTTTCAATTCCTTCGGCAAGCGCCTGGATGTCGAGGTCGCGGACCATTTTGACCAGGGCTTCCAGCATCCGTTGACGCTCGGGACTGGCGGTATCGATGCCACGGATCAAGGACATGTCAAATTTCACGAATTCGGGACGGGCCTGAACCAATTCGCTAAGTCGTGCTTGCCCGGATCCGAAGTCGTCGTATGCCAATCCGATTCCAAGCGACTGCAGTTTGGACTGTAGTTGGCTGAGCAATTCTGGGTTGGTGACTGCCGATTCGTGAATTTCCAGTACCAGTCGCGTGCTGCCCGCCATGTCGCGGAGCAGTTCCAGCGAGGCCTCGAGCCCTTCATTGGCGAGTTCGGCGGGATGGGTATTTACAAACAGGACCGGACATTGGGGAAGGCTGCGACCGACGCGGACCCCTTCCCAACGCAACATCTGGCTGAGATCGACTTCGAGATTCAATTGCGACGCCGCTTCGAACATCGCGCCGACCGATTCCAATCCAAAGACGCGGCCACGGCCCAAAATTTCAAACCCCAGCATCTCGTTGTCGCTCATTCGCACGATCGGTTGGAAATGTGGAACGACCAAGCGTTCGCTCATCAACCGATCGAATTGAACCAGTGCCAATGCTTGATCGCAGACGTTTTGTGGGATCGTACCCGACATTGATGCGCCAATGCTTTGGCGGCGGATTCGGAAGAGCGCTTCGGCAAAGTGAACGAGGTCCTCTTCGCCCAGTCGTACCGGTTGTGTGACCCGTTGTCCGTTTACGAAGGTGCCGTTGGTGCTGCCCAGGTCTTGCAGCCACAGTTGTCCCTCTTCGGTCCATAGGCTGGCATGGGCGCTACTAACGGTGTTGTATCCCAGAGTCAGGTTCACGTTGGGCTTGCGGCCGACGACGAACGGTTCTTCTTCGACAGGGATAAAACGCGACACATCCCCGGGCCGAGTCGGGCCGCTAAGGAACCATACATCACTGCCAATTTCTGTTGACAGTGGGTTGGTAGCGATCATGTTCGGAGCGATTGTCATAATCAGTGCAATCCGCAAGAGGACGGTTTGTCCATTTTGGTACCTGTTGTGTTCTGAGATCTTTCGAAGTTTAGGACGTAAAACGAGGGGTTGGATCAAGCAAAACATCTTTTTCAGGAGTTTATCCGTTCTCGCTTCCCTGGTTGATCTAGCGAGCTAGATTTCAGCGGAACGTCCGCAAACCAATATCGCTTGACCCTCGCTAGGTGAACTTAGTGACCGTACTAAATCAGACGCACAGCATCGATTCAGCGTTGTTGTCTGGCCTATTAGGTGGCGATACCTTTTGGCCGACCGAACCACGCAATCTGCACGAAACGGGACTTTCGGAGTCGTATATCGATGCGTTGATTCTAAAAATATTTCTGGGCACCGGAACGCTCAGTGGTCGGGCGATGGCCGAACGGACCGGACTTCCGTTTTGCGTGATCGAACCGTTGCTGGAGGCCCAGCGGACACGGCAGTTGATTACGCACGTTCGCCCTGCTGCCTTTAATGACTACTACTATTCATTATCCGAAAACGGCCAAAAGCGGGCGCAGACGCACATGAGTCATTGTGCCTACACCGGGCCGGCTCCCGTTCCATTGAGCGACTATGTGTTGAGTGTCGAAGCGCAAGCCGCGGGCATGGACCCGATTGGATATGACGACTTGCGCGCCGCGCTTGCTGGGATCTCTCACAACAACGAATTGTTAGACCAGTTGGGGCCGGCGATCAACAGTAACAGTGGAATGTTCTTGTTTGGTCCGCCGGGGAATGGGAAGACCACAATCGCCCGCTGTCTAACGCAATGCCTTGGCCAAGAAATTTGGATCCCGCATGCGTTTTTAGATGATGGCAATCTGATCAAGATCCAAGACGATGCTTTCCATCGTCCGATGCCGATTCCCCAAACCGGCGACGGGATTATCAAGGCTCAGCAATGGGATCACCGTTGGGTCCGGATTCAACGGCCGACGGTTATCGTCGGTGGCGAATTGGTGATGGATAACCTCGAGGTGCGGCACGACCCCCGCTCGAACACTTGCGAAGCACCTCTGCAACTGAAAAGCAACTGTGGCTGTCTATTGATCGACGACTTTGGTCGGCAGCGGATCCAGCCCGAAGAACTGTTGAATCGTTGGATCATTCCGCTGGAAAACCGGATCGATTTTCTGACGCTGCCATCGGGCAAGAAGATTGAGATACCGTTTGAGCAGTTGATCATTTTTTCGACCAACTTGAATCCCGACCAATTGGTCGACGAAGCGTTCCTGCGACGCGTCCCCTACAAGATCATGGTCAACGATCCGGATCCTAAAGAGTTTACGCGGATCTTCAACCACAACGTCGAGAAGATGGGCTTTCCGCCAGTCAAAGGGGCTGCCGAGCATCTTCTGCGATTCTACGAACAGAGCGGTCGGTCGCTGCGTCGCTGTCAGCCACGCGACATCCTGACCCAAGTGAACAACTTTTGTAAGTACAAGAAGATCCCACCTCAATTGAGACCCGACTTCTTGGACCAAGCATGTAAGAGCTACTTCAGCGAACTATAGAGTGTGGGCAAAATGACGATTTCAGCATTAAAAATAGAATCCGGTACGGAAACCATCGCTGGCTACAAGGTCTTGCGCAAACTAGGGGCCGGTGGTTACGGCGAAGTCTGGAGCGCTGAAGCGCCCGGCGGGATGGAAAAAGCGATCAAGTTCGTCTTCGGTTCGCATGACAGCGAACGAGGGGCGCGCGAATTGCGCTCGTTGAACCGCATCAAAGGGGTCAATCATCCGTTCCTTTTGTCGTTGGAACGTTTTGAAATTGTCAACGGTCAATTGATCATCATCACCGAATTGGCAAGTGGCAGTTTGGAGGATATCTACAACAAGCATCGCGAGCGCGGATCGTGCGGCATTCCAAAGTCGGATCTGTTGAATTTCCTACACGACGCCGCCGATGGTCTCGACTACCTGCACGACGAATTTCAGCTGCAGCACTTGGACGTCAAGCCGGGAAACCTGTTGATCGTTGGAGGGCACGTCAAGGTTGGCGACTTTGGTCTGCTGAAAGATCTTGGCGATGTTGAATGTTCGATGGTGGGTGGTCTGACGCCAATCTACGCGGCTCCTGAGGTGTTCGATGGTCGGCCGCATCACAACAGCGATCAGTACTCATTGGCGGTCATGTACCAGGAGTTGTTGACCGGGCACCGGCCATTCGCGGGACGCACGATCGCGCAATTGGCGACCCAGCACGTTCATAGCGCCCCGAACCTGGAATCGCTGCCCCCGGCGGATCGTCCCGTGATTGCACGCGCATTAGAAAAGGATCCTAATCGACGGTTTGCGAGCTGCCGCGAATTGGTCAGCCGTCTGCGGCAATCCAATGAACGGCCGATTGCCATTCCCACCCAAGCGAACCCCGTCGATGGGACGACGCAGCAGTTTGGCGGTCTCGGCGGAGGACCCGCAGGCAGCAATCGTCCGGCCGTCGACAACCTGCCCCGCCTCGATTCTCAAGAACTGGCGAACCTTGGAACCAGCCAAGCCCTGGTGATTGGTCTCGGTGGCGTGGGGCGCAGTGTGATGGAGCAGTTGTGCCTCAAGCAAACCAACACCAATAGTGCCGATTTCGATCTGCAGGGTTTGCTGATCGATACCGATGATGCCGAAATGTATCGGTTCCGCGAATTCGAAATTGCCAACAACTTGATTTGCAATGTGCAGCGGGCCTGCTTTCCGTTGAAGAGCCCTCACGACTACCGTGATTCGCACGGCGATCGTTTCACTTCGATCAGCCGCCGTTGGATCTACAACGTTCCCAAGACACGCCGCACCGAAGGGTTGCGTCCGTTGGGACGGTTGGCTTTGATCGATCATGCGAGTCATTTGAAACGCATGCTGACCCAGTCGATATCGGAATTGATCGTCGATCCCACGGGGACGTTGAAGCCACGTATCTATGTCGTTGGATCGCTGCTGGGCGGAACGGCTAGCGGGATGTTTCTGGACGTCACCTTTATGATTCGGAATCTGTTGGACGAACACAACTTTGCCGATGTCGAAGTGCGGCCGTTGATGTTGGCATCGGTTCCCGAAAACGTTGAAAACGCAGATCCCCTGTCGGTCGCATCGACGCATGCGGCGCTCAGCGAAATGCACTACTTCTTGCAACCTAACAAAGGATACCCCGAGGACCGCGCCAATACCTTGGCATCGGTGCCCGCAGCAAGGACCCCGTTGCCCGCAGCTTACGTCGCGGCGCCTACGAAGGATCAGGATGGCGTCCAATTGATCTCAGACTACCTTTGGAATGACGCGTTTGTCGCACCGGCCCTGATGGATCAGGCACGGAAGCGACCGGAAGTTGATAACGCGAATCGCACCCAATCGACGATCCGCAGCTTCGGGACCGCACCGCTACAGGTCCGCCCAACGATCGATATCGAAAGCTTGAAGAAGCGTTCGATCGATCAAGTGATTCGTGGTTGGATGGGGGATCCCAAGACGCAGCACGCCAACCTGCCTCACGATGTGATCACGATGCTCAATCAGATTGGCGTTTCACCCACGCTCTGGGCGGCACAACAAATCGAAGACGTCTTGCACCAAAAGCCGGAAGCTTGGTGCCGCGAACTGGAGCAAACGCTTGCGACGGAACTGCAGTCGCGGCGCGATCCCAAGGCGCCCATTGCCAAAGACGCGGTGCTCTGGGCGCGTGCGAAAGCACAGCCTCTACTCGCCCAGGCGGCGGAGGTCGAGGAGCTGAACAACGACCTGCCTCCCTTGGGGCAAGGAGCGATTCCCGCGCTGATGCGGTTGATTCGCGGCAAACTGCGTGACCAAAAGCTTGATCTGTTTCAGTCGGTCGGATTGTTGCGGGCGATCACAAAACAATGCTTCGCGTACGCTCAAGAGAACGAACGCGAGATCACCTGTCTGAAAGAACGCGCCAACGACGCGTTGCATCACTTAATGAGCGACCTAACGTCGACGCGGATCAATCAAATCGATCTGTCGAAGCTGTCCGGTGCCATGATCGATCTGATGCGGGCCGATTTGCAAAAACCCAACGGCATCGTTTTTGAAGAAATCGGCGACCGGGTGAAACGACTCGAACAAGAACTGTTGGCACACGCCAATGAACTCGCCGACCTGCACCAATTATTGCTGGGGCTCGATTTGCCCAGCGGTGCGTCTTCAAATTTGACCGAACGGAAGATCCAGCCGATCATCGCGACGGCGCTGCACGATCAGTTCGCCGATAAGCTGTTGTTCCGTTGTCTGAACTCATCCTCCCCCACTGGGCCCGCCAAGATCGGTGAGATGCTCGACAGGATGTTGGCTGCCGCCACGGCCACCGCCAACGAAATGTTGAACGATACCAGTGGAGCGGGAGTGGTTTCCGCCGAAGAATTGCAAAGCCAAATCACCGCGGCGCTCAAACAAGCGTATCCCAAGCTGCTGCGGTTTGGTGGACGCCAACGCGTGCTGTTGGTCGGTGACGACAAGCGACAGCTCGATTCGCTCAGGCCGGCGATTGAAGCGGCCGTTGGAGGCGAGATCACGACCGTCGTCGCTCCCAATGCCAAGACGATGATCCTGCACGAAGCCTCCGATATCCCCGTCGATTCCATTCTGGGGAATTTGGTGGGAACGCTGGGGGCCGATCTGACGATCGCCGGCCGGCTGATGAGCCGCTGCGATATTCAGTGGAGCGAACCAACCGAAAGCAATTCGACCGCCAAGTCGATGACGTTTGGCAGCTCCAACGACGCCTATTGAAAGCTTGCCATTGAGACATCCGCGAAGTTCGCCGGCAGGTTCCGTCGACGCTACCGGTACGCAACGGCTGCAGCTACGCTTAGGCATCCATAGATTGCTAGCAATCTATCTCTCGGCTTGAGAATGCTATCGCGCTACTGTGGAAAACAACGCTGGGTGCAGAGTACGCCAGCGCGACTGGAGCCTAGGCGCATTGGCGATGGATGCTAGCGTGGCTTAGGGCCGATGTTCCAGCGGCATCGCCGCCAGTAAACCCTTCAGAAACCGATGGTTTTCGCCATCGCGCGAGCACGTTCGCTCTACCCTCATCTTCGATCAACCACTACGATTGCGCACGCTGCGTTGCGAACATGGAGCCGAGATCTTGGACGGTTTCATGGTCGGAGTCAATCAACCGATCGGTGCAAGGATGCACGAGAGAACTCGTCGAATGATATGTCAAATGGTGTTTGTGGTCGCGTGCGCGCTGCCCACACTGATGACGATATCAACCGTCTTGGTTCGCAGCACGCCGTGGTTCGATAACTGGCGTCGCGACCGTCTGGAGACAGAGCTTTGCGATCGTTTTGGGCTGCGATTTGAAATTGGCGTTCTGAAGGTGTTGGCTCCCGGCGCGATGCAACTGGAGCGGGTGCATGTTACCGATCCAGAAACGGGAGCCGATGTCGGCAGCATTCGCGTGGTGCAGTTCACGACCCGCGATGGAAGGCTCGCGTTGCGGTTGGCGCAACCCGAAGTTCGGGCGGCCCAATTGCCTCACGCCTGGAATCTGCTGCACGATCGATTCTTGTGCCACCCCGAACTGACGACCCATCCGGTCCGGATCGCGGCGGACGATCTAAGCATCTCGAGCACCAGCGGCGGAGTGACGCTGACCGATCTTCAGGCTTATGTGCAGCCGCACGACTTTGCCAACGAAACGATCATGCAGTTCAAAATTGCCGGTCGCGAGATGCCTTCCCCAGCCACGATTTCGATCACTCGCGATCGCAGTCGTCGGTATCCCGAGACGGCTTGGAAGCTGCACACCGGAGGGACGTCGCTCCCCTATTCACTGCTCTCGGACTACTTCCCTCAGCTGCCTAAACTGGGGAATGGATGTGAATTTAATGGTCCGATCGGTTGTCGATTGAATCGCGAAGGATGGAACGTCGACCTGGGCGGTTCTTCGATCACGGGAATCGAAGTCAGTCGGGTGTTCGACAATCTGGCTCATAAGCTGACGGGAACCGCGGACGTTTGGTTGGGGCAATGCCGGATCGAGCGGGGACTGTTGACGGGCATCGCCGGCGGCGTGACGATTCGCAATGGCCAGCTTGGAGACTCGCTGCTGCAATCGGCCCAGCAGCTTTTGGGCGTGCAATCTTTGGTCGGCAGCCATCGCCCGGCGCACCCGTTTGATTTGATGCAATTCCGATTTGCGATGGACGATGCGGGGTGGCAGTTTGTCGGTGCCTGCGACACGAATCCCGCGGGCATCTTGGCGGTGCATGCCAGTCGCCCGATCGCCTTGCTGCGCACCCCGCAGCCGTTGGCGATCAGCGCCCCGAAGCAATTGGTGGCCCCTGAGTATTCGCAGCCGTTGTTTGCGGGCGAGGCCAACAATTTGGTGTTGGATCTGTTGCCTTCACCTGCGCCGCCGGCACGGCAATCCAGTCCGCCTTTGGTGCCTCGCGTGACGATGCGAACGCAAGACTAGCGCGGCGGTTTCATCGGGCAGGCTCGGTCTTACGATGTGGCGGGCACGCCAAACCGAGACGCGAGCATCGGTTTCACTTTTTGATCGAAGAAGCGGCGGACCGTTCGCTCGGAGCACTGCATCTGCGTGGCGATCTCATCGATCGTGGCTCCCGCCAGTCGCAGTTCAAACATTGTTTGCTGCGCCGAGTCAAAGGAATCCATCAGCAGGCCAATCTCTTCGCTGAGTGCGACTTCATCTTCAGGGGTCGGTTCGCTGGCGACCGCGTCGACCGAAAACGTGCAGCTGGAATCTCCAAGTTGCAATTGAATGCTGCATTCTCGATTTACCGAACGTTTGGCTGCCTTGTTCCGCTCCAGTTGGCGATGCAGTTTATTCATCGTGATCGCGGCCAGCAGTCGCCAGAGATCGCCGCTGTTTTGCAGCACAAAGCGATCGTCCTGGACGCCTGAAAAGAAGCTGCGGTAAGCCGATTGCACCACATCTTCGGCTTCGATGCGGCGGGCAAATTGCGGTGAGATGCGTTTTCGAACCAATCCCAAGAGTCGCACGACATAATGGTCAAACAGCTCGAACTGGGCCTCGCTTTCGCCTTCGCGAACGCGGGCAAACAGATCGATCGAATCGTGTTCGTCCATCACCTAGCTCCTGTGAGCGGAAAACCATTGTCACCTCTAATATAACCTCGCTGGCTGGCAACGAAACATTGCAAGCTCGAGAAGTTTTGAGGAAAGTTGGTTTCGGCCGCCGCGTCCAGCCGACGCGGCCTCACGCCTTCCGGAAGCGTCGTGCGGTGCGTCCGGCAACCGTGCGTCGGGCGACCGTCCGTACGATTCCGTTCCGTGGTGTTAGAACTAGTTTTGCAACCATGCGGGCAATTGATCCGCTGGAGGCAGTTCGATCACGCATACATGGTCGATCGCTTCGATCGCCTGCACCTCGTCCAGTGCCGCTTGCGACGGAACTCCGTCGAGATTCAACACGCCCACGGCACGTCCGCCTGGCTTGCCGCCAGCGCGGCCCACTGCCATCTGTCCGATGTTGACGTTGTGCTGACCAAACACGGTTCCCACGCGACCGATGATTCCTGGAACGTCGGCATGGGTGAAAATTAACAGTTTGCCGTCGAGGTAGCTTTCCAAGCGATGGTCGTCCAGCATCACCAAGCGTGGCATGTTGTGCCCCAGCAAGGCACCCGATGCCTTAACGGTTCGGTCGGCACCCGAAACTTCCACGGTCATCGACGACGTGAACGATCCCATCTCATGGTGTTGTTGAGCGACCAGATCGATTCCGCGATCTCGCAACAGGACCTCGGCGTTGATCACGTTAACCTCTTCTTCCAACGCGTTCTCCAACAAACCGGCGCAGAACGCGCTGGTCAGCAGTTGGGTGCTCTTCGAAGCGATTTCGCCGCGGTAGTTCAAGCTGACCGAGGAGATTCCGCTGCCGTGCCATTGGGCCAACAGCACGCCCAAGCGATGCGCGACGTTCAGGAAGCCCTTCATGTCGGCGAGCGTTTTGGGGTCCAAGGCGGCGACGTTCACCGCGTGACGGATTTCACCTGTCTTCAGGAAATTGATTAACAAGTGAATACCTTCGACAGCGACCTGGGTTTGTGCTTCTTCGGTGCTGGCACCCAAGTGCGGTGTGCAGATCACGTTGGGGCGGCCAAACAGTGGGCTGTCGATGCAAGGTTCGTTGGGGAAAACATCCAGCGCCACGCCGCCGATCTTTCCGCTTTCCAAGCCTTCAAGCAACGCTTCTTCGTCATAGATGCCACCGCGAGCGGCATTGATCAAGCGAACGCCGGGCTTCAGTTTGTCGAGGTTCGCCTTGCTGACCAGGTTGGTCGTTTCGGGGGTCAGTGGCGTGTGGACCGTCAGGTAATCGATTTGCGGCAACAGGTCGTCGACGGTCGCCGCGTATTCGATTCCTAGTTTCATCGCCTGCTCTTCGGTCAAAAACGGATCGTAACCGACGACCCGCATTTCGAAGGCTTTGGCGCGCGAAGCGACTTCGCGGCCAATCCGTCCCATTCCGACGATGCCCAAGGTTTTGCCCGCCAATTGACTGCCCATGTACAGCTTGCGGTCCCAGCGGCCTTCGACCAGGCTTTGGTTCGCTGCGGCAATGTTCCGCGACAGCGACATCATCAGAGCAAACGCATGTTCGGCGGTGCTGACGGTGTTTCCCGTCGGCGTGTTCATCACAACGATCCCTTGCCGCGTGGCTGCCGGTTTGTCGATGTTGTCGGTTCCCACCCCGGCTCGTACGATCGCCTTCAATCGCGTGTTACCGGCAACCGATTCGGGCGTGATCTTCACGCCGCTGCGGAGAATGGCGCCATCGTATTCGGACAGGGCTTGGCGGAGTTCTTCACCTTTGAGACCGGTGCGGACGTCGTATTCGACGCCTGGTTCGGCATCCAAAATATCCAGGCCTTCTTGGGCGATACTGTCGAGAACGATGATTCGGTGCATGATTTAAGTCGGTTCTGATGGGAGTCTGCGATGGAGGAAATTAGCAATCGTAAGGGCCAGCGGGGGAATGCCCTAACGCAAACGATTTCGCGAGCCGCAGGGATCCGCTGTCACCAGTCGATCTCTGCAGCGTCGTTGGCGGTAGCCCGTGAATTCACGGGGCCAGCACTAACCGTTTTGAGCAACAAAATCTTTCATGAAATCGGCCAAGGCTGCAACACCTTCGCGAGGCATCGCGTTGTAGATGCTGGCACGGATGCCGCCGACGCTGCGATGACCCTTCAGGCTGCCGAGATTGTGTTTCGCCGCCTGGGTCAAAAACGCGGACTGCAATTCGTCGCTAGGCAATTTGTAGGTGACGTTCATCAATGAACGACATCCGGGGGCTGCGTGTCCGATGTAAAATTCGGGGTATTGATCGATCAGGTCGTACAGGAGTGCTGCCTTCTCGCGATTGACGTCCTGCATGGCTTGCAGGCCTCCGATGTCGTCGCGCAACCAGTTCAATACCTTGCCCAGAACGTAGATCGCAAACGTGGGCGGGGTGTTCCATTCCGAATCGTTGTCGGCATGGTTCTTGTAGTTCAGGTAGCCAGGGAGTTCGGCTTGCGACCGTTCCAACAAGTCCTTGCGGATCACGGTCACGGTCACCCCTGCAGGGCCGGCATTTTTCTGAGCACACGCGTACAGGATGCCGTACTTTTCGATATCGACGGGGCGACACAGGAAATCGCTCGACGAATCGCAGATCAACGGCACGCCTTGTGGTGCGGTAGGTTCGGTTTGGAACTGAACCCCTTGGATCGTTTCGTTGCTGCAGTAATACAGGTAGGCCGCCGACGGATCGACCGAGTAGTCGGCGTCGCTGGGGATGTTGTTGTAATTGTCGGCTTTGCCGTCCCAGATAACTTCCGTTGGGCCTTCTTTCACCGCCTCGGCGACGGCCGATTTGCCCCAGCTGCCGGTGACGAGATACTGGGCCTTGCCGCTTTGGCCACGCAAAAGATTCGCTGCGATCATCGAAAACTGCAGCCGCGCTCCCCCTTGTAGGAAGAGCACCGCGTAGTCATCCGAAACGTTCAACAGCGAACGGATGCCGTTTTCGGCGGCGTGCAAAATGTCGAGGAAAGTCTTGTCACGATGCGACATTTCCATGATCGAACAGCCCGATCCAGGCAAGCACAGCAGTTCGTCTTGCACTTGTTGCAATACCGACAGCGGCATCGTTGCTGGACCTGGGGAGAAATTATAGATTCGCTCCTGGACAGCCTGGGCAGTCATCGTGATCTTCCTTTTCTAGATTTCTTGAAGTGCCTGGTTGCACACCAAGCTAGGCGGGAATTTTACGCCCCTGAGAGCTTCTGCGGAAGGTTGCTAAACCGCTCCCAAGGAAAGGTTGCGACGGATATTTTCGGAAAGCCGTTCAAACCGGCCGCGTTCGGCCAGCCGGAGCGATGCTCAAGCGATTTGTGGGGCGATTCGAACCCAATCCGGTTCGTCTCCGTAGTGCCTCAATGTCTCACAGCTCCCGCCAGCTGGTGGCGCGTTTGATCGACCACCGAATACAAGTAAGAGTCGCTTGATCATGGATTCCGGTTCGCCCAAAGTTGTTTTTTCATCGGTTGAGATGGATCCGGACCAACTGCAAAGCCATCCATTGCGGGTTTCGGGGATCGTCTCGTTGCTGTTGGGACTGATCAGTGCCGTTGCTTTGGCTGGGCCCTATATGTGGGTTGTGCCGATTCTAGCGATTGCCGCCGCACTGATTGCCTTGCGTCCGTCGAAGCTACCGTATGCGGGGAAGACGCTCGCGATGGCGGGGCTTGGGCTGGGGCTGTTTTTCGGCAGCTGGGCCGTCGCGTCGCACAACGCTGCCGATCAGTTGCATTTGCAGACGGCCAAGGGCTTTGCGGTCGATTGGTTGAATTGCTTTCAAACCGGCCAAGCCGAATTCTGCTTCGAAATGATGCTACCGGAGAGGGACCGTCACTACAAACACGTCGATCTGGCAAAATACTATGCCAATCAGCCGGCACCCGGGGGAGAACAGGACCTGCCGACCAGTGGACCCGTCTTCAGCGATTTTATCGCACAACCGCTCGTTAAGTCGCTGTTAAATGCCGACAAGAAACCCCAGTGGGAGTTTGTTCGTATCGACAGCACGATGAGAACAACGGGACTTCGCCGTTGGACACTGCAATTTGAAGACGCGGCGGGGGTGATTGCCGAGCCGGTTTTGGTCAGGCTGGTCGCCAAAGAAACCCACGATGGCCAGATCCATTGGGAAATCAAGGACATCGCGAGACCGGAATAAAGCCAAGCGAGCGTGCCAAGCCGCAGGAAAAGAACAGAAATTCTGGTCATCCGCGGCCCTGTGCTCTGTTTTAGCCCTTCAATAAAGACGACCCAGCGTCTATAGTCATCCAATCTCACGCAGCTAAACGTGCCCAATCCCCCGGCACGACAACGCACATTTAATCAGACACTAACGAATACGACACAGGAATCAATCTACGATGTATGCAATTTTCGTGGATGGTGGCAAGCAATATCGTGCTGAGCCCGGCCAAGAAATCGATATCGATTACCGCGACGTCGAAAAAGGGGAAAGCCTTGATTTCCCCAAGGTTTTGGCGATCGGTTCGGACGATGGTTTCAAGCTTGGTTCGCCAACGGTCAGCGGTGCCACCGTCAAGGTTTCCGTTTTGGGACCGAAGCAGGGCGAGAAGGTTTACGTTGAAAAGTTCCGTCGCCGTCAAAGCTTCAAGCGCCGTACCGGCCATCGCCAGCTTTACACCCGCGTGCGTATTGAATCGATCGAAGTCTAGCGCGTCGTTTCCGCAAGGCGAAGCATCGTGATCTTCCGATGTGCGGTTCCGCGTCCCTCTCGATCATCGGGCGGCAGTTCCGATGGTCCGTTGCCTAGCGTGAAACGAGCCACCGATGAAACAGATTCGGCTGGAAGACCTCCAGCTTGGAACGACGATCGGTGTTGGCACTGTCGGCACGATATGTGACGCGACCGATCCCCGCGACGGTGCCCGATACGCCGTTAAAATCTTACACCCCGCGGTTTCGCGGGATCCGTTGATTCGCGCTCGCTTCGAACGCGAGATGGCGATCCTGCAGCGGATGTCGCACCGCAACATCATCGAATATTACGGTGGTGGCGAGCACGACGGGCAACTGTATTACGTGATGGAGCTTGTCGACGGTGGGTCGGTCAAGGAGCTGTTTCACGGCGGCCAATGCCTCTCGTGGCAAGAAGTGGTTTCGCTGACGATTCAGATCTGTTCGGCGCTTCAGTACGCCCACAATCACGGTGTCATCCATCGTGACATCAAGCCCGCAAATATTTTTCTGACCAGCGATGGGACGGTGAAGTTAGGCGATTTTGGCATCGCCCGCGACCTCCATAACAGCGACCTCACGGAAGCGGGGATGACGGTCGGGACCCATGCCTACATGGCTCCGGAGCAAATTACCGGAGATGCATCGATCACCGGCAAAGTCGATCTGTATGCGTTGGGCTGCTGCCTGTATGAGATGCTGACGGGAGAGAAGGCGTTCAGCGGCGACAACTTCATGCAGTTGTTCGAAGCCCATTTGCATGGCACGCCCCCTCGAGTCCGCGACCGCATTCCCGGTTGTCCCTCAGCGTTTGACGAGATCATCGCACAACTGCTGGAAAAAGATCCAGAGAAGCGTCCCTTCAACGCACGCCACGTGCAGGGTGTGATGCTGCAAATCGCCACCGAGCACAATGTTGAAGAATCGATTCTTGCCAACGCCAAAACGGAATCGGGACATCGCCCTGACGTTGGCGCCGAAACTGCGATCGGGATTGGTCAAAACCGTTTGCGCGATCGCATCCGTCGTGGCGGCCAAGGGCTCGAGCGCCCCGAGGCATCCTGGACGGTGATGTTGGCCATTGTCTTGTTCGTGTCAGCGGTGTTGGGGTTGTTGCTGATCTTTCAGAAAGATTAGTCGCAGCGTTGGATTGCGGCTATCGCGCCGTCCAGCCCCCGTCGACTACCAGCAGGCTGCCGACCATGTAGTTCGACGCGGCGCTCGCCAGGTAGATCGCGGCCCCTTGGATCTCTTCGAGTTCGCCCCACCGTTTTACCGCAGTCGCACCCACGATAAACTGCTTTCCCTCTTCGGTATCCGCGATCGATTCGTTCATGGGCGTCAGGAACGGACCGGGACAGATCGCATTGACTTGGATCCCATCGCCGGCCAATTCCAGCCCCAGCGCTCGGGTCAGCTGGACGACGGCTCCCTTGCTGGTCGCGTAAGGGGTGCGGTTCGCCAGGCCCACCAAGCCCAGGGTGCTGGCCAGGTTGATGATCTTGCCCGAACCCGCCTGTTTCATGAAAGGGACCACCGCCTTGCAGCAGCTCCACATCGCGTCGGTGTTGATCGATTGGACCTGCCGGAATTCATCGAGCGTTAACGATTCGATACTACCTCGGATATTGATCCCCGCGTTGTTAATCAAGATGTCGATCTTGCCAAAGCGGTTGATCGCTTCGTCGACCATGGATTGGACTTGTTCGGGTTGAGAGACATCCGCGGCGAATCCAAACGCTTGGTGCCCGAATTCGCTAGCGATCTTGGCCGCCGCGTCGGAGGCTTCTTGCTGCGATCGACTGACCAGCATCACGTCGGCACCAGCCGATGCCAGGCCCGCGGCCATCGCTTGGCCAAGTCCTTTCGAACCGCCGGTGACAATCGCCGATTTACCCGAGAGGTCGAACAGCTTGATTCCTGGTAGCGTCATGGTGGGGTCTCCGCGTGAATGAAATGGAGCCCGACGCGGGCGTTCTACGCCTCAACCGCCTCGGGTCTCACGAAACAATCTTGATGGAGATATTCTGGCAGATCGCGATTGTCCATCAACCGCCGAAATTCGGGCTTCAGTCGATACTCTGGCGGGTCGTGGCGAAGGATGGGTTTGACGACCCGCAGGTCCTGCTTGGCAAGGTCCAATATTTCGCTGTTCATTAAGTCTTGGACGATTGGCCGGCCATATTGTTTGCCATTGCTGCGGAGAACTTTGACCTGCCGAAAATCGCTCAATTGCAGCAGGCTGCCGATGGGGAACTGGGCCATCGCTTGCAAGAATCCGCGCACCGCGCGAGGGTCGAATCGCGATTTGCCCAGCTGTCCCACCAAGTAGGCAACCGCGTCGCAGGGAACGACCGACGGGAGGTCGCCCAGTGGTTCGGTCAGCGACAAATACGTATCGGCAACCGCCAGGATCCGCGCGAAAGGTTGGATCTGATCACCGCGCAGTCCCGTCGGGAAGCCGCTGCCGTCGAGCCGTTCATGTGTTTGTAAAACCGCTTGCACGACGGAATTCGAAACGTTGGTAATCGATCGCAGCAGATCGTAGGTGTGGAACGGATGACGCGTGTATTGGATGCGTTGGTGCAACGTCATCGCTGGGTGGATGAACCGCAGGTCGGTCGGTTCGCCAAACAGGCCCCAGTCGTGCATGACCCCCGCGGTTCCCAATTGGATGAGATCATCCTTGGGAAGGTCCATCTCGATGCCGATCGCGATGCTGATCATTCCCATTCGAATGCAACGCGCTGCGAGACGTTGGTCTTCGGGAACTTCGCACAGCGCCGATAGGACCTGGTCCATATCGCGAGCCATCTCTTCGATGTAATCGCCGGCCAGTTCTCGCAGTCCCGCGTCCGATGTCAGCTTGCGTTGATTGAACGCTTCGGCCAGGTCGGTGACGGTTTCCGAAGCGGATTCAAAACGATCCTGCAAGCGTTGGATTTGTTGGGCGTCGTAGGGCTTGCACCCATGCCGCGAGCCGTTGGATCCGGGCAGCTTGGCGGTGTAGGGATCGCCCCACGCCGGGGCGGACGCCGTCCGCGAGGTGCTGCGTCGGCGTAAGCGATTGTAAACTTCTTCACTGATGTACGAGCCGCGGCGCAGCAGAAGCATTCCAGAATCGCTGTACAGCGATTCCTTGAGTACGGTGCCGACGCCCAGCCTTCCAAAATCCAGGGGCATTTGGATTTCCGATGAACAAGGGGATCGAATAGACGAACTTGATAGTTCTGTATCAAGTCTCTGTTAAGATCGAATTCGGTATTCCACCGCAGAAAGTTCCGCCGGACCCGGAATAGGTGCGAAGAAACCTGTCGCGACGACGTGACTGCCGTCGACTGTAGCTTCTGTGACGACTGGGGGATCGGAGATGCCTACGAAAAAGCCGCCATTGGCACAAAGTCCCAAGGCGGCAAATGTGGAATCAAAGCGAAGGGTCGGTAGAGCCTATTGTGGACGCCGCGTGGGAGCGAACTTGATTTTATCGATCAGCTTGATCGTCTCCTTGCCACGCTTTTCGCCCGTCACCATCGTGATCGCTTGAATCGTGTATTCGTAACGCAAGTTGTAATCGGCATCGATCTCGACCTCTTGGCCATCTTCGCCTTCGGTAGGACCACCTCCGGCACCGACCAGACCCACCACGGTCTGCCGCAGTTTTGAGAAATCGGTTCCCAGGTCGATCTCGTTTAATCGCATTCGTATCAGTCCGCCACTGGAGTCGGATTCCATTCGGACCTTCAGAGGGATGTTCAGGTCATCGCTTTGCGATTGCTTGTTCTGCGATGCCAGCGGCATCTTGATATTGAAGTCACCTTCTTGTTCGACGATCTTGAAGGTCATGATAAAGAAGACCAGCAGCAGGAACACGATGTCGATCATCGAGGTCATCTGAAGTTCGTTCTTGATTCCTTCGGCACGGTTGCGAATTTTCATAGCACTTCCTCCTTGGCTCGAAGCAGGAAGTTCTCAAAGCCGACCTCTTGGCAGACGCTGATGATTTCCTGGGCCTTCCCCGTCGCCGCATCTTTATGGGCGCGGATGATGATGTTCGCATCCTCGGCGGTCTTGCCGCTGGATTTCAGGACGCTGATCTCGCGATTCAGGATCGGTCGCATCGTGTCGACCGAGATTTCCTCGGCCCCGATGATCGCGGTTCCGTCGGCAGCGACGTGGATGATGATCGGTGATTCGATCTCGCCCTCGGGGGGACGCGCCAGTTCGCTGCTGGGCAGCTGAACCCGTTCGTTCGCTTCGGTTTGCGAGAAATTGATCAATACCATGAAGAACGCGATCAATTGAAATGTCATATCGATCATCGGCGTCAAATCGCCTTCTACGATCTCGGGTTTCTTTGATTTCACGCGCATGTTTGTGCTCTGGGGTCAGTGAGCCAACGCAATGCGTTGGCGAACATGGGAATAGGACCGGCGTCGCCGGTCTTCGGCAATTTGGACCAGCCGGGCGATCGCCTATTTGGCGCCTGGCTTGATGTCTTCAAAGCGACTCATCAGATCTTCGCTGGTCACACCGACTTCCAGCAGCAATCGCGTCACGCGGTTGCGCAAGATGTTGTAGGCTGCGATGGCGGGAATCGCGATCGCCAGACCGACAAGCGTCGTGAACAACGCCGTCGAGATACCGCCGGCCAGTTCGCTGGGCTTCGGCGTCGAACCGCTGGTCGCGATTACCTGGAACGATCGAATCATTCCGTCGACCGTTCCAAACAGACCGATCATAGGGCTGATGTTGCCGATCAATGCCATGTAACTCAAGCGGTGCTCCAGCTTCATGCTCTCCTCTTCGCCCACTTCTTGCATTCCTTCGAGCGCTTTGTTGTAGCCCTTGGACAATTTCGCCAGGCCGGCCGACAGCACGTGTCCCAGCACCGATTCGTCAGCGCGGGCCAGGTCGTAGGCTTGCTGGAAGTCCTTGCCGTCCAGTTTCTCTTCAAAGCTGTCGACCAATTCCTGAGGGCACAACGTATCGCGGCGGGCGGTCAACAGATTCATCACCAGTAAGGAGACGAACGTGAACGACAGCGCCAAAAAGACCAGCAGGTAGGTCAGGCCTAGCGATTGATAAACCCAACCCAGCAAGCTTTGATCACTAGCGTCGGGAGCAGCCGCTGCGGGCGCGGCCGCTGGCGCGGCACCTCCGTCTTCGGCCGGAGCGGCTGCGACGGGTTCTGCGGGCGCGTCGGCGAATTCATCGGCCGCTTCGTCCTGCGCCGAAACTGGCGTGACAACGGCGAACAGCGAGAAGGCCAGGGCGATAAAACACCACCCGAAAAGGCCCACTGCAGGCCGCTTGGCATTGGTCAGGTTCGACAATCGGGTCATCAAAGGTTCTCCAGCACAGTGTGATTGCATGGTTGGGTTGGTTTGTTCAAGAAGTGATATTGTAGACAGAGCAAGGCAATTGTCCGCGAAGTTTTTTCGCAGCCCCGCAGCGATTCAAGCCGCCCCGACGCGGTGCGGATCCCGTTCGCAACCGGTTCTGAGTCGGCGGTTTGGAAATCAGTTTCGCCCCGGGTAGCGGGCTTGCAGGATTGTGCGGGCTTCATTGGCACGTTCGGGATGCCCGACCTGTGGCCATAACTGTACCAATTCTGCGAGCGCTTCGGCGTGCGAATCGGGGTCCGATGGGAACAAAAGGTGGGTTTTCAAATAAGCCAACACCGCCCCCTCGGGATCGCTCTTGGCGGCCAGGCACGCTCCTTGGGCGTTGTACAATCGGCCGAACAGTTCGGCGTCGGCCGGATCGCTCTCTTCGATCAACTTGTTCAAGCTGTCCAGGCCCTGGTCGGCTTGTCCCTTGGCCGCAGCGATTGCCGCTTGCCCCGCGATCGAAAGCTTTTGATAACGTAATTGTTCGGGGGAATTGACCGTTGCCGACGCGACCGCGGCGAACGCTTTCTCCGCCTCATCGAGCTGTTTCTGCTGTAAATACGACCAACCGACCAGGTACCGCGACTGCAGTTGCAAGTTGGCATCGCTTGCCCGCGCCAACGCGCCGTAGTACTTCACCGCGTTGTCGTAGCTGCCGACGGCCAACGCCAGGTCACCGAGCGTTTTGGCGGCGTCATAGAAATGGAAGCTGTTTTTTCCTGCCGTCGTGACAAAACCATACATGTTTTTTACGGCCGAATTTTTATCCCCCTGCCCCGCCAACGCCACCTTGGCTTGGCAGTAGGCCAGGTAGAACATGGCATCGGCTTTGATGAAATCGCGATCGATTTCCGAAATGTTGATTTGCGACAGCTGCGCCAGGGCGGCTTCATATTGTTCCTGACGGACTAGGCTACGCCCTTCGGTCAGTGGGCCCGGTTCCCGGTTGAATACGACCCTGTCGATTTTGTCGAGCGTGAACTTCCGCTCCGCGCCGCCCACCTGAATCACCACTCCGTCGGGCTGGGCCTGAGAGATCGTGCCACTGACCACGGGACCTTGGGTTGGGTAGACGCGATCCAGTTGAGCAAACGCCTCGGGGCAAATCTGGATCCACAGTGCGAAGACGCCAGCAATGATCGTTCGATGGAGGATTTTATTCATGGGTTTATTCGGTTCCGGAATCGGATAGTTTTGAGAACAGAGGGTGCTACCGCCGCGCGGGGCTGGCAGGGGAAGGGAATCAGGTTCGGCCTACTTCGGAAGCCCCGTCGGTGATTTGGATTGCGCCTGCTGAGCCTGGCGAATCAGTTGATCGTTGCGTTGAACGTCTTCGGGGCCGCCCAGCTTGGGATACAATTGCAGCGTTCCCAAAATGACTTTCTCTGCTTTCTCCCCGTAGGTTGATTTGTCGCTCGGGTTGGGCGAACGTTGGCCGGTCAGATACAGACACTCTGCAATCCGATACCGCGCGTCGAAGAACGTCGCTTCGAAGGCTGGTTTGCCTTGCGCCAACTTGGCCAGTTTTCCCCAGCCCCAGATCGTGTTCTTCTTCGTCGCGTCGGGACGTGCGCCCGACATCGCGCTGTTCAACGCATTCTTGACGTACTTGGGATTGAATCCGGGCGAGAGCGCCCATTGTTGGTAGCTCAAGGCAGCTTGGATCTGCGCGTCGATCATGCTGTTCTTCTCTATTAAGATCTGTTCCAGCTGATTGATCGCCTCTTTGTAGTCCCCCATCATCCGGGATGTGGTCGCCAGTTCGAATCGGATTTGACGAACCGCATCGGGGTCTTCCGATGGGGTGTCGATCAACGCTTGCAGCTGTTTCGCCGCTGCTTCGAGCAAGTCTTTCGCTTGTCCGGTCGCTGGTGGCGGGACATCCCCCATCGCCGATTCGCCCATCTCGATAAAGGTTTGGGCGACCCAGTGGATCGTCGCGGGGTCGCTCGATTGTTCGCCCACGTTTCCAAGGAACAGCTTGACTGCGTCGATCAGTTTTGCCTTTTCATTGGGCTTGGCCTGTTCGATCTGTTGGCGGATGTCTTTGGCCAACGAGTAATAGATGCCGATCAGTTTCTTGTTCGCGTCGGGTTCCGATTCCAAGGCCGTTCGCAGGTCGGACATCATCCCCTTGGCTTTGGGCAGCAGTTCGCTTCCATCGCCCCCATCTTTTAATTGGCTGACCACCGCCTGGAGCGCCGTGCGGTAGGTATCCGGGACAAAACCTTGGCCTGGAGATTTTAGGGCACCCTCGCCTTTCATCCGGACCAGCGGGCCATAGGTCTCGTTTTCCAAGATGCTTAACGCGGCCTTCGCGTCGTCGTTTTGTAGCTTGGCTTTTGACAGCAGCAGCGCCGACAAGAGTGTGGTGTTGTCGACGTCGTCGCGTTGCACCAGCTTCAAGCCCGCATCCAATTGCTCGATGCTTCGCCGCAGCGTCGCCGCCGCTTGTTCGGTTTGTTCGTCCTTGGTCTGCTGTTGATATTCATTCCAAAGGAACTGCCCCAACAGGTTCTGGAACTTGGCCCGCGATGGAGACTCCGACGGGATCTTTACAAGGTACTTTTCTACGTCGTCCCAGCGTTTATCCAGCATGGAGATCTGTACCAACAGATTGGCCGCCGAGGCGGAATTCGGATCGTCGGGCCATTGTTCCGATAGGAACAACGCCAGCGGTTCGATCTTTCGCATCAACGCGGCTTGCTTCGTATTGTCAGCCGCTTGCAGCATTGATTGGTAAGCGTTTAATGCGACCAATCCACATTGCAACGCCAACGCATCGGTGGGGAAGCGTCGCGCGACGAATTCACCAACGACGGCCGCTTCCCAATAGCGTGCCCGTTGGGATTCGAGCCACGCCAGGAAGAAGCGTCCTTGATTGATCGACTCCTGCGTGTCTTCGGGGGTCGTCATCGCCAGCCCTTGTTGGATCGTGCTGGAGGCGACTTCGTAGCGTTTGTCGATATCCGCTTGGCCCTCGTCGAGTTGTTTTTTCAGCTCGGCAACGTTCTCACCACCGCGGGCGATCTCATCTTTGAGAACTTGAATCGGCAGCGCCGCCATCTTTGCAGCGTCCATCATTTCACGGCAGGCAGCCAACGCTTCGGCGAATGATTTGGGAGCTTCCACGGGAGCGGCATCCGCGTCGGCGACATCGATTCCGATGTTTGCCAACAGTTCCCGCGCCTCGTCGACATGCGGCCCGGGCACCTTCGTCGCGGCAACCAACAGCGAACGGGCGTTGCTTTTGGTTTTCCGCGCGTCGGCCGGTTTTTCCGACGACGCCGTCGCGAGGTAGGCTTTGGCCAAAGCCGTTCGCAAGACTTGCCATTCGGGGAGCGAGCGTTCATTGGGACGCAAGCCGCCCATCCAAGGAGCGGCGATCGCGATGGCTTCTTTCAGTTTGGGAGGACTCTTCGACATCAAGATATCGACCGCCCGAGCGGCCGCTTCGGTCTTGGCCGGTCGCAGCGCTTCAACATCGGGCTGTCGCATCGTATTTTCGTAAGCGATCAGGGCTGCGTCGGCATCCCCTTTCTTTTCTTGCACGCGACCAATGAAGAAGGCCGCCTGGGCGCCCGGTAGCAGCGAGCTGTACTTCTCGGCTAGCTCTTTGTATTTGACCAGCGCCGCATCATAGCGTTTGGCTCGTTCGGGCGAATCTTTGGGGAACGTGTCGCCGGCCCTCTCGCGGACATCGCCGCCCAACAGGTTGGCTCCTAAAAACTCACCGCGATAACGCTCTCGCAACGCTAACGCCGCTGCGTCGCCCGGATCGATCTTGTTCCCTTGCATCTCTTTCAGCTTGCCGCGAAGATCCTCCACGATCTGGTCGAATACGGTTGCCGCAGCATCCAATGACCCACGCGCAGTGTCGCGTTTGGCATCGTCCAGGTCGCGACCTTCCAACAGCACCACCGCTCGCGTTAACAACAGCTTGCCCAGTTGCATCCGAGCTTCGGCGACGCGGGGATGATCCTTCTTTTGGTCGACAAACGATCGCAAGGCGGCTTCCGCTTTCAAGAAGTTCTCGTCGCGAACGGTGGGCACTCGGGTCGTGCCGGCAATTTCCAAGAAGGTTTGGGCGCGTTCCAGGTCGAGTGCCGATCGGATCTCATCGGGGGCGGGGGCCCCTTTTTCGATCCGATCCAGATAGATTAACGCCATGTCGAAATAGCGGTTCGCACGCAGCTGTTTCAAATACATTTCAGCAGGTTCGCTACCGGAGACTCGCTGCGGTACCGAGACGACAGCAAATCCAATCGCGAGCAGTCCCGTCAGGACCATCTTGGTTTGGTGGATCATTCGAACCCTGAATCAATCAGCTTGGGGAGGCGTTAGGCATGAACTATGCCCATCTCGGAAAAGGTACGTTCGAGCTATTTCTGGTAACATGAAGGTGGAGCGTGGAGGGGAAGTGCTCAACCTGGTCGTTAGGGCGGAATCTGGTCCTGTATCGCCTTTGTACTGCCTAGCTTCCGCGTCTATTCAATATAAAGACCCTCTGTCGGCTTACAACAGGCAACCGCCGGGATACCGGAAAACCTATAATCTATTGTATCTCCTGTACCGATCATCCCAATGAAAATCCGCAGTTCACTGACTGAACGCTCGCTGTATCGTCAGCGGAACCATCCCCAATCGACGGCCCGATCCAACGGGCGGCGGCTGAGCACGCTGACGCTCGCCTTGGTTCTGGTCCTGTTGTTGATGCAGCAGGCTGGGGATCCCGAAGTCTACCGCAAGATTTTTGCGCGGTTGGGAGTTCCGATCACAACTCCCGCGGGAATCGAAATTCCCAGCCAGCCGACCTTTTTGCCCGCGGTGCCATCGCAGTCTGCCGAGACGCACGACTTTCGGAAGTTGGTGGCGCTGCTGAGTCCCGAAGAACGCGACGCGTTGACTCGTCGCCTGGCGGCGATCCGCCATCCTTCGAATCCTGCCGACGATGCGCCCGACGACACGCTTGGTGCGTCCGTTGCCAGTGCGGCTCGGCAAGCGGGTTTCCCAGACCCGACGGAATTCGAATCCATGCTGGCCATCACGGCCGATTCCGAACCTGGCGATGCCGGATGGAAGGCGAGTGAATCGACGTATTTGGACGCGTTGCAAGCCGCGCTCGATGCGACCTACTTCGACACGATCGAAGATGGCACGGTCTGGAATGGTGGGGATTTCAAAGCGTTTTATCGCACGTTGGAACGGGTGGCTGCGAACGATTCGTTCTCGGACGATCCGGTCTACATCGGCGTCGTCCCGTTGATCGAGCAATCGGTGATCTATCGCGGGCGACATGTACGGATGTATGGTCGCGCCGTTCAGGCCACGCGGATCGATGCCAAATCGAACTCGTTTGGAATCGATCACTACTGGATGGTTTGGTTGCGACCGATCGATGGATCGGAGCGACCGGTCGTCGTCTACAGTCCGGAGGTTTCCGAACAGGTCGCTGCGCTTCCGGAAACGGGAGTCGACGACAGTGGGCCGATGGTCGATATCGACGGTCTGTTCCTGAAACGCTACTTGTACCGGTCGGCTGGTGGGTACGATCAAGCGCCGTTGTTGGTCGCCCGAATTCAACCGGTTCCGCAGGCCACCTCGTCGCGCTCCGTCGCGCCGCCGCGATCGGCGATCGCAATGGCTGTTGCCGCCGCGGCGCTGATCGCCATCGCCGTCACGGGGCTCTGGTACTGGAGTGTTCGCCGCAACGAACGGCACTCGCGGCAGCTGCGTCAAAAGCGAACCCAACCCGATCTGAAGCTGTTCGACAAACTGGAGTGATGTGAACGAAATGAAAA
Organism: Rosistilla carotiformis; assembly: GCF_007753095.1. Classification (NCBI taxonomy): domain Bacteria; kingdom Pseudomonadati; phylum Planctomycetota; class Planctomycetia; order Pirellulales; family Pirellulaceae; genus Rosistilla; species Rosistilla carotiformis. Next base: position 962,523 of record NZ_CP036348.1, read on the forward strand.
CCCGCACTGTCGCGTTAACCTTGCTGATGGTCTTAAGCTTCGTCGGGGCCGATCCAGGTCTTGCCCAATCGAACGACCCCGCGATCGATTCGACCATTCCAGGAGTTACCGAAGCGGACCTGCAAGCGGTGCGACAGTGGTGGATAGCACAATCCGAGACCAGTGCTGTGCCGACCGAAGCGGCCCGCGTGATGTGGCGGATTGGTCGGATCGGCGATCGCCAACTTTCCGAGCTGTTGGAAAAGCCCTCGTCCCCTGCCCCGAATCTGCCCCATGCGGTGGCCGTTCAAGGTGAAGCCGTTGCGGTGCAGAAGATACCGATCCCCCCGCGGCTCGCCGAATCGTTGGACTTTGACACGATGTGGCTTGTCAACGTTGTGGTCGAGGACGAGGAAATGGGGCTGCTGTGTCAGCAGATTCCGTCGCAATGGAAGACCGCTAAAACGTTGCGTCAACCGATGGGGGCACGCGGATTTCTGATCGCCAGTCCCTCTCAGGCAGCTCCGGGGCTTTTGGTCTGCGGCCACGTGCAATGGTTTCCGACCGAGTCGGATCCCGACATGTCGATGCCCGCTGGCTGGTTGATGCTCAGTCAAGCCGGGTTTAATGTCGGGCAGATGGGGTTGATCCAACAGCGGAACCGATCGGCGCTCTCGGCAGCGGAATCGACGGCGTTTTACGACTTTCTAAAAGCTGCCGCCGCGGTGCCCGACGACGCTACGCATGTTCCCGAATCGATTCGGCCGCAGGTCTTGTTAAGCACAGCGGAATCGCAAAAGCTGATCGGCCAGTTCATTCGTGTCCGTTTGGAAACGGCGCGGATCCAACAGATCGTCGCCCCGTCGCTGATGTCACAGATCGGGCAAGATCATTATTGGGAGATCGATGCGTTTGGCGACCTGGATAACGCCGAAGTACGAATCCAGCCCAAAGAGGGCGGCGATCCGATCACGTTCGGCAATCGCTATCCGGTCACCTTGGCGATGCTCGAGTTGCCGCCGTTCTTGAACGAACTGGTCAGCCAGGATGGCCGCGTGACCAAGGCGATGCTGATGCATAAGGCAATGATCGACGTCGACGGTTTCTTCTATCGGTTATGGACCTACGAAACCGATTTCGTCAGCAGCAAGGGGGGCGATCGGCAGATCGGACCCTTGATCGCTGCCACTGCTATCAAAATGAAGCCGCCCGGGTCGGCCAAGGCAAGCCTCGCCCGAATCGGTTGGCTGATCGCGATTCTGTTTTTGGGTGGCCTGCTTGCCACGATTGCCTATTTGACCAAGGCGGCGCGTGCGGACCGCCAGAGTCGGGCAAAACGGAATCGTTCGCTTCCCGATGTCATTCCCAGCTTGGACGACAGCAAGCCTTCTGCGCCGACGGGTTGAGATCGTAGTTCAAGGGGTTCGTCCTCCCGCTGGCTGTTCTAAGGTAATGTGTGGGGAACGCTTTTCGTGGTGCTGTGCCAAAGCTTGCCCCGACGCGTTATAATCGTCGGGCAACGGTCAAACGGCCCTTGGGGCCACTGAAAATGAATCCTCTCACCCCTCCAGAAAGTCAGACATGAAAAGAGCTAAAATTACGATCATCGGAGCCGGAAATGTCGGCGCCACCTGTGCTCATTGGTGTGCCGCGGCAGAACTGGGCGATATCGTTTTGCTCGATATTCCCGCCACCGAAGACATGCCCAAGGGGAAGGCCTTGGACCTGATGCAAGCTTCGCCGATCATGGGATTCGATAGCAATATCGTCGGTACCACCAGCTACGAAGATTCGCGTGACAGCGACGTGATCGTTGTCACCGCCGGAATCCCACGCAAGCCGGGAATGAGCCGCGACGACCTGCTGGCGACCAACGCGAAGATCGTTTCCAGCGTTGGAGAACAGATCAAGGCGACAAGCCCCAATGCCGTTGTGATCGTGGTCAGCAATCCTTTGGATGCGATGGTCCAACAGATGTTGAAGGTCACCGGGTTCGCACCGAACAAGGTGGTTGGCCAGGCGGGCGTCTTGGATACCGCACGCTATCGCGCGTTTCTGGCGATGGAATTGGGTGTCAGCGTCGAAGACATCAGCGCCATGTTGATGGGTGGCCACGGCGACACGATGGTGCCAATCCCCAGCTGCACCAGCGTCGGCGGGATCCCCGTGACTCAATTGCTATCACAGCAACGGCTCGACGAAATCGTCGATCGCACTCGCACCGGCGGTGCCGAAATCGTCTCGCTGCTGAAGACTGGAAGCGCTTATTACGCACCAGCGGCCGCTTGCACTCAGATGGTCGAAGCGATCGTCAAAGACAAGAAACGCCTGATTCCCTGCGCTGCCTATTGTGACACCCAATACGGTGTTGGCGGATTTTACGTTGGTGTTCCTTGTATTTTGGGGAACGATGGCGTCGAGAAAATCATCGAATTGGAACTGACCTCGGAAGAAAAAACAAACTTCCAAAAGAGCGTCGACGCGGTCAAGAGTTTGGTCGCAACAATGGATGGTTTGTTGTCGGCATAGTTGCCATTGGACAAGCCGCCACGATTGCCGGCATGGTTTTTGTGGTCCGTGGAATCGGGATGTTAATCGCTGGCTCTTGGGGCGTCGAAGCGCTCGCGGGAACGACCAAGAGCGGCGATTTGATATCTAATCTTAGTGTTGACAGATACACGAAGGAAATCTAAAACGTTCCGATTCTCGCGAGCTGAATGGCCGTCCAGGCCTTTCCCTTTCTCGGTCCCCAGGACATGTCGACTATGAACCGTCTTTGGTCTGAAAACGCTTCGGCGAGTGGTAACTTCTCATGGGCAAAAAAGCAGCACTCGCAGTCCGCAGTGACGCTGGAAACCTGCGGCCGATCCTCCTTCTTCCTTCCCGTTCAATACGAACCCAATTACCAATACCCGCTGGTAATCTGGCTGCACAACGAAGGCAGCGATCAATCGCAGATGTCCAGTGTTGTTCCTGCCATCAGCATGCAGAACTACATCGGCGTCGGTGTCCGAGCGCCACGTGCCACCGATTCGCAGGGGCACGGTTTCTCATGGTTGCAGAGTGAATCGGGGATCGCGATCACCGAACAATCTCTGTTCGATGCGATCGATCTCGCCAGTACGCGTTACAACATCAATCGCGACCGGGTTTGCGTGGTTGGTTATCGCGAAGGGGGCACGATGGCTTTGCGAACCGCCTTGCGTCATCCCGCCGCCTTTGCTGGAGCGATCTCTTTGGGAGGCCGCTTTCCGACAGGCTCGCGTCCGCTGGCGAATCTCGCCGCGGCCCGCAAGTTGCCGATGATGATGGCCTTGGGAACCGACGAATCCACCTACCCCACCAACGATCTCTGCCGCGACCTGCGACATTTGCATGCCGCTCGGGTTGGATTGGATCTACGACAATACGATGTTCGCAACGAACTGCACCCGCAGATCCTCAGCGATGTGAACGAATGGATCATGGCGCTGATCACAGGAATCGACACGCTACGGACCGCGACGATGTGCGACACCGAACCGGTTGAGTTCTCCGCAAACTAAACAAAGCTCGAACTAGGCCTTTCATTGGACGAAACGACGGCCGAAAACGAAGTAACCGCCAAGCCGGTGAGTCCCTGGAGGATGGCCAGCATCGCGGTCCTCGCCCTGGTTGCGTTGGGTACCTTCGCGACTTTGTTCGCCACCTTCACCCAGCGCTCCGCTGTCAACGTGGATGCCACGCTCAAGCTTGCCCGGGAAGAATTCAACGAACGCCGTTGGAAGGTGGTCAGTTCCCTCACCAACGCGCTGACTGCCAGCCCCGATTGGACCGACGATCAGCGTCAACTGCACGCTTTTCTCGATGCCGCCGCCGCGGTCCAGCAAGCGTTCGAAGTGCCCGAACTCGACGCGCGACGCGTTCAGTTGAGCCAGGTCGTTGGCAAGCTGAAGCATGCCGAATTGATCGGATTCCCCAAGAGCTATGCCCGCGAAGGGACGCTGTTGCTGGCCCACGCGGACTATCGTACCGGTGATTTTGCGGGGGCTGCCAAGGGGTTTGAACAGGGCATCCAGAATCGTGTCGATGCGCAGCGGAAGTTCTTGCCACCGCTTGCCGATTCCCAATTGCGGTCAGCTGAGTATTCCTCCGCGGCGGCTTTGTCGACGATCGACAAATATCTGACGCTGCAGACGCTCGACAGCGTCGAACGCGCCGAAGGCAATTTGTTGCGAGCGAGAATTCTTCGCGAGCAAGGTGCCTGGGACGCCGCCCTTGCAGCAACCAAGCAGGCTGCGCTAGAGCCCAGTTTGGGAGCCAAGCCGCAGTTGGAGGTGACGAAGATTCAGCTGGGTCGGGCCTCGGAAATGATCCGCGAGCGCCGGCGGGGGGCCCCTGCTGCCAAAGCGCTTTCACCCGAAGCGCGGCAGATCATCGAAGACGCATTGGGGCAATTGGTTGAGATTGCGCGGACCGCTGATGAACGCTTGGGACTCGACGCGATGTTGGTCGCCGGTCAGGCGCAACGGTTGCTGGGGGAATATGACAAAGCTCTGGGGTTGTTTGGAGCGGTCCGTCAGAATCACGTCGACCCCGCAGTCTCTTTGGCGGGAGCGATCGAAGAGCTGGAGATCCTTGTGGATCATGGCACGGCCGAAGAGTGCATCGGGACATCGACGTATCTCGCCCGCGACTTGGGAGATCCGACCGGCTTCGATCCGCGGTTGATTTCGTTGGATGAATTCCGCCGCCGGCTGAGCAGCGTGGTCGATAATCTCCGCCGGCAGCAGCGTTTTGAAACCGCGATCGAAGTGACGCAGGAACTACGCCCGATTTTTGAGCCCGCCGATACGCTGCGGATGGAGGCGGCCAGCTATGCCGCTTGGGGAAAGTCGCACTTGGAACAAAACCTCCGCGCCGATTCCACTGCCGATCGGGCAACACTCGAACGCTCGAAAGAATTGCATGCCCTCGCCGGCAAAGCCTACGCTCAAGCTGCTGAGTTGTGGTTTACTTCGCCACAGTATCCCGACTTGTTGTGGGACGCGATTCAACAGTACGACCTCGGCCATTTGTACCAGCCCTGTTTGGATCTGCTGGAACCGTATTTGAAATATCAACGCCGCGATCAACTGCCGCAGGGGATGATCCTGCAGGCCAAAGCGCTGCTCGCGCTGCGCGACTTTGCGACCGCGATGCGGGTCTGCGACGCCTGTATCGCCGAGTTCCCGCGCGACAGCCTCTCTTACGAAGCGCGTATTTTGGCAGCCCAAGCGGCTCGCGAGCTGGGAGATGTTAGCGCCGCGCAAGCTTTTCTAGAGGCCAACCTGCACGATGGCTTGCTGGCTCCCGACAGCCGGGCTTGGCGCGATTCGTTGCTCGCGTTGGGGGAGTTGTTGTACGCCGAGGCGCTCGCAAATCACTTTGCCCTGACAACGCCCAAACCGAATCAAGCCACCCCGCCAATCGAAGATCAGGCTCCTTTGTATCGCAAAAACCAAGCGGTTTTCGATGCCGCCATCCGCCGGCTTGAAGAGGCGGACACGCGTTATCCCGGCCTTCGCGAATCGCGACGGGCGGTCTATCTGGCGGCGCAGGCGCATCGTTATGCCGCCGTTTGGCCCAAGTTGCGCGCCGAGATGGCCGACACGCTTGATTCCAGTCGCCGCGAACAAAATTTGATCCATTCCCAGCATCTGGCGGCGGCGGCGCAAACGTTCCGCAAACTGCGCTCCGACCTCAACAGCGTCAACGACGACGGTGCGCTGACCGATTTGGAGCAAGCGATGTTGCGGAACTGCTATTTGGGCGAAGCCGATGCGCTGCTGGGGCTGCGAAAATACGAAGACGCGATCACGGCGTACAGTGCGACGATCAATCGCTTCATCAACGAACCGATCGCGTTGGAGGCGTTGGTTCAACAATCGCGTTGCTTCGATGCCTTGGATCGCCAGTCCGACGTGCAACGGATCTTGAAACAAGCCCAACAGATTCTCGACCGCATTCCACCGGAATACGACGATCGCTTCGCGCAAACGACACGTTATGATCGAGCCGGATGGTCGCAGTTCCTGCAATGGCTGCTGAACGGTTGAGCGCCGCGCCGCTTTTATTCTCCCCCCTCCCCTTCTTTGCAATCGCGATGCTAACCCCATGACCTTGCACCCCCACGCCGATGCCGCCTCACGTCTGAGCCAGCTGGTCGACGAAAAGTTTCATTTGCTGGTCGCGCTGTTGGAGAAAGGGGAACAGCAACGGCAGATGATCGAGACGGGAGATGCCACGGCGCTACTGCATTTGCTAGCTGAAAAGCAGACCTTGATCAGCGATCTGCAGCGACTGCAGGATGCGATCTCCACGATCCAATTGGCGGGTGAACTGGTCTGGCCTTCGCCGGAGCTTCGCGGCCGTTGCCAAGCGGCGGCCCAGCAGTGCAACGCGTTGGGACAACAGGTTTTGGAGATGGAAGCGGTGTGTGAACGGCAAGCCACGACGCAGCGCGACGCGATGGCGAAACAAATTCAGGAATTTTCCAACTTTAATTCAAGATCTTCCAATTCTTATTCACTTGACGACGAGACTCACCTTGCTGAGTTCGACGAATCTTCGTAATCAAGCTTCTTGGATTCTCAATGCAAGGAGCAGCAGCGATGCCCAAGTTTCGAAAAGTGCCAGCGTGCTTGGCCGATGTCGTCCATCAAGTGATCAGTGATCTGGAGCTGGAACAGCGATTTTCGGTGGAAGTCGATATTCCGGGCGAGATTCCGATGCCGGCCCCGATGCGGCCGCTGGCTGAACTTGTCTGTGCGTTGACCGAACAAGCGACCGCGTCGATGGAAGTCGGGGGCGAATTGGCCTTCGTGGGCTGGGATTCTCCGGACGCTTGCGAACTGGAGATCGCCGACACGGGGCGCGGCGTTCTCGAACGGCAATGCACGCTTCCCGTGTCGACACAGTTGACCGGGGCGGAATTAAGCTGGCAAGACTGCGCTCAAGGCGGGGCAGCCGTCACCGTTCGGTTTGCCAAACAGCAGATCTGTCGACAAGCCGCTTAGTGGGCTCGGGAAGTTCAAGAGGTTCCGATGCTGAACATCTTTAATCAGACCACGTTACCGGCGTTGGAACAGAGCGCCATCTTTGCCCAGCGTCGGCACAATGTGCTGGCCGGTAACATGGCCAACATCGACACGCCCGGCTACCAGGCGCGGGACCTGTCGACCGAAGAATTTGAAACCGCGTTGGCCGAGGCGATTGAAGCGACGCGGAATCCGTCTCCCGGTTACAACCTGGGCGACGCCGCTGATGTCGATCCGATGGATGGTCCGCGGCGGGCGATGGAAAACCTGTTGTACCACGATGGCAGCGAAATCAATCTGGAACGCCAGGTTACCGAAATCGCCAAGAACCAAAACCTCCACAACACCGCGATTGCGTTGATGAAGAGTCAATTCGAGACGTTGCGTGTGGCGATCAGTGAACGTGTTTAATCAATCGAAACGAGGCAGCTAAATGATCTCCGCTTTAGACATCAGCACCAGCGCGCTGGTTGCCCAACGCGTCCGTTTGAACACGATTTCGGGCAACATCGCCAACATGTCGTCGCTCAAAGACGAAACCGGCAAAGCGGCACCGTACAAAGGACGCAGCGTGGTCTTCCAAACCGACAACTCGGTTTCGACCAACCCAGGCGTATCGGGAGTGAAAGTCGATTCGATCGAGATCAGCGATGCCGAACCAATCTATCGCTATCAACCTCAACATCCGTTGGCGATCAAAGAAGGCAAATATCAAGGTTACGTCGCCTATCCGAATATCGACATGACGACCCAGATGGTCGACGCCTTGGAAGCCACACGCTCCTACGAAGCGAATATCGGTGTCATGGAGATCACCAAAAATCTGGGGCGTGAAAGCCTTTCGATCATCGCCTAACGAGCGTTTGCGAATGAACCAAACCGGAGGTCCAACCTCGGGCCTCCCTTTTTGATATTCGACCGAACTTATGAACCCTGTCTCGCTGCGAATTCCAGCTCCACAACTGCCGCTCGCCCCGGCGGTTCCCGGTGCGCAACCAGCGGAACCGGGCTACAAGCAGTTTGCGGACCTATTGATCGAAGGGTTCCAAGAGGTAAACGCGACTCAAAACTCTGCCAACGCATCGGTGCACGACCTGTTGACGGGAAAAGATGTCGATCGGATCGAAGTGCTGACGTCGGTGCAAAAGGCCGATATGTCGTTCCGCTTGATGCAGCAGATCCGCAATAAATTGGTCGAAGCGTATCGCGAGATCAACCAGATGCAAATCTAATCCTCACGCCGCTCCATGCGTTGGGATGTTGTTTCATCACTAGTCCATTCACCTTCACGGCACCATGAACACCTTCGGCAACTTCTGGAATCAGATCCGCGACAACTTCACCGCCATGCCGCTGCAATCGCGGATGATCGCGGGGATGTTGGTGGCTGTGATCGTTGTCGGGGTGGGACTGTTGTTGAAGTCGGAAAGCTCCGAAGCAAAGCAGTATCTGTTTGGTGGGCGGTTGTTGACCGATGAGGATATTCGCAAGGCGGAGATCGCGTTTGGAAATGCGGAGCTGCGCGATTACGAATTTGTCGGCAGCCGGATCGCCGTTCCGGGAGAGACACGCGACGTCTATCTGCGGGCCTTGAGCGATGGGAACGCGATCCCTTTGGAAGAAGCCGCCGCGACGCAAGATGCACTTTATAATTCGAGTCCCTTCGCGTCGAACAATCTGTTGGAAAAACGGATCATGAAGGGGAAGGAGATCGATCTTTCCGGGCGGATCATGCAGTTTCCCGAAGTCCGCAAGGCTTCGGTCTTTTACGATTCCCAGCGGCAGGGATTTGCTTCCAAACCAAAACAATCGGCATCGATCGTGATCGTTCCCCACGGCAATGATCCGCTGTCCCCCTACACCAAAAAGGAGATTGCCGATCTCGTGCGGGCGGCCTTCGCTGGCATGGAAGCGTCCGACGTGACGGTCACCGATACCAATGCACGGGCTGCGACCGAAGATCCCTGGATCGATGAAAACAACCCACACTACCGCACCAAACGTCACTACGAACGCGCCTGGGAAACCAAAATCCGTCATGCGTTGGCGGGCTACGGAGCGCCGCGGGTCGTCGTCGACGTTGAACTGGATCCGACGATGGATTCCGAATCGACCGAGCTGAAGTACGATTCCAACCCGGCAACGCTCAAAGAGCAGAGCAGTTCCCGTTCGGTGGAATCGACCCGTCCGCAATCCGGTGGAGTACCGGGTGTCGCGTCGAATGCCTATGGCAACCAAGCGGCCCGAGTCGAAGAACTAGCCGACCGCAACAAGGAAACCGAAACCAGCGAGCAGACCGAAAAAGTGGTCGGCACCACCCACACGCAAACCAAGCTGGCCGGCTTGCGACCGATTCGCGCCTCGGTCGTGATCAGTCTGCGAGGCAGCTATTACGACGAATTGTGGAAGAGCTCCTGGCTGGCCGAAAATCCCGATAAAGAATCGGACGACGTGCCGCCGTTGTCGGCGGCCGATCGCGAACGATTGCGAACGTCCACCAAAGAGGAGATCACCAGCGCGGTGACCACGATCATTCCGCGATTGCGTGCCGGCGATGATCGTTCGCCGCTGGTCACCGTGATCGATTATCCCGACCTGGCCAGCCCAACGGAATTGATTCCCGAAACCACAAGCCGGGCGACCGCATGGTTGGCTTCCTCCTGGCAATCGATCGCGCTGGTCTTACTCGCATTGGTTGCACTGCTGGTCGCCCGCAGTGCACTCAAGGCGCCGCCGGCAAGGCCTACCGCCGACTTCGCCGATGGTTTCGGTTTGGAGATCCCGCAGTTGCCCGAGGATGAATTGGCCCTGCACGACGAACAACCTGTTGCCGGTTCGACGGCCCCTTCGCTGGAGGTCACTGGAACGAATCTCCGCGATGAACTGAATTCGATCGTCGAAAGCAATCCCGACGCGGCAGCCAATGTGCTTCGCAGCTGGCTTAGCGACGCCGCTTAAAAGGTCGGCGTGGCGCATAAATCGCTCTTGCCTTGGTTTCCGAGATTCGGGTAACGTCGAACGACAATTCACTCAAGAATCTCGAAGGACCTGAGAGAGAAGAGCCAGCCATGAACGGCAATCGAATCATCCGCAATCGCCTTTGCGTTCTTATCAGCTCGCTGATCCTTGCTTCTGCCAGCGGTTTGTCCGCGCAGGAAGCCGAATGGATCTGGGCTCCGGGATTCAAGCAAGATAGCATCCCCGAAGGGCGTGAATGCTACTTCCGCAAAAGTTTCAACGTTCGCGCTCAGGTCACCGGTCGCGTCACGATCGCGGCCGACGACGAATATGAGCTGTATGTCAACGGACGCTTGGTCGGATCGGGCAGCAGTGCCCGCAAGTTGGACGAATTCAACATCACGCGTTTCTTGGCAATCGGTCGCAATGTGGTTGCGGTCAAGGTCAGCAATCTGCGTGGATCGACCGCCGCGTTGGCAGCTCGCGTGCAAATTCAAGCGGCTACCGGTGGCCAATGGTTTTCGTTCTCTAGCGACGAAACGTGGGTTGTCGCCAATGCCGCGCAACCAATGTGGCAAACGGCACTGTACAACGATCGTCGTTGGTTGAAGGCGCAATCGTTTGGCCAGCTGGGCAGCACGATTCCTTGGGATCGCCAAGCCGATGTGGTCGCGGAGAAGTCGCATCACGATAGCGAACGCTTCATGATCCAGCCCGGCTTCACCGTCCAACGCGTGTTCGACAGCAAAGAGGTCGGTTCGGTGATCGCGATGGCGTTCAACGAATTTGGACATATCATTGCCTCGCAAGAAAACGGTCCGCTGCTGCTGATCTTCGACCGCGATGGGGATTCGATTCCCGAAGAGGTTCGCACCTATTGTGACAAGGTCGAAAGCTGCCAGGGTATTTTGGCGCTCAACGGCGAAGTCTTTGTTACAGGTTATGGTCCCGAAGGAGCGGGCATGTATCGCTTGAGCGATCGGGACCGCAATGGAACGCTGGAAGAGGTTCGTCTGATCGTCAAGTTCGAAGGTAGCCCCGGCGAACATGGTGGCCACGGGTTGACCTTGGGCCCCGATGGCATGATTTACTGCGTCGTTGGAAATCACGTGCAAGTCAAGGCCGACAAGGGCCCTGGCACGACGCTGAAGACCAGCTACGAAGGAGATCTGGTTCCCAAATATGAAGATCCCGGTGGACACGCATTGGGAGTCAAAGCGCCCGGCGGGATCGTCTTCCGTACCGATATTGAAGGCCGCAGCGTGCAACGTGTCGCTGGTGGCTTGCGAAACGCCTACGACCTGGCGTTCCATCCTGATGGTGGATTGTTTGTTCACGACAGCGACATGGAATCGGACATCGGGGCGCCCTGGTATCGGCCGACGCTGTTGTTTGAAGTCGCCGAAGGAGCCGAGTTTGGCTGGCGCAGCGGGTGGTCGAAATGGCCTGAACATTACCTTGACCGCGTTCCCAGCGTGCTCGAAACCGGGCGTGGTTCGCCTACCGGAGCCACGGTCTACGACCACTTCATGTTCCCCGCCAAATATCAAAACTCACTGTTCCTGGCCGATTGGTCCGAGGGACGCATTTTGTCGGTCAATTTGAAGAAGCAAGGAGCAGGTTACACCGCCGACAGCGAGGTCTTTTTGCAAGGCCAACCGTTGAACGTGACCGACCTGGCGGTCGGACCGCAGGGGGCGCTCTACTTCGCCACCGGTGGACGTGGGACTGCGGGCGGGATCTATCGCGTTTTGTGGGATGGCGACGTTCCCGATCGCGTAAAAAATCTTGGCAGCGGGGTCGCCGCGGCAATTCGCCAACCACAGTTGGATTCGGCCTACGCACGGCAGAAGATCGCCGGCGTACAAAAAGAACTCGGTTCGGAATGGGGTGAACTGGTTGCTGGGGTTGCCTTTAGCGACGACAACCCACCGCATTATCGAACCCGTGCGATGAATCTGATGCAGTTGTTTGGACCGCTGCCTAGCGAAGAATTGATCCTGGAACTGAGCCATGCGAAAAGCGAGGCAGTTCGGAGCAAAGCGGCTGAAATGATGGGATTGACCCCAGGCCAAGAAACCGCACAACGCTTGGTCGAGATGCTCGCCGATACCGATCCCGGTGTCTGCCGTTCCGCATGTGAAGCGCTGTTGCGATCAGGGGAGACGGCTCCCGTGGAACAACTGCTTCCTTTGCTCGCCGATCACGATCGCCAGCTAGCGTTTGCCGCGCGGCGATTACTGGAACAGACCCCCGTCCACCAGTGGCAAGATCTTGTGCTGCAGTCGGATCAACCGCGCATCGCCATCATGGGTGGTTTGGCGCTGGTCACCCGTTCGACCGACAAAGCGGTCGCGACCGCTGTGCTCGCCAAGATGACAAATCTGATGGAAGACTTCCTCAGCGACGGGGACTTTATCGATCTACTGCGTGTGACCGAAGTCGCGCTGCATCGTGGCAAGATCCGGCCTGCGGATGTGCCTGGCTTGCGCGATCGAATCGCCGAAGAGTTTCCAACAGGTGAACCGCGGATGAATCGCGAGATCGTCCGTCTGTGTGCCTACCTGCAAGCGACATCGATCGTCGATCGCGCGATGGAGTACCTCCGCAGCGACGCGCCCGAAGAAGACCGCACACATGTCGCGATGCATTTGCAGTTCATGGACTACGATTGGACGCCCGAACAGCGGTTCGAATTGATCCGTTTCTACGAAGAGGCGGCGTTGGCTCAAGCCGGCGGCAGTTATCCGTTGTACATGATGAATGTAACCCGCGACTTTGGGAAACATCTGACCGAACAAGAAGCCCGCGTGATCCTGGAAGAAGGGGACAAGTGGCCCAACGCGGCCTTGGCGGCAATCTTCAAATTGCCGCGTCCAATCGATGCCGAGACCGCCGAGATGCTTCGCGACCTAGACATTTCGATCAGCACCGATCGTCACACCAGCGACGTTTATCGCCGCTTGCGAACGGGCGTCGTTGCGATGTTGGCGATGGCCGGGGACGATCAGTCCCAAGCTCATCTCCGCAAGATTTGGCGTGAAGAACCCGAACGCCGAACCCCTGTCGCGATGGGATTGGCACTGTATCCCGATGGCGAAAACTGGGACTACTTAGTTCGCTCGCTGAACATCCTCGAACCCGCGGCCGCGGTGGACGTTTTGGCGCAATTGACGACCGTTGAGATCGCGACCGATGACCCGGAAGCGTTGCGGCAAGTGATCCTGTTAGGATTGCGAGCGATCGAAAATGGGGCTTCGCCGAAGCAATCGTTGGCGCTACTGGAACATTGGACCGGATTCCAACCGCCACGCGACGAAAAGGAACCGATGCGTCCGTGGCAGGACTGGTATGCCCGCAGCTATCCTAGTAAGTCAGCCGCGGAACTGCCGGGCGAAGACGAATCGAAATGGGACATGGAGCAATTGCTCGATTACTTGCGAACCGAACAGGGACGCGTTGGCGATCCCACCAAGGGACGCGAGCTGTTTACATCGGCCCAGTGTGCCAGTTGTCACCGGTTTGGTGGTCAAGGCCAAAGCGTGGGACCCGATCTAACGCAAACCGCACGTCGTTTCACCAAGCAAGAAGTGGTCGAATCGATTTTGTATCCATCGCACGTGATCAGCGACCAATACCAGTCCAAGCGAGTGATGACGCTCGATGGCAAGGTATATAACGGTCTGATGTCTTCCAGCGATGGGGATCAGGTGACGATTCGTGACGCGAAGAACCAAGTCACCACGATCGCGAAACGGGACATCGATCAGATCCAACCAAGCAACACCAGCACGATGCCCTCAGGGCTGCTCGATACGTTGTCGCTGTCGGAGATCAGCAACCTGTTGAGCTACTTGGGTGTCCTGCCCGCGGTGGAAGTCGCCGAAACCAGCGATGGGACAAAGCAGCGTTGATAGCCACCGCAGCCGAATGCCTTCGGCTGTGTTGCCAAAATCATGCTTCGGGTCGCCCGATGGGGACGCTGTGTGATGTAAGTCCCTTCAGTTGTCAATCCCGTGATGGCATCGCGGCTCGCCCGTCCGACCTGGATAACTGGTTAACTGGAAGGTAGCCAAGGCGAACGAGCGAGCGATGCGAAACAGGCCAAATCCTTGACAAAAGCGTCTGTGCAACCCTACACGGCAACAAGGCAGCCTGCCATGGAAACGTGGAATGCCGAAAGGCATTTGCGGTAAATACTATCGGGAAGTTTTTTGCCTTGACCACCGCTTGGAGCGAACCCAGCTCTCGCAGTGATTTGTGGCCCCCAGTAAGTACCGTTTCGAACCTCTCTTCCTTTGAGGTGTAGAACGTCTTGGTAACAGCGTAGGCGTTGGAGTCAAGGCTTCAGGCGATTCGTTCCCCGAAACGGCTTCGCATTCGCCCCTTCCTTGATCGGCGCTTGTCCGCTAGCCCTGGGGTGTGTTGCATGTCCCTTTCTCGCGGTAAATGCGGCGACATGCTTCTTGTCGGCATCCAGCACGACCGGTGAAGCGTTAGGACGAGCGTGACAAAGATTATTCAATGAGTGGGTAGCGGCGGTGACCTGCGGAGACGGGCGAACGACTTGCATGCACAAGAGGAAACAGGCCACCCGTATTCCGTTGCATCACATGGTCATCGCTACCAATATCCGGCCCGATGATACGCGATGTTTGCCGATGGATCAAAGTAGTACGTCGCCCCACCACCATCGCCTTGGATCGGGCTGTAAAATCGTATCGCGGTTGAAAGTTTGGGCCAGTTGAGTCCGTCGAAGTCGTGTGCAATCTGGTCGAACGGAACTGAAGAGCCGTCATCAAGTTCTTCGCGTGAGATAGCGGAGTATCGACCAGCCTTGAGCCATAGCGTATCCAGATAAGACGTCAATTCCGTTTTGGTGATCGCATATTTCGCCCTATGCCCCATCGCAAATTTGTCGAGCGTGATCTCGCGTGCGGATGTCGGTAGGTAACGTTCGATGCGAAAGTCTTGAACCTCGGAATAGGTGCCGTAGCTGAAGACTCCAAAGCGTTGGGCATCGAGGACTGCCATGATGCCAGCACAGGAAGGAATGAATGCTAGACACGCAAGCAAAGACGCGATCAAGAATGTTTTACCGCGTTTCCATTTCAGGACGGGAGAAAGAAGAGTCAATAGCGAGACGAGCCCTGCAAGCGACCAGAATGTGATCTTGAACGGCAATACAATTGGCCACAACATTTACTTCGATGCGATAACTTGTTTACAAGAGTCGCGGTCAGCGAGGAATTCGTCTCTTTGTCCTCTTCTCACCGAGAGATTCATTGGTTTACGTCTCGATCTACGGACGCCTGATAATTCATCGAATCACCAGTTTGCTAGGGGGATTCTGTCGTCAGCGTATTGTCTTGCCGGGAGGCTGTCAATCTTTGCGACGGTTCTCGTTTCGTCGCCCCCTTAGCGTGAGGACACGAATAAGGTTCAAGGTCATAGTCGACCTGTGAGCGTTGGAAGATTGCGGGTTGGAGCGAGGGAAACGTTCATTCGGTCGACGGCAAATTGCCGGACCGTTGGTTCTTGGGTTGATCGCCGCGGATACGTTCCCCAGGCCTGCACTTCGCTCGCGGGGCTCGCTCCGCTTGACCAGGGATGCGCAGGCCGGCGTGTGCCGCTGGCAAGCCAGTGGCACACGGCGTTGTGGCTTTTAGCCCTTCTCTTTGCGTCGGACGACTGGTGGCAGAAGGTCGTCGCCGACGGTGGCGTTTTCGATCGCTTCGTCGGTGCTCTCGGGATCGACACGGCGGCAGATCTCGGTCAGCCGATCGGCGATGTCGTCCAGGATGTCTTCCCAGGTTTCCGGCGTGCTGCCAAGTGGCGGGATCTCGGCCATCTCGTCGATCAACATGATCAAACGCAACAGGTGCCGGAACAGGATCCCCTCCTGCTTCTGCAGCTTTTTGGCGAGGATGTATTTGTTGAAGTCGCCGTATTCGAGGACCTCTCCCGCGATCCAAACCGGGTTCACGCGAACGTCGTGCACGCCGGGGACGTCGGAATGGAACATCCGGTACAGCTTGTCGCCGAGCGTTAATACGCGGACCGGTGGTTCGTCGTAATACTTCCGCCCGCGCGGACCGGAGTCCTCCTCTTCATCATCCCCGCCAGCTCCCAGCTCCTCCGCCGTCGCCAGTCCCAGCTTCAACAGCCGCGGATCGAGTACTTCGGTTGCCAGCGGCCCCGGCGGCAGCTCGTCTTTGCCCGGCACGCGGACCGATCGAGCGACGTTGCCGGGGATATCCAACACGCTTTCCAACGCCAACAGCTTCTCGTTGGTGTCGGCCTTGAGCATGTGGTCGGCCATGTAGACGCCGTACAGCGGATGGATGCTCCGCAACCGGACCAACAGCTCCAACGTCGGCGTTGGCGTGGCGGTCAGCGGTTTGTAGTTCTCGTAGTCGTAGCCTCGCGCGATCGCCGCTTCATCGGGCGCTCCGTCGTCGGCAGCGGCTGGTTTTGCATCGGTCTCCGGTTTCGGTTCGGATTCCATTTGCTGCAGGATCTCGCCGAACAGTCCTTGCGGTTTGGGAGCCTCCGGTTTTTCGCCCGACTGTTTGTCGCTGGCCTGTTTCTTTGGCGGCGCATCGGCGCTGGCGTAGGCTGGCTTGGGATCCAGTTCGATATATTTGGCCGACCACAACACGACCAGCATCCGATTCAGCTGCGTCTGAGCATTCTTGAGTTCTTTGTCGTTCATCAACCGCCGGCCGACGAAATCTCGCAGCGGTTGGATGTCGGACGAATGGCCTAACAGATACGCCATCAGACGCCACGGCATCTGCCCGCGGCTGGCCAGTTTCGCGGGCGCTGCGTTCTGCAGCTGTTCGAACTGCGTGAGGTTCCAATAGGCTTCGTCCTGACGCCGCTTGGGCATCTTTTTCTTCAGCTGTTTCTTGGCTTTCATCAGCCCCGGATCTTTGGTGTCCTCGGGGATCTGATCGTACTTCTCTTTCCAACGCAAGATCTTCACGTCGTCTTCGTGAGCCAAGGCGAAGACATGCCCTTCGGTATCGAACTGTGGACGCCCGGCGCGGCCGAAGATCTGATGCGCCGAACTCGGTTCGACAACCTTCTTCTTCCCCTTGGGACCTTTTAACAGCGACGGCAACACGACCGATCGCGCGGGCAGGTTGATCCCGGCCGAAAGCGTTTCGGTGCAGACGCAAACGCTCAACAGCTTCTTCTGGAACAGCGACTCCACCAAACGACGGTAGCGCGGCAGTATCCCCGCGTGGTGGATGCCGACGCCTCGCATCAAGATCTGCTTCATCTTCGGGCCGGCACCTTCGGAGAGATCTTCGGCGTTGAGGATGTTTGCGAGTTCGGTCTTTTGCGCCGCGTCGACCAGCCCCTTCCCCTTCAGTTGTTCGGCGGTCAGCCAGCAGTGATCGCGATTGAAACAGAAGATCAGCGATGGCGTCCGCCGCACCTCGGGCGGTCCCTCGGTGATCTTCTCGGCAAACTCGCCGATCAATTGATCGTCGACCCACCAGTATTGCAGCGGAATCTTTCGCTCGGTCCCCTGCACCAAGCGCAGCCGGCGGTTGTGCGACCGGTACAGCCACGAAACGAACTCGACCGAGTTGCCGACGGTGGCACTCAACAGCAGCGTCCGCACATGCTCGGGCAACATCCCGAGGGTCAATTCCCAGACGATGCCGCGCTGCGAATCGTTGAAGCTGTGGAATTCATCCATCACCACCGAGGTGACGTCGGCAAAATCGAACGCCTCGCGGTTGAGTAATCGGTTCAGCAGGATCTCGGCGACGACGACCAGGATCGGAGCGTCGGGATTGACGCGGCGGTTGCCGGTGACAAGCCCCACCGATTCGGCGGGATAGCCCCAGCGGACGACCGTCTCCTGCAGCTCGACCAGCTTCTGATCGGTCAGCGCGATCAGCGGCGTCGTATAATACATCTGCTTGCCCGTCTTCAGGGCTTCGTAGACGGCCGCCTCGGCGATCAGCGTCTTGCCGGTCCCGGTCGGCGCGGCGACGAGGACCCCTTGGGGCTCGGAGAACCACGCCAGCAAAGCCTCCTCTTGAACGGGATAGGGTTCGTAGGGGAGCAGTTCCAAATATTCGACCGCCAATTGGTCGCGATCGATTGGTGATTCTTGCATCGTGGGTCTCGTGAGTTGATCTGGGGCACGCGACAGACGATACTGCCACGCATCGAATTTAACCAGTCGTGCGTCGCCGAGAACCGGACGGAACTAATGCAACAGGTCAAGATCTTCAAAAGCATCGAAAGCGAATTGGACCAATTGGAGGTCGAGATCAATCGGTGGATCGCTCGACTGCATAAAAAAGGGGGCAAGGTCGTCAAGCTCGAAGGGAATATCGCCCCCAAGAGCGGTGGCGGTGGCAGCGGACCGATGAGTTCGTTCTCCGCGTCGGACGTGATGGTGATCATCTTGTTCGAGATCGACGTTCCGTGATTCGGCGACAAAACTGAGTCCAGCTGGCCACGGAACAAGCCGGTTGTAAGAAATTGTTTTTGGGCGACCAATGCGACGTAAGTATCGATCTTGCAACGCATTGGGGATTCGATCAGGCCGACCACTCAGCCCCCCCACCCAAATTCCATTTGCCTTTTTGAACCCACCCGCCAATCCTGAATATGTTGGGTCGCGATTTACGCGTCGCGACGATTAACTTCCGAGCAGATCAAGCGGTCCACTCTGGTTGGCCCCGGACCGCTTCTGCCAAACCAGGTTTATCTGAAGGGAGGTGTTCAAGTGGAATATTGCTGTACTTGCCAACGGGGTGGTAACCCGTAGCTCAGCCGGCGGGCTGCCAGCTCAGGCAGCCACCCCACTCGCGAATCACCTTTCGGCTGATCAGCCGATAGCGAATTCGGTAGACAACGGTGTTCGTTATTGAGAACACGAAGAGGTTGCCTTCTGCCGAGTCGCATGGTCCTGAGCGAGATAAAACTCCCGCCCGTCAGGTTCACCTTGTGCCTGGCGGGCGGGTTTTCTTTTGCGCCCGCCCGACGAAGCCTGGAGCGACGGAAAACGAGCGTTCAGCGATGTTTTTCGGGGAGGGCTTACCCGCTGGATCGAACATGTGTGACCGCCGCGCGACGCCCCCTCCCCGAACATTGCTTCGCTCGTTCGACCCTCCCTGCAAACTGCGTTTGGGGGAGGGTGAAGCAACGCGACTTCACCCGCTCGGCGGAGCCGGGAGGGTCGGAAAACGAGCGTTCAGCGACGTTTTTCGGGGAGGGGCTGCCCGCCGGATCGAACATCAGCGACTGCCGCGCGAGTCCCCTCCCCGAACATTGCTTCGCTCGTTCGACCCTCCCCTGCAAACTGCGTTTGGGGGCGGGTGAAGCGATGCGTCTTCACCCGCTCGGCGGAGCCGGGAGGGTTGGAAAACGAGCGTTCAGCGACGTTTTTCGGGGAGGGCCTGCCCGCCGTATCGAACATCAGCGACTGCCGCGCGACTCCCCTCCCCGAACATTGCTTCGCTCGTTCGACCCTCCCCTACAGACTGCGTTTGGGGGCGGGTGAAGCGATGCGTCTTCACCCGCCCGGCGGAGCCGGGAGGGTCGGAAAACGAGCGTTCAGCGACGTTTTTCGGGGAGGGCTGCCCGCCGTATCGAACATCAGCGACTGCCGCGCGACTCCCCTCCCCGACCTTTGCTTCGCTCGTTCGACCCTCCCTGCAAACTGCGTTTGGGGGAGGGTGAAGCAACGCGTCTTCACCCGCTCGGCGGAGCCGGGAGGGTCGGAAAACGAGCGTTCAGCGATGTTTTTCGGGGAGGGCCTGCCCGCCGGTTCGAACATCAGCGACCGCCGCGAAACTGCCCTCCCCGAACGACGCTTCGCTCGTTCGACCCTCCCCATCCAAACTGCGTTTGGGGGCCGGGTGAAGCAACGCGACTTCACCCGCCCGGCGGAGCCGGGAGGGTCGGAAAACGAGCGTTCAGCGACGTTTTTCGGGGAGGGCCTGCCCGCCGGTTCGAACATCAACGACCGCCGCGCGACTCCCTCTCCCCGAACATTGCTTCGCTCGTTCGACCCTCCCCATCCAAACTGCGTTTGGGGGCGGGTGAGGCAACGCGCCTTCACCCGCTCGGCGGAGCCGGGAGGTTTAAAAAATCAAGCGTTTAGCCGACAACGGGACACTCCCTCTCGCAGCAGCGGCAACTGAGTCTATCTAATTGCCATTGCCGCCAGTCCCAAGGTCTCGAATTGTCCTTTCTCTGCGTGTATCATCAAATCCCACCACAGGCGTTTGCTCTCACCCCAACGATTACGGCAGCAAGCGTTTCCCCGCCTCTCCACAAAAAAATACCCCCACCGATGAATCACCTCATGACACGCTTGACGCTTTGCTTGCATTGCACGCTCCCCCTGTTGTTGACGCTGGTCTGCTTCGGCAGCGTTGGCCTAGCCGATGAAAGTTTCCTCAAAGCTCCCGCACACGTAGGAGCTCCGTTGCCCAAGGACCACGCGGTCACCAACCGCGCGTTTCAAGGCATTCCCAGTTTGGCCGTCGCGCCGGGCGGGCGGATGTGGGTGAACTGGTATGCCGGGATCACGCCGGGCGAGGACCACAACAACTATGTCGCCGTCAGCACCTCCGGCGATGGCGGAGCGACATGGAAAGAGGTGTTGATCGTCGATCCCGATGGCAGCGGTCCGGTTCGCGCTTACGATCCCGAACTGTGGATGGCCCCGGACGGTCGGTTGTTTGTGTTCTGGGCTCAAGCGGTTGGCCACGGTGGCAGCATCGCCGGCGTTTGGTGTGTCTCGACCGATCAACCGGATTCCGAAAACCCGACCTGGAGCAAACCGCAGCGGTTGACCGACGGGATCATGATGTGCAAGCCGACGGTGCTGAGTTCGGGCGAGTGGGTGTTGCCGGCATCGACGTGGCGAGAGACCGATGAAAGTGCCCGAATGATCGTATCGGAAGACGAAGGGAAAACGTGGGCGTTGCGCGGTGCCTGCAATGTGCCGGTGAAAGACCGCCAGTTTGATGAGCACATGTTTGTCGAACGCAAAGACGGTTCGCTGTGGATGCTGGTCCGTACCAATTACGGAATCGGGGAATCGGTTTCCAAAGATCGCGGCAAGACCTGGCCCGAACTGACACCTTCGACGATCCAGCACCCGAGCGCTCGCTTTTTTGTACGTCGATTGGCGTCGGGGAATCTGTTGTTGGTAAAACACGGTCCGGTCGACCGGCGGACGGGACGATCGCATTTGATGGCGTTTGTCTCCAGCGACGATGGCGCCAGTTGGGGCGGAGGGTTGTTGTTGGATGAGCGCGGTGGCGTCTCGTATCCCGATGGCCAGCAGACCGCCGACGGGATGATCCATATCGTTTACGACTTCAGTCGCACCGATGCACGTCAGATCCTGACGGCTCATTTTCGCGAACAGGATGTCGCTGCCGGACGCGATGTCAGCGGCGACGTTCGTCTGCGGCAAGTCGTCAGCCAAGCCTCCGGTGGGAAAGAGAAACCTCCGGTGACCGTGCGAGCTAATCCCGATGGCGTGCCGTTGAGCAAAAGCAAGCCGGGACAATGGGCCGGCGGATCGTTTGCAGCCCAACCTTTTGTAGGCGGCGTCGATCTCTTCACTGATCGCAGCTATACCGCGGCGGAACTGCCAACCGGCCTGCCGGAGGTCTCGTTCCTGAAGGTGCCGCTGGTAGGAGAGAAAACGGTCACGTGTGAGACTGCGGGAACGGTTTGGTTTCTCACACCGGCCCCCGATCGCAACCGGGATTCCCAATCGAAGCGTCTGATCGAACAAGGCTTCCGAGTGGTCGCGGTTCCCGAAATCCGACTCTTCGATCCTAAATCGCCCGCCAATTTCTGCACGCTGTATCAAAAGGATTGCTCCAAAGGGGAGACGATTAAATTTGGCAAATGGGCCGTTCCGGTCTTCTATCGCTAGTGAAGAACATGGTGACGGAAGAAGCCGCCAATCGTGAATCCGCTGCTGGCCTGTGGTGTAAATCCCCCTTGAAGCTTTTGTTTTCGGAACGTGAGACCTTTCGACTCGCTCGCTTTTTTTGCGCCGCGTTGGTTGCGGTTTCGTGTCTTGTTGTGGGCTGTGGCAGCGATCGCGAATTTCCTTCGCGACCGCTGACGTTGATCTGCCCTTGGTCGGCGGGAGGTGGCACCGATCG
The DNA here is from genome assembly GCF_007753095.1 of Rosistilla carotiformis. Lineage (NCBI taxonomy): Bacteria > Pseudomonadati > Planctomycetota > Planctomycetia > Pirellulales > Pirellulaceae > Rosistilla > Rosistilla carotiformis. The sequence goes on from NZ_CP036348.1 coordinate 984,688, forward strand.
GATCGCGCGGCAGGTGGCGGTGCAGTTGGAAGAAGAGTTGGGTGTTCCGGTGAACGTCGTCAACGCAACCGGCGGTGGCGGCGTGACGGGGCATTCTCGCGGCGCGTTGGCCAGTCCCGATGGATACACGCTGACCCTGGCGACGGTCGAATTAAACATGCTGCATCATCGCGGCTTGAGCGCCATCGGCCCCGATGATTACCAACCGCTGGGATTGCTGAACCGCGATCCGGCGGCGTTGTTCGTTCACAAGCGTTCCGACTGGCACAGCTTGGCCGATGTGGAAGCCGCGTTGGCCGAGAGAGCTGAACCGATGAACGCTTCCGGCACCGCAGCGGGTGGAATTTGGCATGCAGCTCTGATTGGCTGGGTCGCCCAGTGTGGATTGCCAAGCGAATCGGTGAACTGGATTTCGATCAACGGTGCGGCCCCGTCGCTGCAAGAGCTGATGGCCGGCGGCATCGATCTGGTCTGCTGTTCGATCCCCGAAGCCCGTGCGATGCTCGATGCTGGCGAAATCCGCTGTCTCGGACTGATGGCCGACGAGCGATCCCCCGCGGCTCCCGATGTGCCGACGTTTCGCGAGCAAGGAGACGATTGGAGTCTATCCAGTTGGCGCGGCCTGTTGTGCCCGCACGGCGTGCCGCCAGAGCGGGTAGCGGTGCTGGAAGCTGCGGTCGACAGACTCTCTCGCAGTCCGAAATTCGCGGAGTTCATGGACTCTGGCGGGTTTCAGACGTCGATCGCCGACGCGTCGGAGTTTACGGAGTTCTTGAGTCGATCGGATCGACAATTTGCCGAGACGCTCGGCAGCCCCGCGTTTGTCCAATCGCAAACAGCGGTGGTCCGTCCCTATTTCTTTCCGATCTGCTTGGGGATTCTAGGGCTGATCTTTGTCGTGCCGGCTTGCCGCAGCCAAGCCGCGGTTGCAACCGAACCGTCGGTGGCGGAGGAAAGCGACGACAGTTCGCCATCGCGTTGGATTCGCCCGGTCGTTGTGATCTTGGCGGTGATCGCTTTTGTCGCGACCTGTGAAACGATTGGTTATGTGTTGGCGACCGCTGTGTTGATGTGGCTGCTTGCGATCGTCTTTGGTGCGACGCGGCGGCAGACCGTCGCAGTGACGCTGTTGGCCGCACCACTGCTGTATCAATTGTTCGCTCGGACGTTGGGCGTTCCGTTGCCCTGGGGGTGGCTGGGGTGGTAGATATCGGAGCATTCACCGAAGCCGCGGCGCAAGTCTTTGCCCGCGGCGATGTCTGGTTGATCGTGATCGCTGCTGCGTTGTACGGCGTGTTTGTCGGCGCGATCCCTGGACTGACGGCAACGATGGCGGTGGCGTTGTTTGTGCCGATGGCCTATTGGTTGGATCCGATCGCGGCGATTGCGGCGATCATTACGATGGCCGCCTGTGCGATCTTCGCCGGCGATCTTCCGACGGTGCTGCTGCGGATTCCCGGCACCCCCGCGTCGGCCGCTTATGTCGACGACGCTTACGCATTTACGCGTCGCGGCGAAGCGCAACGCGTCTTGCGTTTGGGACTGGTCTGCAGCGTGATCGGCGGAATCTTTGGGGCGATCGCGATGATGATGCTTGGCGGCTGGCTCGCTCAAGCCGCGGGTTGGTTCTCCGTCACCGAGTACTTTTGGTTGTTCCTAATCGGACTGACGTGTGCGGTGATCGTCGCCGAGGGGCCTCGCAGCAAAGCGGTTTTAAGCCTGTTGCTGGGTTTGTTCTTTTCGACGATCGGGCTGAGTGCGGCGCATCAAGAACCTCGCTTCACGCTGGGGATCGCTTCGCTCTATTCCGGGATCTCCTTTATCCCTGCGATGATCGGACTGTTTGGAATGTCCGAAGTGTTGCTGAACCTTGTCGACGGTGCGGCGCCCGCCAAGCCACGTCCGCCAGTCGAGTCGGCGTTGCAACGATCCACGCATTCGCTGGCGCTCACTTTGCAAGAAATCGGCGACCGCCTGCGACGACGCAAAATGTCGACGTTACGGTCCGGAGGGATTGGCGTTCTGATTGGGATGCTTCCCGGGGCCGGATGTGACATCGCGTCGTGGGTTGCGTTTGCTGCATCGCGGCGGATGCAGCAGAAAGCTCCAACGGTCACTGGCGACGAGGGCGAAGTCGAATCGCAGCGTCGCTCGCTCGATTCGATCGGCGATGCAACGACGGCTAACAACGCTTCGCTGGCGGGCAGCTGGATCCCGGCACTCGTCTTCGGGATCCCGGGCGATTCGATTACCGCGATCGTGATCGGTGTTCTGATGATGAAGAACCTGACTCCTGGGCCTCAGATTTTCGACGAACAACTGCCGCTGGTCTATTCGATCTACCTGCTGTTCATCCTCGCCAACCTAGTCCTGCTGCCTGTCGGTTTGTTGGCGATTCGTGTCAGCGGGACGATCGTGCAGATTCCCAAAGCGGTCCTGTTTCCATTGATCGTCGCGTTTTGCGTGACCGGTTCGTATGCCCTCAACGGCAGCCTGTTCGATGTCTTAACGATGTTGGCGATGGGCATCTTGGGTTTTGTCTTGGTCCGGTTGCAAATGCCAACGGCTCCGGTCGTGTTGGGAATCATCTTGGGCGGACCGCTGGAAGAACGCTTGGTTCAATCGCTAACCGCAGCCAACGGGAACATCGCCGGTCTCGTCCAACGACCGCTCTCGATCGCCTTGGCCACCCTGTTTGTCGTTTTGGTTGGCTCGATGCTCGTCGAATCCTTCCGCCGCCGCGATCGCCAAGCGACGTAAATTTGATTTGCTTCGCTGGTTTGCGTCCCCTTTCAAACTTCGTTGCGAGAGCGAAGTGACAGGGCTTCACCCTCCCGGCGAAGCAGGGAGGGTCGGAAAACGAGCCTTCCAGCGAGTTTTCTGGGGAGGGCCTACCACAAGGTTGGGCCGGCCCGGATTTGCCGCGCGTCGCCCCTCCCCGAACTTCGCTTCGCTTGTTCGACCCTCCACTGTCAAATTCGTTTGCGGGAGGGTGAAGTGTTAGGAACCTTCACCCGCCCGGCGAAGCAGGGAGGGTCGAGAAACAAGCGTTTAGCGGGTTTTCCGGGGAGGGCCTACCACGAGGTTAGACCGGCCTGGATTTGCCGCGTGCCGCCCCTCCCCGAACTTCGCTTCGCTCGTTCGACCCTCCCCTACCAAACTTCGTTTGGGGGAGGGTGAAGCGTTAGGAACCTTCACCCGCCCGGCGAAGCAGGGAGGGTCGAGAAACAAGCGTTTAGCGGGTTTTCCGGGGAGGGCCTACCACGAGGTTAGACCGGCCTGGATTTGCCGCGTGCCGCCCCTCCCCGAACTTCGCTTCGCTCGTTCGACCCTCCCCTACCAAACTTCGTTTGGGGGAGGGTGAAGTGTTAGGAAACTTCACCCGCCCGGCTAAGCAGGGGGGGCAAAAAGCAAGCGTTTAGCGAGTTTTTCGGGGAGGTCCTACCACGAGGTTAGACCGACTCGGATTTGCCGCGCGTCGCCCCTCCCCGAACTTGGCTTCGCTCGTTCGACCCTCCCCTACCAAACTTCGTTTGGGGGAGGGTGAAGCGTTACGAATCTTCACCCGCCCGGCGAAGCAGAGGGGGTCGGAAAACAAGCGTTTAGCGAGTTTTTCGGGGAGGGCCTACCACAAGGTTGGGCCGGCCCGGATTTGCCGCGCGTCGCCCCTCCCCGAACTTCGCTTCGCTCGTTCGACCCTCCCCTACCAAACTTCGTTTGGGGGAGGGTGAAGCGTTACGAATCTTCACCCGCCCGGCGAAGCAGGGAGGGTCGAAAAACAAGCGTTTAGCGAGTTTTCCGGGGAGGGCCCACCACAAGGTTGCACCGGCCCGGATTTGTCGCGCGTCGCCCCTCCCCGAACTTCACTTCGCTCGTTCGCCCCTCCCCTACCAAACTTCGTTTGGGGGGGCGGGTGAAGTGTTAGGAATCTTCACCCGCACGGCGAAGCAGGGAGGGTCGGGAAACAAGCGTTTAGCGAGTTTTCCGGGGAGGGCCTACCACAAGGTTGGACCGACTCGGATTTGCCGCGTGTTGCCCCTCCCCGAACTTCGCTTAGTTCGTTCGACCCTCCCCTGCCAAACTTCGTTTGGGGGAGGGTGAAGTCATCAGTGCTTCACGCGGCGAAGCTGAAGGGGGCGATGAGCGAGCGTTTAGCCAGCGAGGCTGGGGTCGGTGAGGTCGTTTTCGGCAAAGCCTTTGTTGCGCAGCAGGCAGGCGTCGCAGTGGCCGCAGGGCTGGCCGTCGGCGGGATCGTAACAGCTGAGCGTCAGGCCGTAGTCGACGCCTAACTTAAGTCCCTGGGCGATGATCTCTGCTTTGGTCAAATCGATCAGCGGCGCATGGATCTTGATCGCGTCGTCCGCGGATTCGACGCCAACTTTGGTCGCCAAGTTGGCCAGCCGCTGGAACTGTTCGATAAACGCGGGGCGACAATCGGGATAGCCGCTGTAGTCCAATGCGTTGACGCCGATGTAGATGTCGCGGGCGTCGAGCGTTTCGGCCCAGGCAAGGGCCAGCGACAGGAAGACCGTATTGCGGGCGGGGACATAGGTGACCGGAATCGCATCGTCGATCTGATCGATCGAATCGTGTTTGGGGACCGCGATCTCGCTGGTCAGGGCCGATCCGCCGAACTGCCCCAAGTTGATATCGACGACGACATGCTTGGCGACGCCTAGATGATCCGCGACGCGGCGGGCGCAATCGAGTTCGTTTTCGTGACGCTGGCCGTAACGGAAACTGATCGCATGCGGATCGAAGCCATCGCGGCGAGCGATCGCCAGACAGGTGGCGGAATCGAGTCCACCGGACAAGAGGACAACGGCTGGTTTCGTCATTTGCACTGCTTTCTAAAACGCGTCGTGATTCGATCAGCGAGCGGTCGAGGCATCGGCGGCATATTGCTGCAGATACTTTTTCACTTTCAGTTTCCGCGCCGTGTTCTCGCTGCTCATAAAACGTATCTTGCCGAAAACATCCCGTTCTTGCCAGGCGCGGTCGTAACGCCCCAAGACCCAAAAGATGCCCGAATACGAATTCGGATCGCGACCATCGACAGCGTATTTGTTGTTCAATTCAAGCATCACCTGCAACGCGGCCTGCGGTGTGGGGGTCCATTCCAAAATCTTCTTGCCCCACAACATCCGCAAATAATTGTGCATCCGCCCCTCGCGAACCAATTGCCGCTGAGCCGCGTTCCAGAGGTCGTCGTGCGTTTTCGCAGCTTCGAATTCCTCTAGCGAGTAGATGAATTCACGCTCGTCGTCGGCGTGTTCTCCCAGCGTTTGTTGAGCCCAGTCGGGGAGCGATTCGTAGCGATCGTAGTCGCGGCGGTGGGTGCAAAAATTGAAACCGACCTCGCGCCATGTGATCAATTCGTCCAGAAAGCTCTCCGCCTCTTCGCTCATTCCCCACCAACCCTCGCGCGATCCGCTCGCCTTCGCAGCCAAGCGATCGGGAGACCATTGTTCGCGCTCGACGATGGCGGCAAAGACATCGTGCGTCGAGATCTGGCCAAAGTGCAGGTAGGGGGAGAGACCGCTGGACGCGTCGGATTCGGGTTGGTTGCGATCCTCACCGTATCGCGGCAAGCGTTGCGAGATGAATGAATCGAGCGTCGCCGCGGCGGCGGCAGAACCTCCGTCGAACGCGGCCGGTCCGACCTCGTGATCGATCGGCAGCGCGGACAACTGTTCCGGCGACGCTTCCAGCATCGTATCGGTCGCTTCGGGCCAACGCTCAAGAATCGCGTCGGGGATCGGTGGCGGTGGGGACAATCGGAAGCCTTGCAGCGGCGCCAGCTTGGGCATCTCGCTCAGATGCGGCTTGAGATTCTTTTGCAGGAAGCGACGGAAATCGTGCGCTCTGGCAAAGACTTTTTCGGTGGCGCGGATCGGCAACAGGCCGTTGGAATCGACAGCTTGCATCGCCACATCGACCTGCCGCGAGACCAACCGCAACATCGCGGGGATGAAGAAGCAGGGAAAGTCATCGGTCACGATCGCACAAGCGTCGCGAGCGAACTGTTGGAGCAGTCCTCGTCCCTCGCCGACGCTTGGTTCGACGTAGGCGTAGTAGCGGAGATTGGCATCGGCCAGGGCAGCGCGGTTGTCGGCCATCCCCTGCAAGACGAAGCGGTGCAGCCGGTCGCTGGCACAGGGGTAATCGCAACGCAAGGCTTCGAGCACGATCAGCGGCCGGCCGAGTTCTTGCGCGAGAGACGCCGCGTGTTGCAGCGAAAAGTTATAGCGAGTCCGCCGGTTGGCGATCATCCAATAGAGGACAAACTGTCCGTCGGGGCGGACCGATTTCGCGTTGAGGTCGCGGATACGCAGTTCGGGGATGCGGGTCATTCAAGGCTTTCGGTGCACGAGCTGGTCGACTTGCCTCGCAAAACAATCACTGCATCAAGCGGGCGGCGTCGATGGCAAAGTAGGTCAGGATTCCGTCGGCCCCGGCTCGTTTAAAGGAGAGCAAACTCTCGAGGACGACCTGTTCTCTAGCCAACCAACCGCACTGGATCGCCGCCGATAACATCGCATATTCGCCACTCACCTGATAGGCAAACGTCGGCACCGAAAACGTATCTTTCACGCGGTGGACGACATCCAGATACGGCATTCCCGGTTTGACCATCACCATGTCCGCTCCTTCGGCTAGATCCAACGCGACCTCGTGGAGTGCTTCGTCGGTGTTGGCCGGATCCTGTTGATAGGTCTTCTTGTCGCCACCAGCCAGGTTCTTGCCCGAACCGACAGCTTCGCGGAACGGACCATAGAATGCCGACGCGTATTTCGCGGCGTACGACATGATCTGAGTGTCGTGAAGGTTGGCCTGGTCGAGATGTTTGCGGATCGCGCCGATCCGGCCATCCATCATGTCGCTCGGCGCGATCACATCGCAACCGGCTTGAGCCTGCACGATCGCTTGCTGGCACAAGACTTCGATCGTTTCATCGTTGACGACGTAGCCATCTTTCAAAAGCCCATCGTGCCCGTGGCTGCTGTAGGGATCCAGTGCAACGTCGCAGATGATCCCCAGTGAATCACCCACTTTCGCTTTCACCGCGCGGACCGCGCGGCAGACGAGGTTCTCCGGATTGATCGCCTCTTCGGCCCCAGGCGTCTTCTTTTCCGATGGGGTGACGGGGAACAGAGCGATCGCGGGGATGCCCAGCTCGACCGCCTCGGCAGCACTTTGGACCAACAGGTCGATCGACAACCGTTCGACTCCCGGCATCGAAGCGATCGGCTGGCGGACGTTCTCTCCATCGACAACAAAGACGGGCCAGATCAAATCGTTGGGGGTGAGTCCGTTTTCGCGGACCAATCGTCGCGACCAATCGAATCGGCGGACGCGTCGCATACGCGTGGTCGGATATTCACCGCGTGGAGACATGATGGTTTCCTATGTCTGCAATTTCAAAGTAGAGTATTATGGAGGGGGCCGATGCCGGCCGGATTGCGGAGCGAGTGGAATGAAATCTTATTTTCCTGCACTAGCTTGCCCAATCTCAATTGATTGAGTTTCGCGATTCCGCAACATTGGAACAACAGGGCTTTTTCGTGTTTGTGCTGAGGCAAATTGGTCGGACGCTAGCGCGTGCTGGCGGATACATCAAACTGGAACACAGCGTTGCCCTGAAATTGGATCAACGATTGTGTGGGCATCGCCCGCAGCGATCCTTTAAGATGACAGGACAAACTTAATTCGTCGACCGCTGAGTCGGCAACTTTGGAGCGGATCGTTTATGTTTGGCTGGCGATTACTCACGATTGCTGCGATCGCAATCACAAGCTGTCTTCTTCCGCGCCAGTTGAGTAGTGCGGGGACGGGCAGTCGGCCGGGCCAAAACAGTGGCAGCGATCTGCGGATCGCCTCCCCCGACATCAGCTCCGCCGGCTGGAAACCGATGGTTGAACTCGTCGGTCTGCTCGGCTGGGTGCCGCGCAACGGAACCGCAACCTACCACAATGACGGTGGGCAGATCGTCGGCCGGTCGGTTGTTGGCAGCCCGACGTCGCTGCTGTGCACCGAAAAGGAATACGCCGATTTCGAACTGACGTTTGAAGTCCTGCTGGACGACAAATTGAACTCCGGCGTCCAGGTTCGCTCGTTCAGCAAGAAGGATGTCAACGGCGGACGCGTTTGCGGGCCTCAGATCGAGATCGAAGCGTTGTCGGACGATCCGAACAACGCGTGCGAATCGGGCTACATCTACAGCGAAGGGACCGGCCGCGGTTGGCTGAGCGAAAATCGAATCATCGACGACGTGATGATCAACGGCCAGTGGAATCGATTTGTAATCCGTGTCGTTGGACCGCGAATTCAGACGTGGGTCAACGGCCGCAAAGTCGAAGATCTGTTGGACGAGAACTCACCCGCAACCGGCTTCATCGGCTTGCAAGTCCACAGCGTCCCCAACGGCACTCCGCCGCTGGAAGTCCGCTGGCGCGATCTGCGAATCCGCGAACTGCCCACCGGCGGCTGAGTTTGCACGGGTGGCCACTCGACTCCGCCGAGCGCCTTTTTTCAATAGCTTCGTAGACCAACAAACGGTCCACGCCACCAAAGCAGCAAGCAACAACTCAACCTCTCCTAAACAACCGACGTCGCGATTGCCGCATCTTCGTTGATCTGGCAGATCAATTCCTCTAGCACGCGAGCGGCGTCATCGTGAGCGACCTGGCAGGTTCCGGCAGCGGTGTGCCCGCCGCCGTTGTACTTCAGGCACAGCTCGCCAACATCGGTGCTGCAGCTGCGGTCGAAGATCGACTTGCCGATCGTAAAGACAGTATTCTGCTGCATCTTTCCCCACAGCACGTGCATCGAAATATTGCACTCGGGAAACAGCGAATAGATCGTAAAGCGGTTGGTCGCATAGATCGTCTTTTCATCGCGGAGATCCAAGACGACGAGATTTCCATAGACGGTCGAACATCGTCGGATCTGCTTCTTCGCTTGCGATTCATGCGCGCGGTAAATGGTGATTCGCTCTTGGACATCGGGAAGCGCAAGGATTTGGTCGATTGAATAGCTTTTGCAACAATCGATCAAATCCATCATCAATTGATAGTTTGATATCCGGAAGTCGTGGAATCGTCCAAGCCCGGTACGGGCATCCATCAGGAACGACAGGAGTCCCCAACCGCTCGGATTCAAAACCTCCTCGAGATCAAATTTTGCCGAATCGGCTTTGTCGACCGCCTGCATCATGTCTTCGCCAATTTCGGGAAAGCGTTGCTTGCCGCCGTAGTAGTCGTAGACGACGCGTGCCGCGGAATCGGCCCCAGGAATCAAAATGTAGTCGTCGCTTTCTAAATCCTCGTTTCGCGTGATTTCACTGGTGTGATGATCAAAGCACCGATGGCACCCTTTAACGTAGGGTAGGTTCGTCAAAATATCGTTTTCGGTGACATCGACGATCCCGTCCTGGACGTCTTTAGGATGGACAAATTTGATTTCGCCCAAAATCCCTAACTCTTTGAGCAGGATTGCACACACCAGCCCATCGAAGTCGCTGCGTGTCAATAAACGGTACTGTTTTGTCGTCGTTGCCATGTCAGGGTGCCTTCGGAATGAGTTGCTGTGGAATGCGTCATGACTTGTCGCGCGCAATGATGACAATGCGCACTGTGCCACTACTCATTCATAGAACACTCGGAGGCCTAGGAAAACGTGGCGTTCTCTGTGTCGGGGAAGAAAGGTTGCTGAAGGTCCGGTATTACCGATTGCACCTTAAACGCTGCGGGAAAATGATCTCTCTGGTGTGCACGTGTGCACCGATCCAGGAGTTGATCCATGTCGAGGATGGATGCGCGCCATCGACCAGGGCTAGAATAGCTTCAACGTCTTGATGATCGACAATAGTTCCCGGACTGAATTCCCCTGGGTGCAGCTGACGTAGACGGGCTTGGAATCCCCGCCAAACTTCTTCTTGTGAGACGCATTGCCTTGGAACGGATACAAGAAATTTAAGTGATCGTACGCAAAACGAAGAGAAAAGTTCGTGATGCGACTGTGGGGAAAGACTTCTTGGAGATCATAAAGCGGTGAGAAGCCGAGTGTGACGTATTGGATCTCTTCCAATGCAAACAACTTGATTGCTTCTAAAATACAAAAAGCGCTCGTGCCATTAGGGGCGTCGGAAGCAATCCTGTCGATGTTGTGGTAGTAGGCAGATACCTTTCCAGCATCGTAAATCGGATCGAAACTTGTCATGCCGATCAGTTTGCCGTGTTGTCGCGCGGTTAGGAAAAAGACATCCTCTTCGTCGCAAGCCTGAAACGGTCGGGTCAGCAACGTGAATTCTCGACCGCTGCGATTCTTAAGCCAAGCATTGGAAAGCGATTGGATTTCGTTTGGATCGAGATCGGAGATCTTGCAATGTTCAACAACGACCTCCTCGCGTTCACATTTGTTTCGCCATTGCCGCAGTTTGCTACGGTGTTTGCCGTTCACGTTGAATCCGGCTAGCGGTATTTCTGTTTCGATACCAAAACAATTCACTTGGTAGCCCATCGATGCCAACACCGTTGCGTAATCATGGTCGATCTGCAGGAAGATCGCCTTAGGGTGTTGTGCCAAAAAACGTTGTGTCAACGCCTGATAGTTAGCGGGAGCACAGATGGGATTCGAAACGACAATTTTGCGGCCCGTGACTGCCAACAACGGATGGCGGAAGCTCTGGAATGCGATGTAACCCATTTCGTCGTCGATGAAATATTCCAAGCCTGGCTGAAGACTGGAGTATCCAAGGCAACGTTTGCCGTGCTGTCTTAAAAAACGAAACAGATCGTCTCGTGGTTCGACGGTCTTTCGTGGGATTGGGGCAACAGGGGCACTGCTCCGAGGCGATGTTAGAGAACTCATTGCAAATCGTCCGATACAACTCTTGCGAGTTGTGGTGTTTTAGGTTGACTTCCGATTGAAGCAAGTTTTCTCAAGGATGATCGCTGGGGCAATTGTTGAATGAGAGATCTTTGCTTTGATGGGACTTTTGGTCTCGCGGGCGTTGGTCTCTCGGCGAATTTTGTTCGCGCGGAGAGAGTTTGTTCCCTGAGCGCGGTTGATCCCTCGGTGTCTGTTTACTTGCGTTGGGCCGCTTCTTGCTGAAGGTTTCGATCGGAGGCAGCAGCGCTATGGGGGGTAAGACAAAGGGGCGGATCAACCAAAGTAAAGGCCGGAAGATACGTCTCCCCTTAACATAAATGTTTAGCGGCACCTGTTTGCAGCCGAGCCTTACCTTGAAGGAGTCCGAAGTCTGGCCAAAATTGATCCGAGCTACGTTTTGACGAAGGCCATAATCCATGTCGGCAAACATGACGTTGAAATACAAGTGTGCCTGATCGTTAATAGCGTAGTCGATACCACAGAACAAAAGTTGATAAGAATTTCCATATTTCAGAGAACACGAGACGCCCACGATCCGTTCGGCTTGGTATATAAACGTGAAATGCGCTGAATCCCCCATTTGTCGCGACAGTTCGTGGAAGAACGCCACGGGGGCTGTTTCCAGTTTTGCCGGGGATTTTTCTCGAACCTCTAGGTACAAACGATGCGCTTCGTCGGTGAAGCGTTCGATCGCCTCGGGGCCTCCCGGAATCTGGACTACGTGACAACCCGCCTCGCGGAGCTTCCGCAATGATTGCCGAATGCTGGAACGGCTTCGGGCGCTACGAGCAGCCAGATAGGCATCGAAGCTTTCAAACGCGGGTTCCAAACGGTTCATCGGTAGGCTGTCCGCTTTGTGATAGCGGAGTTCGCGACTGAATTGATCCGTCCATGAGGAGTCCGAATTTTCGAACTCCTTCAGAACGATCAGCGCGGCGGACTCGCGACCCGCAATGTCTTGCAACGCACAATCCATCATCTGGACCACCGCCTCGTGATCGGTGTCCTGAAGAATCAGCAGCCCCCGTTGTCCCGCGGAAATTGGCAATCCGGCAAACACGATCTTCAAATGCAGAAACGATGGTAGGAATTCTCGCACGGTTCCAATGAGTTTCTGGACGATCCCTTCGGTCAAAATTCCCGCATCGGCGCGGTAACGCGTGATGCACGAGATCGCAACGGGACGGTCTCCATCGTAGAAGATAACCGGCCAACAACAGGTGTCGGCCGCCATTGTCGATTCCACAACGCGGATGAAACGAAGGTCGGAGAATGTATCACCGACGCACTGCTGGACCGAGTTCCATTCATTTTCAGGAACCTCGGTTGTCGCATTGAAAATGCGATAGTGAAACGCTGTCGTTTCTGTTGTCACGGGATTCGCCTATTGAACGCTATTGGCCGGATCGGATTCGAGCGACGGGAAAGCACCGGTTCGCTTGAGGCATTCCAGATACAAATTCAACAGTCGTGTATCGACCTCGGCACAGCGGATTTCCAACTGACTCAGCATCCGTAACGTGATTCGGCAGTCGTATTTGGGATGCAATGCCGGTGCAACGCCGTTGTTATCTGCCGCGTCGGGAACCATTGTCTTGACCAACGTTTGCATGGTTTCCATTGGGACGCGCGCGGTCAACGCCAATAGTTCCGAACGCCATTGATCGTAGGGAACCGGACGGATTCCTGTCCCGTCGCGTTGCATCCATTCGACGAGGTACCTGTAGTTCAATGGGTTGGGGTTCGTCAGGTGGAAGACTCCACCTAGCGATTCGGGTTGCTGCGAGATGCCTACGATTGCGTTGGCAACGTAATCGACCGGCGTCATGTCCAGTTCTCCGGAACGCAGTGGAGCCGATCCCATCCGCCAACATGTCAACATGATCGTATGCAGCAGGTCGTCGATGTTCGACGCCCCGGTCTCGCTGTGTCCGGTGACGTGTCCAGGACGGTAAATGGCCGCCGGAATACCGCGGGCTTGCGCCTGGCGGATCATCGTTTCGGAAACCCACTTGGACTGCGAGTATCCGTGCAACAAGGATTCGGGTGGCGGCAACGGATCGTTCTCGTTCACCGTTTCTCCGCGTGTTGCTTCACTGGCCATCACCGTGAAGGTCGAGACAAAGTGAACCGGTTTCAATCGGGATTGCGCGGCGAGTCGCAAAACTTCTTGAGTTCCCAAAACGTTGGTGTTTTTCAATTGAGCGTAAGGTGCGCCCAAATTGACGTCGGCACCGTTATGGTAGATCCCGTCGAGCACCTCGGCCAATTCATCAAACTGCGACTGCGACATCCCGAGGAGTGGCTTGGAAAAGTCACCGCAAACCGGGATGACGCGCGCATCGAACTCCGGAAGCACCAAATCATATTTTCGAAGATTGTCTTGAAGTCGTGTCGCAGCGCGTTCGCGATCCTTGGCGCGAACCAAGCAATAGACCGTGGCGTCGGTCTGCAACAATAATTGCTCCAACACAAACGCCCCTACAAAACCGGTCGCTCCGGTCAGCAGGACCGCACGGGGGGCTGCAAATTCGTATTTAGCGTCGGTTGGCGGAACAATCGATGGATCGAGCATCGCTTCTTTGGCGAAATCGACATCGATGGCTTCGCGCCCCGCGCGACTCAATAGACTCGCCTTCGACGGCGCCGAAGGCGACTCGGTTGAACCACTCGGAACCGTCGCCAAGCACCGGAAATCGGCAACGCGTCGATTGGGCTGCTGGACCACTTCTTCCAACAGTTGCTGGAAGAGTTCGTGCAGACCTGCGATCGTTTCGTCGCTATATCGGGTGGCGTCGAATTCCCAGCCACCAATCAAGGTCCCATTGGCGAACTGCAAACGCAGGCAGAGCGCGTTGGCCGATTGAGCGTGTTCAAAGTCGATCGACTGCAATGAGTTCTCCGCCACGTTGGCGACCACGCCGGCAACTCCCAGACCCAACGCGGTGAGCCCTGCGGCATCTTCACCTGGGATCTCGTTCATTGAAAAACCAACCCCCAACGCGTTGTGGATCGGTTCGACACCAGCATCCTGCTGCAGCAGCGCGAGCGAGATGGGGTAGTGTTCATCGGCGGCCATTTGCGCCGTCTGATTGCGTGTCAACAACTCCACAAACGTGGGGTCGTCACCGGTTTGGCTGCGTACCGGAACCGAGGTTGCAAACGGTCCCACCACGTTCCGCAGTTCAGCGTGTCGTCGACCGTGCATCGCAAGTTCCAAAACGATATCGGAACGGTTGGCGTAGCGGTGCAATAGGATCTGAAACGCGGTCAGCAACACGCGTTCTTGCGGTACGTCCTGTTCGGCCGCCAAGGTCACCAATTGCTGTGACAAGTCCGGTGGAAGGGTGAAACCTGCCGTTGCATGCCTCGCGGCGCGATCGTTGCAATCGTGATCGGCAGGCAACGCAAAGTCCCATGACGCTTCCTTTAAAAGCGTGTTCCAGTAGTTCCGCGTATGTTCGGCGCGATCGCCCGAAAGCCATTTCGCTTGCCAAGCGGCAAAGTCTTCAAAGGTCACACTTGTCGCCGCGGCAGGGAGCGATTCACCCTGCTGTTGCAAGGTGTAATGTGTCAGCAATTCCCGCATCACAATCGTCAGCGATTGCGAATCCGCAACGGCTTGATGCGCGGTGATCGCAAGGATCGTCTCGTGTCGGCTGATAGGGAAAAGATCGACTCGCACACAAGGACCCGATTGCAGATCAAACGGGTGATCGACGCATTCCTTTAAACGGCCTTGAATATCGCTGGCAACGTGCGAGTCGTGGACCGTCACGCAGCAGTTTGGTCCGTCGTTAGCACCGTAGCTTTGCACAAGACGTCCGTCACGAGGATGGAAGCGAGCACGTAGCATTGGATGCCGCGATCGCAAATCATCGAATAATTGGATGATCGCGTTAGGATCCAAGTGGCTTGAAACCTTTGCGATGGAAACGACATGTTGCGAGCTGTATTCGTCCATCGGTTGCAACGCGACAAACTGCTCGGCGGTCAATGCAAACGTATCCTCGCGATGTGCCAGGACTTCCAACGGCACGTTGTTCGAAACTTCCGCCGCTTCACCGGTTCCGTTGGATTCGGAAACGTTGGCCGATTCGAGCAACTGACGCAGTACCACTTTGGAGAAGTCTTTGATGCTTGAACCGCCAAGCACGCTTCCCATTGCTATGGTCACGCCCAGTTCGGTTTCGATCCGATTCATCAGATCGATTGCCATCAACGAGTCGAGTCCCAGGGTGGTCAGCGACGCTTCACGGTCGACTTGCTTCGCTTCGATGCCAAACACATCCGCGACCTGGTCGGCGATCAAGTTTTCGACGAGCGCAATCTGTTCTTGCGGCGACGCAGCGATAATCCGCGGGCCCAGCATGCTGCCAGATCCACTATCGCTTTGATCACCGATCACTTCGGCAAACGTCGGCGCGGTGGCGACCATCGGACTGAAACGAGCCAGGGCTGCCCAATCGGCGCGGCAGGCTCCCAGTTGAACCGGGTTTCGCGACAACATTTGACGATAGACGCGGAACGCCTCGTCCATGCTGAACGCTTTCATTCCGATCTTGTCCAGATAGAGCGCGGTCTTCTCGTTGCGGTCGACAAAACCGGCTCCCGACAATGCGGTCCAGTTGTACGTCAGCGCGGGCAACCCCAATGCGTTGCGATAGTGTGCCAATGCGTCGAGGAAACAATTGCCGGCGTTGTAGTTCGATTGCTTCGCACCACCGACGATATTCGAGAACGATGAGAAGCAAACGAAATGTTCCAGCGGGGCGTCGAGCGTCGCTTGATGCAGGTTCCACGCGCCCAGCAACTTCGGATTCATGACTTTATTGAATCGTTCGTCGTTCAGTTCAACAATGAATTCATCGTCCAAAACCATCGCGCTGTGTATCACGCCACGCAGCGGAGGTAGCGTGGCGGTGATTTCGTCGACGACGCGTTGAACATCTTCGGGAGAAGTCACGTCGCCTCGGGCGTCGACAACCTCGATGCCCGACGCTCGCAGTTTTTCGATGTCCGCGATCGCCGCTTCATCGCGGGCCCCACTGCGACTCATCAAGACCAGATGTCGGGCCCCATGTTGGGCCATGAATTTCGCATGTTCGAGTCCAAATCCGCTGGCACCACCAACGATTAGGTAACTCGCTTCCTGGCGGAACAGGTTCGCGTCTTCGGTGCATGGACCGATCGCTAATTGATCGACTTCGAACGAAAGCACGTTCTTGCCGATGTGTTTCCCTTGCGCCATGTAGCGGAAGGCGTCGACCACTTCGTTGATCGGGAAGACCGTATGCGGCAATGGTCGGAAATCGCGTGCTTCGAATCGTTCAGACAGCTCTGCAAACAGCGACGCGATAAATGCTGGCCGGTGCTCCAGATGCTGGGCCAAATCGATCACGAAGTAGGAGATGTTGTTCCGTAGTGCTTGTAGACCAATTTTGGAATTTCCGTAGACATCGATCTTGCCAATCTCTAGGAAGCGTCCAAACGGCGCCAGCACGGAGAAATTCTTAGGAATAAAGTCGCCGGCCAACGAATTCAAAACCGCGTCGACACCGCGCCCCTTAGTGATCGCCATCACTTCGTCGGCAAAGTCCAACGAACGCGAATCCATCACGTGAGGGACGCCCATGTCGCGTAAGAGTTGCCGTTTTTCTGGCGTTCCCGCGGTTGCGAAGATCTCCAGGCCCAGGTGCTGCGCAATCTGGATGGCTGCCTGTCCCACGCCACCGGTGCCGGCATGGATCAAGATGCTTTCGCCCGCTTGCATGTGAGCCAATCCGCAGATCGCGTACTGTGCCGTCAGGAAGACCGTTGAGAGGGTCGCTGCTTCTTGAAATGAAAGATGTTCGGGCATCTTGAAGCACAATCGACGATCGATCGTCGAGAACGAACGGAACGAATAGGGAGCCATTCCGGCCACCGAGTCGCCCACTTTCAGATCGGTCACTCCCTCGCCAA
Organism: Rosistilla carotiformis; assembly: GCF_007753095.1. Taxonomy (NCBI): domain Bacteria; kingdom Pseudomonadati; phylum Planctomycetota; class Planctomycetia; order Pirellulales; family Pirellulaceae; genus Rosistilla; species Rosistilla carotiformis. The sequence continues at coordinate 1,001,545 of NZ_CP036348.1, forward strand.
CGCGAGTCACGGTTCCCGCGAAATCGTCGCCGAACCACAGCAGGTCGATCGGGTTGCCGGGGTACATTCCCAACGCCTTCATGACGTCGCGGAAGTTAATCCCCCCGGCTTTCATTTCGACCTCAATTTCGCCAGCACCAGGTGCGCGGCGACTGGTTTCGTTTAACGACAGGTTCGTCAAGATGCCCGGCTTTTCGGTCTGCAATCGGTACGCTGCCTTGCCATCGGGTTGGAATGCATCGCGTGTTCGTTTTCGCAGGTCATCCAATGGTACCCGCGACAAACGATTGACGAAGCGGGTTCCATTGCGGTAGGCAATTTCCAGTTCGGCATCGCCTGCCGTCACTTCATGCCGCAACGCGTCGTGTTCGGAAGTCGAGCCGGCAGGATCCAGGTCGATCACTGTCCAGCGGAATCCTGGATGTTCGTTGTTGGCAACGCGTGTGAACCCAACGATCGGTGAAGAGGCGAGGTGGACACAGGTGTCGCTATCAAGAATGCTTTGCGCTCCGCGAGTCACGAAGCGGACGCGTGGAGGTTGTGCGAACGGACGACCTTCCAATAGGTGGACTAAACGTAACGCGTGCAGCGATCCGGTTGCTTGCGCGGCCTGCAAGTCGGAGGCCTGTAGTTTATCGGCCGCAGGATGGTCCAAGGACCAACAGTGCACGATCCCTGCCAAGTCGTCGATCCGGACCTCGGTATCGGCCATGATCCGACGCATGTCGTCGACCGATTCGGGGCGGATGGTGAATTGTTCCGCACTTTGCTTAGCGAACTCGTCACCCGCTCGAACCGCAACCGCTTGATGTCCTTCAGCGGTTAAGGATTGGCAAAGCGTCTCGCCGACACCTTGTTGATCGATGAAGACCAGGTAGGTCGCCGGAGTGGTGGTTGTCGCTGGGGCTGCCGCGATGGGAGCCGCGTCGATCGACTCCGTTTCGCCTTCAAGCGATTCGGAGGTTCCCGCATCGCCGTCGTCCGATGCTGCCGGTTGCCAATGGAACTGGTAATATCCGTTTTCGATCGCATCGGCCGATTTCTTCTGTTCGGCGAGATCGGCGCGGAAGCCCAAAATGTCGGCGATCCGATTCCCTTCGTCGTCGTAAACGAAGATGTCCGCCTGCAAGCTCTTGCCATCGTCTGCGATCTGTTGAGCGTGTGCCCAGAATCGCGTGGGCGGATTTTCGCAATACATCCGCACGCGGCCAATGTACTGAGGCAGATAAAAATAGTCGGCTGCCTGCTTTTCGGGCGACAGTGTCTGAACGCCCTTAAAAATGTGGAAGCAGGCGTCCAAGACCGCTGGATGGATATGGTATTGGTCGACCGTTTGCTCGATCCCCGCGGGCACGATCACTTCGGCCAAGGCTTCTCCGGTATCACGCCACACATGATGGATGTGTCGGAACAGCGGTCCAAATTCGTAACCTGCTTCGGCGAACTCCCCATAATATTGTTCGTGTTCCATCTGGTTGGGCAATGCCGCCCGCAACTGCTGCAAATCGACAGCTGCTGGCTGCGGCGCGGACAACAACGTCAGTCGGCCTTCGGCATGCAGTTTCCAGTCTTCGCGACGCCCTGTCGAACTGTAGACGCCATAGCTGCGGTCCTTCTCGTGGAACACGACACGCACACGAGGAATCCGTTCGGCGGAGACAAACAAGGCGTCTTTGATGTCGACGTTTTCGACGACGTAAGCCTCGTCGGGGAACAGATGGCGGGCCAATGCCAAACCAATTTCGCAATATCCGGCGCCGGGGAATACCACCGATCCCCAGAACGAATGGTCCGACAAGTAGTCGAAGACGTTGAGATCGAGCGCGGATTCCCAGGTCGGTTCGGGAGCGATCACGCGACGGCCCAACAGCGGATGGACATCGGTCTGCAGCCAAAGCAGATTCATGTCGTCGGGGCTCAGCCAATTCCGGGTGTGATGCCACGGGTAGCGCGGCAGTTTTACCAAGTGCCCCGGGGTTTGATTGACGGCGGCCCAATCGATCGCCATCCCGGAACAATGCAAACCGGCCACGTTGCTCAGCAGTTGTTCCGATTCGTCGGTCTTGCGACTCAACGAATGGAAGATCGTTCCCTGCTTGCCTTGGTCGGCTAAACATTGATTCAGCGAGCTCATTAGCGCGGGATGGGGACCAATTTCCAGGAACGAATCGGCGCCCGCGGCGATCATATGATTGATCGCGGTGCTGAACAGGACGGGGTAGCGAACGTTCCGCCACCAGTAATGCGCGTCTAGCAACTCGCCCGACAATTCGCTGGCCGTGACGGTCGAAACGAGAGGGAGCTTGGCCGGACGAGGCTGGATGTCTGCCAGCGACTGCAGCAGTTCTTCCTTGATCGGTTCCATTTGATGCGTGTGGAAGGCGTAATTGACACGCAACCACCGCAAGAATTTTCCTGTCTTTTCCAGCTCTTCGGCGATCTCCTCCAGCGGTTCGGTATCGCCGGCCAACGTAACTAAGTGGGAGCTGTTGATCGCCGCAACTTGGACGCGGTCATATCGATCCCCGATCCATTGCCGCGCTTCAGCAGCGGAGATTCCAACGGCCAGCATCCGACCGGTGCCCGCCATCGTGTCTTGCAAACGGCTGCGGTGATAGATCACTTTGACCGCGTCGGCAAGGCTATAGACTCCGGCGCAATAAGCCGCCGCGACTTCGCCGACACTGTGACCAACGACCTTCGACGGGGTGACGCCCCAAGATTTCCAAAGCTCGACAAGTGCTACTTGCAACGCGAAGATCGCGGGCTGAGCAATCGCGGTTTGATTGATCTTCGAATCGGCTTCATCGCGTTGCATTTCGGTCAACAACGACCAACCGGCCAGTGGTTGCAACAGCGCATCGATGCGTTGGATCATCGCCCGGAAGATCGGTTCACGCGCAAGCAGTTCGCGGCCCATGCCCCACCATTGCGCACCTTGCCCTGTGAATACAAACACCGGTTTATCGTGTTCGCCGGTTGCTTTGGCGTGCACAAATCCGCTGGCTTGGCTTGGATCTTCCAGCCAATCTCGCATTCGTTGTTGCATCGTTTCGCGGTCCGCGCCGGTGAACACCAAACGATCTGGGTGCTGTTCCTTGCGTGCGCCAGCTGAGTAACAAACGTCTCGCAGCGGAACCTCTGGACTGTCCAGCAAGTCGATAAACGAAGCGACATAGCTCTTCAACGCGACCTCATCGCGAGCCGAAATCGGCAGCAGGCACGGCCGCTGGGCCCGTTCGGGCGCGGCGTGATCCGGGGCTCCGTTGGTCGCACCATTGGCAGCGCCGTTGCTCGCCCCATTCTCTTTAGGTTTGTTGGTGAGTGACGCGATCGCGGTTTGCGATTGCAGACGCTGGCGAGGCTTCGCGGATGAAACATTCTGCGGGGCCGCTTCCAGGATGACGTGTGAATTGGTTCCACCGAAGCCAAACGAATTGACCGCCGCGACCGGCTGCTGCGAATCGTAGTGCGGAAGCGGTTGCAAATCGGTTGCAACTTGCAACTGCAGTTTGTCGAATGGAATGTTGGGGTTGGGGGTTTGGAAGTTTTGATTCGGTGGCACTTGATCCTTGTGCAACACCAACGCGGCTTTGATCAAACCCGCGATTCCCGAACCGGCTTCCAAGTGACCGATGTTCGTTTTGACCGATCCCAGCAGGCAGGGTTGGTCGACAGGGCGGCCTTGCGATAAGACGCTGCCCAACGCGGCAAGTTCGATCGGGTCACCGACCGAGGTGCCGGTGCCGTGCGCTTCCATGTAGGCGACTCGGCTGGGGGCTAAGCCCGCTTCTTGATACGCCTGCCGTAACATCGCCGATTGTCCATCGACGCCGGGGACCGTCATCGACGATGTGTGTCCATCTTGATTGACCACGGCGCCCCGAATCACCGCGTAGACCGAATCGCCATCGGCGATCGCTTGGCGAAGCGGCTTGATGTAAACCATGCCAGCGCCTTCGCCACGGACGTAGCCATTGGCGCGCGCATCAAACGCAAAGCATTGCCCGTCGGGGGAGAGCATCGATGCGCGGCTGAAGCCCATCGTCGCATGCGGGGTGAGGATCGAGTTGACGCCCCCCGCCAACGCACCGGTCGCTTTCCCCGACCAGATACTCTCGCAGGCTAAACTGACCGCCACCAGCGCCGACGAACAGGCGGTGTCGACCGAAACGCTGGGGCCTTTTAAATCGAGCAGATAGGAGACGCGGTTCGATGCGATACTCAACGTGCAACCGCTGTTGGTGTGCACGTCGGCGCTTACGTCTTCGGACATCTGGATGCTGGCGAAGTCGTGGCTTGCAACGCCGACGAAGACGCTGGTTTGCGTCCCTTTGAGTTTGCCAGGGGCAATGCCCGAATCCTCGATCGCTTCCCAGGCGGTTTCCAACAACCAGCGTTGTTGTGGATCCATCCGCGATGCTTCGCGAGGCGAAACTCCCCAGAAGAATGGATCGAAGTCTTCGATCCCATCGACGAAGCCACCCCATCGCGTCACCATGCGATTGGCAACGTCGTTTTTCGGATGGTAGTAGTGGTCTCGGTCCCATCGTGTTTCCGGGACCTCGACGATTCCTGAACGGCGTTCGGCCAGCAGGTTCCAGAAGCTTTCTGCATCAACCGCGCCACCAGGCAATCGGCAACCAATGCCTACAATAGCTAGAGGTTCACCCTGGTGTGGGGCAGCCTTGGAATCAACATTCATACTTAAAAAACCTGCCGTTTTGTATCGCAGCCCAAAGAAATTTATTCGCTAACGGATGGTGCGGTGAAAGTGGAAGCCAACTAAGAATTCACGCACGCCCCCCCTATCTTTCCCATTTTAATCACGTGGGGAGTGCCGTTCAATTGGCAATTATTGTTTTGCCCATGCAGGTGTCCCTGGGGTGGCTTGGGGCATGGCGCCGCGTCGGTGGATCGCGAGAGAACAGCCAGTAGACGGTACGAAGGGGGGCAAGGTCCCCTTCTTTTGCTCTTCCGTTATGGAGGGGCTGTGTTCTAGCGTCGCGGCAGAAAAGAATTGCCCAGGCGACTGCTGATGATCGCCGGCAGGACGATCAGGTCTCCGATCAAGGCGACGCCCAACATGCTTGACATTAACCACGCAAACCGCGCGATCGGAGTGAATGGACTGAACGCATAGACCAACAGTCCCAGTCCGCAGATCATCGACGTCTGCAGCATCGCGCGACTGCAATGCCGGAAGGCGTAGACGAGCGCGTCGTGTTTGATCAGCCCCGCCGCGGCCCCGCGCCGGAACCAGGTCACGAAATGCAAGGTGTCGTCGACAGCGATTCCCATCGCCGCAGTGATCGTCATCATCGATCCGATTTCCACCTTAATGCCTAACCATCCAAGCAGGCCAAAGAGGATCACCGAGGGGAGGACATTCGAAACCATCGCCATCAACCCCGCGCCGATGCTCCGCAGGGTGACCATCATCGCCACGGCGATTAAGGCAAACGCGGTAATGAAGCTGCGGGCCATGTCGTCCAGCAATTGTTCCTGCGCTTTTTGGATCAGCGGCATGCTGCCGCAGACAACGCTACGAACGCCCTGCTGTGGTGCGAGTTCTTCAATCACGGAATCGATTGCTACTTGCAGCTGATCGCCCACTCTTCCCAAATCGATCTCTTCGGAAGTCGGAACCCGCGCGCTGATTCGCCACAGTTCTTCCGTATCATCATCTTGGAAATACTGCATCTCGCGAAACATCTCGCGTAGATCTGTAAAACGTTGTTCTAGAACAATGCGTTGAGCGATCTGGCCGATGCCTCGCGAACCCGATCGAAACGTGTCGGGGAAGGAGGGCGAAAAGTTCACGGCCGACACGGTTCCGCCAATGTCGTCAACTCGCATCGCAGCATGTTGAACTTGGCGGACCAGATTCATCCGGTCGAGCATCGGTGTCCGGCTGGTGCTTTCCGCGATCGTGGCCTTGGGGATCCGAAGCACGATTTCCACGGGAGTCAGTGGACCGACATGCGATTCAAACCATTCGTAGTCTTGTAGGATCTTGGCCCCGGGGGCGAACAGATCGTGCACGCGGGCGGTGGATTGAAGTCTCGTGATTCCGATCACCCCAATCGTCATCGCAATGGCGGTGCTCAGCAAGATCAACGGCCACCAACGTGCGATCGAATCGACCATGCGTTGGGAAATCGCATTGCGGAGGTCAGCGCCTCCGCCGGCCAAACGGGATGCCCAGCGTCGTGGGGGCCATTGTTCCAGCTGGCAAGGAAATAATAGAAACAGAACCGCGGTCCCCAGCAGTACGCCTATGGCTGCGAAAAGCCCGAACTTCTGAATCGGCAACAAGAAGCTGCTGATCAATGAAATCAACCCTAGACTGGTCGTGAACGACGACAGCCAACACGGGGCAAACGCGTTTCGAATCGCCTTGCGTGGGGCCTCGGTGAGACCGTCGGCAAGGACCACGTCTTGGTAGTTATTGACGAGGTGAACGCCCGCGGAAATGCTAAGCACAAAGACTAGCGAAGGGACCATCAGCATCACGCTGTCCATCGTTTGACCGCCGAAGGAGATCATCGCAAGACTGATCGTTTGGCAATAAACCGCGTTTAGGAATACAAACGCGCTCAGCTTGATGCTGCGGAAACTGAGATACAGAACGATACAACAAATCACGTAGCAAACCGCGGTGAACCAGCCCATGTCTTTCTGACTCGCTTCATCGATGGCGAGTCCGTCATACGTTGTTCCTGCGATATGGATCTGATCGCGCGACACGCCAACAATCTGCTGGGCGGTGGCTTGGACGTGTTGAATGGTTGCGTCGCGCAACCGCCAACCTTCGTCGGTCAGCATCATGACAACCGAACTGGTGACCGGTTGGCCTGCGGCATGGGGAGCGCCTACCAACCAGCCATTCAAACGAGCGATCGCTTGAGATTTTTTCAGCGACAACGGTTCACTGGTCAATTGAGCGACGAGGTCACTGCCCGAGGTGACGAACCGAAACAATTGCACATTTTGTTCGCCAGCAAGATCCACCGGTTGTTGCAGTTGCTGCGTGAGTTCTGTTTGCCGTGGATCGTCCAGGTGGCATCCGTCCCAGCTGAGGATCAATACATCATCACTGACAAATTTCTCCGAGAACCAGTTGAGATCTTGGGTCTCTTGAAACCGCTCGGGCAACCAATCTTCGGGGCGGTTTGAGTTCGTGGACAGCGCGTCGATGGCGCCACGAACAATGGGCAGCGCGCAGAATAATGCCAGGAGCAGGATCGCGATTCGGTAGCGGAATATGGTAAGAGACCCCATGGTGCCCTATACTGGATTTGCAGGTTGGCCATACGAACAAGTCTGAAATCATAGTGATAATTTCAGGCAGAGAAAGCACGTGCGATGCGATCGAGGCCGGCAAGACCCGTTCGGAGACCGCTATTGCGGATTTCCCAAAAACGGATCGACCAAATGCCGCAGTCCGATTTCTGATAGTTCCACGTTGACATCTTCTGTGGTGGGTGATTCCAGCGTGTCGGTGACTTCGTCGGCGATCAATTGTGCAAAACGAAGCTGCGCCGCCCGCAGGGCGTCACTGAACTGTTGCGGTGTGATCGCAATGTTCCGCAGCTTGGAAACACGCACTGCCAACATCGCCGTCGTATCGCTTGGGTGATCGGTTGCCATCCGCAACGCGCTGTATTCGATCTGCGTTGGATTGGCGTGTTCAAACCGTTCCAATCCACGCCAGACGCGCGCCAACAAACATTCCTGCCAGTTTTGAATCCAAGCCGGATCGTCGACCTGCATCTGATCCACCGGAGGCACGACGGCTGTTGGTTCGCGACGGTATTGCGCCGTCGCCGCCGCGCGCGCCGAACGCAACAGGTAGTCGCGAAGGCGACCCTTTTCCGACTCGCCAAATCCCTTCGACGCAAGATGTCCCAACAAAAGGACCAGCGATTTGTCGGCCGCTTCGCCATCGCCCCATAGATCGATCAAGTAGTTTCGCATCGCGGTGATGTAGCGCATCGTGTAGCCGCCGGCGCTGTCGGCCTGCGACCAACGGGTCGATTGCCGCGCCAACTGGATCGTTCGATCGGGGGGCTGCGAGGAGTTCATGCTGTGAGTTATTGAACCTTCAAGTGAAGGCTTGGAACTTTGTCGACTTGGTCGGACTCTTTGGAGAAGAACATTGTATTCTGCGCCGCCTTGCTGTGGCTGACCACGACAAAAGTAACCTCAGAATCGGGGAATCCGGTCAGGAACGCATCGAGTTCGTCTCCAAAGAAACGGACGTTGTCGTTGGACTCGTTGGCCATTCGACCTTCGGTGTTGTCGATGACCGTGCTACATAAATACTTCGCTTTGCCAAGATTGTTGGCCGTCGGTGCATTTTTCCAATTTAAAGCCCCCTCCCCTTTTTCCACCCATGAAACGGCCTGTGACGCGTCGAAACCGTAGAGACGCAATTCTTGCTTCGCTGTAGCGCCCCCTTTTAACGCCAAACTAACGACCGCGTCTTGCAGACTGTTCATCGGATGTTGCCATTGACTGAGGTCAAATCTTAGATAAACGTACTGCAGCGGGCCGTCGGATTTCTCGGGCAGCAGCGTCGACAATGAATCCAGTTCGCCGCGCGGCGTGTCGTCGCCGCGTACCACGGTTGTGTCCGCGCCATTTCCGGTTCGGGTTGTGATCTGTTGGAATCCGGATAAGGAACCATTGGAGTAATTGGCGGCAATCGAAATCTGAGACTCCGCTTGCGAGACCTGTTTGTCATCGACGGTCGTCAAACGCAGGAACACGGCGTAGCGTCCCGGGGTCAGATCTTCGCTTCCAAACCGAGCCAACATCTCCAATGATTTTCCCGATTGAGGAATTCGCACGCCCGCGATCCGCATCGGAAACATCGTCGCCGGACGTTCGTTGCCACCCGATTCGGGCTTCAAGAAGACGCGGATCTGAGCAGCGATCGCGGCTTTACCCGCTAGGATTGCTGGATTCTTCGCACGGCTGGAGGCTGTGTTGACAAGGCGGAATCGGACCAATGCCGGTTCGCCCGCCAGAATGCGCGTCGACTCCAACGTGACCGCTTCGATTTGCAAGGGCTGCAGCATCTCCGCCGTTACGACAACCGGTGCCGTGCGATCGGGAGTCGTTGGGGCAACGGCAACGTTCGGTTCAGGAAGCGGTTCTTCCGGTTGGGGACGGAAGATAAAGATTCCAGCGACGAGCGCGAGTATTCCCGTAGCGATCGCCGCCGCGATCAGGGGAGTTCGCGAGCGACGTTGTTTTTTCGTTCGCAGTGTGCGTGTCGGTGGTTCAGGTTGAAAATCGATCGCGATTTCTAACGACGGACTGTCCGTTTCCTGGGCATGCGTTGCCGGACCCGGCGGCGGCGATTCGTCGGCCAGTAATTTCAGTTCTTCCAACAGCGCGTCGGCGCTTGCCGGTCGATCTTTGGGTTCTTTGGAGAGCAGACGGTCGATCAGGTCGGACAGTCCAGGCGGGACATGTTCGGCAAATTCCGACAGCGGACGCGGCGAATGCGCCGTGATCGCAATCAGCATCATTCCTACGTTGGAATATCGGAAGGGCAGCATCCCGCCACACATCTCGTATAGCACGATCCCTAGACTGTAAAGGTCGGATCGGTCATCGACAGGTTCATCGGCAGCCTGTTCGGGGGAAAGATAGCCCGGCGTACCCACGACCGCGCCGCGCCGCGACAGCGTGTCGACCGGACCGGTCATCGCTGCTAAGCCGAAGTCCAAGATCTTCGGACGTCCCTTTTCCGATTCGATCCAGATGTTCGCCGGCTTGATATCGCGGTGCACGATTCCTTGCTTGTGCGCGGCGCCGAGCCCGCGTGCGATCTGGCGTCCGAGCGCGATGATCTGTTTGATGTTGAACTTGTAGCCTTTTCGTAACACCTGTTCCAGCGATTGCCCCTTCAATAACTCCATCGCTAAGAAAGGGGTGTTGTTCTGTTCATCGACTTCGAAGATCGTCGCCACATTGTCGTGATGAACGGCTGCCTGAGCGCGGGCCTCGCGGACAAATCGCTCGCGGGCGTTCTTGGATGCTGCGATCCGTTGGCTCATCACTTTTAAAGCGACTTTACGTCGTAAACGCTGATCCTCCGCTAGAAAGACCTTTCCCATCCCTCCCTCGCCGATCAGCTCCAAGATGCGATACGACCCTAGCCGACCAATCTCATCGGGCAGTTCGGGAGGCGACAAAAATGAGTAATCTTGGGAGCGCGTGCTCATCCGCGTTTTAGGTTGATCGAGATCGGGACGCTTGCCGTTGCGTAGGGCATCAAATCACCAGACTAAGCCCCGCACCTGCCCTGTTCAACGGTAGAGATGCTCTGCCGGAGTAATTCTTCCGGTGGCCTCCCTCTTGATTGGACTCCGCTCGATCGTTCTCCTCTCGTAATCGGCTGGGCATCGTCGATCCGATCATCACGGCAGCGTCTGGACCGGTGTCGTCGGGCGAGCTCTTCGGGCGTGCCAGTTAGATCGCTCAGGCGGCTCGTTCAACCTGCGGTAATCCAGCCAGCCAAGCCTAAATGTGTGTCGCTTTAAGAAAACGTTGTTGTTTGGTCGGCATGGATTATGGCAATATCTCCCGTCCCGGTCGCGATCGTTGGAAACGTTGGTTCAGCCGACCGTCGCACCGCTCGACTACTTGCGTCTTCGGCCGCAGCCGAGAATTTCTCAAATCGCATTGGGCTCGGTTTGCAGGGCGCCCCAGAGCGCTTGGATCGCAAGCTCTGTCTCCTGCAAACTCGCCGCTCCGCCAAGGCAGACTCGGAGCGCTTCGGGAGCTTCGATATCGACGCAGAAGCGATCCGATGCCACCACGCCCAACGCATAGCCGCGCATCCAATCGACAAGGTGGGCCCGAGTCCAGGGTTTTTCCAGACGGATCCAGGCGTGAAAAGCATGTTCATCGGTTTGCACGATATCGGCCGGCAGGTAGCGTTTGAGCAACCGCTGTCGCGCCCGGGTCGACGATCGCACCGATGCCAGAACGGCGTCGGCCAGTCCCGATTCAATCCAATGAGTTGCCAAGGTGGCGCAGACCGGCGACGCCATCACGGAAACCGCTCGCAGCGCCGACAGCACGCCGCTGGCCCGTTGGTCGCGTGGGGCAACCAGATACGCGATCCGCAACCCCGGTGCCAAACACTTGGCTAACGTCGTCACGTAGAATGTGATCTCGGGGGCTAGCGCGGCAAACGGCGGTGGACCGGCTGTCGGCAGCATCCCGTAAGCATCGTCTTCGATAATTGCGATCCCATGTTTGCGAGCGACCTGCACGATCTCGCTGCGGCGCTGGATCGGCATCGTTTCAACCGTTGGATTGCGAAGCGTTGGATTGAGGTAAACCACACGCACCCGATTTTCCCGGGCCGCTCGATCGAGCGCCGCTGGCAACATCCCGTGAGCATCTCCAGGCAGCCCCATCAAGCGGCGGCGCAGCGTCGATGCGACTTCTTTGATTCCCGAATACGTGATCTGATCGCACCCGATCACGTCGTCGGGCGATCCGATCTTAGCGACAATCGCTCCCAGCGCAACATGCGCTCCTGCCGTCACGTAGACAGCTTCGGGACCGGCATCGATCCCACGATTCGACAGCCACCGGATCGCTGCGGCGCGATCGCGCATCGATCCGCCCAGCGGTTGGTATCGTAACACCGAAGGCATCGATTCGGAAACCACGTGAAATGAATCGGCGATCGCCGTCAGCACATCGGGATCGGCGACATCGGGCGGTTGATTCATCGATCGATCCGCGAGATCAAATTGTCGGCCGACACGGGTCGGTTGCGGCGAACTGCGGCGGACAAACGTCCCCGCCCCGACTCGAGCTTCGACCAGCCCGCGTCGCGCCGCTTCGGAGTACCCGCGGGCGACTGTGGTCACGTCCAAATTCAAGCGTTTGGCAAGCGTCCGTTGCGTCGGTAAATGGTCGCCACCTCGCAACCTCCCGTCTTGAATATCGGCAGCGATCGCTTCGGCCACAGCCAAATAGATCGGGATGTCTGCGCGCTCGACATCGGGCAACCAGTCGTCTCGTCGCTGCGATGTTTTGTTCTTCACAACCATCCCTCTCTCGAACCCGTGAACGCCAATTGGCCAGAATTGCGTGGCTCCTAGACTAGATGAATAGCCATTCAATCGCTAGCAGATTCTGTGTTGTAAATCGCAACCAAAGTGAACGTTTCACCGATTAAGTTACAATTGCGCGGTTGATTTGCCTATTGATTGACTGCATCCAAAAGGTCGATTGAATGGATTGCTAACGATCTGCCAAAGCTAGATTGACGGGGCGGCTGCGGTGGGGCATTACTACTTTCATGAGCACCCATTCACCCGATCCGACTGCGACTTCCAAGCCCAAACTGACCCGCGATGAACAGATCAAGGCGGACAGCCAATATCTCGCTGGAGAGATCGCCCAAGAGTTGGCCGACGAATCACCGAGCTTTGGGACCGAGACGCTGAAGCTGCTGAAGTTCCACGGCACCTACCAACAGGACGACCGCGATCAACGCAGCGTGCTCCGCAAACAGGGAAAGGAGAAGGCGTTCTCGATGATGGTCCGCTGCCGGATTCCTGGCGGTCGGTTGACGGCGCGACAGTTTCTTGCACATCTGGATATCTGTGACCTTCTGGGCAATTCGACCATGAAGATCACCACGCGTCAGACGATCCAATTGCATGGTGTCGTGCGACGTGACTTGCAGCAAACCATTCGCAAGATCAACGCAATCGGATTATCGACACTCGCTGCCTGCGGCGATGTCAATCGCAACGTGATGTGCTGCCCTCGCAAGCAAAACGATCCCGTCCATCGCGAACTCCAACGCCTTGCGGATGCCTTGGCTGTCTCGCTCGCTCCGCAAACATCCGCTTATCACGAACTGTGGGTCACCGACGTACAAACGGGGGAACGCATGTTCGCATCCCATACTCCCAGCGATCCGTCGGGGGATGAAAGCGATGGCGGAGCGGAGGCAACATCAAATGTCGAGCCGCTGTATGGGCCGACCTATCTGCCGCGAAAATTCAAATGTGGGATCGCATTGCCAGCGGACAACTGCATCGATATCTACACCCAAGACCTTGGCTTCCTGGCAGTCGTTCGCGACGGACGCGTGATCGGATACAACGTGTTGGTCGGGGGCGGCATGGGGACCACGCCCAGCCAAAAGAAGACCTATCCAGCGGTTGCCAAACGGCTGGCGTTCTGCACCGCGGAACAAGCTGTCGACGTAGCGAAAGCTGTTTTGATCGTGCAACGCGACAATGGGGATCGAAGCGATCGAAAGGTTGCCAGGATGAAATATCTTGTCGACCGCTGGGGAATCGAAACGTTTCGCCAGCATGTCCAGCGTCTGCTCAACTTCCCGTTGGGCGATTGCACCGAGGATGATGTCCAGGACGTCGACGATCACATGGGCTGGCAAGCTCAAGACGATGGGCTCTTCTCTTACGGGTTGAGCATCGAAAACGGGCGAGTCAAAGATCAAGCCGCCAAGCAACTGAAAACCGGGCTGCGAGAGATCGTCAACTATCTAGGAACGGAGGTTCGTTTGGCGGGGAACCAGAGCCTGATCTTCTGCGACATCCGCACCGACCAACGCCAACGCATCGCCGAGATCCTGGTTGCCAATGGGATTCGCCCGACCGAAGAGGTAAGCATGGCGCGACGGTACGCGATGGCTTGCGTGGCACTTCCGTCGTGTGGTTTGGCGATTACCGAAGCCGAACGGCGACTGCCTAGATTGATCGACGACCTGGAACGCGAACTCGCACGTCTGGGGCTGTGTGCCAAGCGGTTCACGATCCGCATGACCGGTTGCCCCAATGGATGTGCCCGCCCCTACGTCGCCGATATCGGCTTGGTTGGCAAAGCGGTCGATCGCTACACGATCTACGTTGGCGGAACCTTGCTTGGAACGCGGTTGGCTTTCAGCTATCGCGACATGGTCGCCGCCTCGGACCTGGTGCCTCAGTTGGTCCAGCTGTTCACCGCCTACAAACATCACGCCAGCGATGGCGAAAGCTTGGGCGATTTCTGTAATCGATTCGGTGATGGGCTCGCGGCGATCGTTGACGACACCGCGGCGGGGCCAACTGTCGACGGGCCTACATCGATTTAATGCAGCAGTAAACGGCAGCAAGTCTCTCCACGGCTCGCTTCCTTTCGGATAACTCAGGAGCAAACAATGGAACAACTAAAAGGTTTGTGGCGCGACACGAAATACTTGTGGCTCGGGTTTGCGTTTGCCAGCGTCGCATTTGCTGCGTTCGGATCCTGGTACCACCTGGCCCTGATCCCCTGCCTGCCCGTCTGTTTCACCTATTTCGCATGGATGCGGTACGACGAAAACGGCAAACCCAAAAACGATTTCAACGGCGCCGACCATTAACCAGTGGTTGATAGCCCGCGGAATGGCGTCGACGCTCGCTTCGTGGGAGCGTCCGGATGCCTGGCGATGCCGTTATTCGCAGTTCTCCGTCGCGTGGGCGTTTCGGACCGACCGAGCGGCAGTTATTATCGATACATGGAAGTATCATCAGAACTCGCAGATGCGATCGTACGTTATGTTCACAGTCCCGAATATCGACCCTGCAAGGCGAAGCAGATCATGCAGGCGTTGGAGTTGGAGGACGAGCAGTATCGCGAAGTCCGCCGCACGGTGAAGTGGCTCGTCCTGCAAGGACAACTCGACTACGCATCGAACCATCTCGTGATTCCCCCCGGTGAGGCGCATGCGGCGAAGCGGCGGCAGAGTTCTCCGATGGTCCGGGGGATCTTTCGACTCGCTCAAGCTGGCTTTGGCTTTATCCGCCAAGAGGGGACCGGCGAACAAGCGGCTCCGCTGGAGGACGTCTTTGTTCCCGAACCTTATGTCGCCGACGCCTTCGACGGCGACTTTGTCGAAGCTCGCTTGATGACGAACCGTTCGCGATCGCGCGGTGGGATGGAAGGCCACATCGAACGGGTGATCAAACGCGCCACGCGGCAGTTTTCAGGAACGTTCCGCAAAAGCGGGGAAGAGAATCTCGTCCTCTTGGACGGCACGCATCTGAAGCATCCGATCTCGGTCGGCGACACTCGAGGGCTGCCGCTGAAGAACGAGGACAAAGTGGTTGTCGAAGTCGTTCAGTTCCCCGAACGCGATGGCAGCGGCGGCCAGGGCGTGATCATGGAGGTGTTGGGAAGCAGCAAAAATCCGGCTGTCGATACGATGGCGGTGATGCGGCAATACGGTTTGCCCGAAGAGTTCCCCGAAGAAGTGATGGCCGCGGCGCGGGAACAAGCCGACAAGTTCGACGAATCGATTCCGGCCGACCGCCGCGATCTCACCGGTCTACTGACGTTGACGATCGATCCGTTTGATGCTCGCGATTTCGACGATGCGATCTCGCTGCAGGAGATCGAAAACGATCACTGGCTGCTGTCGGTTCATATCGCCGACGTTTCGCACTTCATTCCTGAAGGATCGATCCTGGACCAGGACGCCAAGCAACGCGCGACCAGCGTCTATCTGCCCGACCGCGTCGTGCCGATGATCCCCGAGATCATCAGCAACCACTTGGCCAGCCTGCAGCCCGATCGGGTTCGGTATGCGAAGACTGTCGAAATCGAATTCACATCCGGCGGTGCGGTTGTCGCCACGCAGGTCTACAACAGCGCGATCCGCAGCGATTGCCGTCTGACCTACGAACAGGTCGATCAGTTCTTAGAAACCCCCGATGTGATGCGGCAAAAGCTGGGGGATTCGATCTGCGATCTGTTGCAGCGGATGCACACGTTGGCGATGAAGTTACGCGCTCGCCGCATGGAACAGGGCTCTCTGGAAATGGACCTGCCCGAGATCAAGATCGATCTCGATTCCAACGGCAAGGTCCGCGGTGCGCATCTGGTCGTCAACACCGAAAGCCACCAGGTGATCGAAGAGTTTATGCTCGCGGCAAACCAAGGCGTTGCGACTTGGTTCGACGACATGAAGCTGGATTTCCTGCGCCGCATCCACCCCGCTCCCGAGCGCCGCAAGTTGCGACAGTTGGCTCAATTCCTGAAAGAGCTCGGCATTCCTGGGGACGACTTGGAGAACCGCCACGCGGTCCGCCGAGTCTTGAAGTCGGTGAAGAAAACGCCGCTGGACTACGCGGTGAATTACGCCGTCCTTAAAGCAACCAACAAAGCGATCTACGGTCCGCATCGCGAAGGGCACTACGCCTTGGCGATGGATCACTATTGCCACTTCACCAGCCCGATTCGCCGTTATCCCGACCTCACGATCCATCGGATGGTGCAGAAGCTAACCGAAGGGAACAAAAATCCCAGCGATCCGATGCCGGTGCTGATCCGCATGGGCCACCACTGTAGCGATCAAGAGAAGAATGCCGAGGCCGCGGAACGCGAATTGATCCGCATCAAGCTGCTGCATCATATGAATAAGAACATCGGGCAAACGTTTGAGGCGGTGGTGACGCGCGTGCATCCCGACGGACTGTATGCCCGCGGGATCAAGATGCCCGCCGAAGGTTACATCTCGATCGATAAACTGCCACCGGACAACTATCGTTTCGAACGCAAGGGGCACCGCTTGGAAGGCTTCCGCGAAGGGAACCAGTTCCGGCTGGGCGATCGAATCGTGGTCAAGATCGATAAAGTCGACATGCAGGCCCGCGAGCTGTTTTATGGACTGGTCGGCAGAGAGGCTGGCAAGGCACCCAAACACCAGTTGAAAAACAGAGCCAAACCCAAGACTGCCGCAGGAAAGCGATACGACAAAGCTCGCGTGAAAAAGAAACTGAAACAGAATCAAAAACGAAAGCGTTAACCGCATCGACCTTGGCAAATCCGCGATTCCTTGGGAGATGTCATTCGGCGTGCGATCGCGCGGAGGTTTCCTTGGGATGGTGAACCATCACAGCAAGGTGGACTTGTCGAAACGCAAAAACTGATTCGCCCTGCGGCATCGATGTAATTGCATCGGGACCGCGGAGGATGCATGATAGGTTTCCCGCCTTTCCTGCTTTCCTCCGTTTTCTCGATTGAAGAGTGCTGTGATGGAACCCCGCCGCTTTGTTGCCTGCCTGTTTGCACTGAGTCTATTGGTTACGAGTCACCAGGTTGTTGGCCAATCGGCCACGCCTGAATTGACGACGCTCGATTCCCACTTTCCGATGCAGGTCCCTGCCAGCAAGCAGGCGATCGAAACGCAGAACGAACATGTTCGCACGATGCTGCGATTGGCGAACGGATTGATTCCGATGCCCGGGTTGGCCGATCCGCAGCCGACGATTTACGGCCGCCGTGAAATGGACGGCTACAGCATCGAAAAGATCTATTTCGAGAGCCTGCCCGGTTTTTATGTGACCGGCAATTTGTACCGCCCCGCGGGTGCGACGGATGCTGCCCCGATCGTATTGAGCGCGCACGGCCACTGGACCGACGGTCGATTCTACGATGCCGGTGACAAAGCGGCACGAGCGGCGATCGCAATGGGGGCCGAGCGTTTCGAATCGGCAGCTCATAACGTTATCCAAGCTCGCTGCGTGCAGTTCGCGCGGATGGGATGTGTCGTCTTGAACTGGGACATGGTCGGGCATGCCGACAGCCAACAGATTTCGATCGACCGAATTCACGGTTTCCGCACCCAGCCCGCCGAGATCGAGAATACCGCCGACGGTTGGTTGCTGTTCAGCCCGCAGGCCGAAAGCCATCTGCAATCGCCGATGGGGTTGCAGACGATCAACACGTTGCAGGCGGTCCGCGTCGCCCAGATGTTGCCGGGCGTCGATGCGTCGCGAATCGCAATGACCGGTGCCAGTGGTGGCGGAACGCAGACGTTTGTCGCTGCCGCGATCCAACCGGCGATCACCGCCGCCTTTCCCGCCGTGATGGTCAGCACCGGGATGCAGGGGGGCTGCACCTGCGAAAACGCTTGCTATCTGCGCATCGATGGCGGAAACATCCACATCGCTTCGTGTATCGCACCGCGATGGCTGGGGATGACCGCTGCGGACGATTGGACCCGCACGATGCCAACCGACGGATTTCCCGAGCTGCAACGCGTCTACGAATTGTTTGGCGCCAAGAACCGCGTTAGCCTCGCCCCGGCGGTCCACTTCAGGCACAACTACAATCACGTCAGCCGCGTCGCCTGTTACGCGATGCTGAACAAAGCGTTTGGGCTGGGGCTGGAAGAACCGATCCTCGAATCCGATTTCCAGCGGCTGACTGCGGAGGAGCTGACCGTTTGGGATGATCAGCACCCTGCCCCGCCGGCTGGCTTGGACTTTGAACGGAAGCTGCTGAAGGATTGGCACCAGTCGACGCAGCGAAAACTTCAGCGGTCGCTAGCGCTTGCTGAGGACAAGGGAGCGGAATTCCGCGATGTCGCCGGGCCCGCGGTCGAAGCGATGGTTGGATACCGTGCCGATGAAGCCGTTTCAAAAGCTGAATTCGATTTAGCGTCGAAGCAGGAAGTCGATGGCAGCCTCGTGATGACGGGAGACCTGACGTCGGCCGGCGATGCGGACAAGTTGCCCGTCTACTTCAACTATCCCGATCAATGGAACGGTAACGTCACGCTGGTCGCCGACGTCGGCGGAATCGCGGCAGTGGAAAAACGCTTGGCCGATCCCGAGTCGGAATATGCGAAACTGCTGGCGTCGGGAACCTGCATCGCCACGTGCGATCTGCCGGCAGCCCAAGGGGATGAAGCGGGGACGAAGCAGAAGCTGGTCCGCCAGGATCGGCTGGCCGCTTGTTTTACCTACGGATACAACCGCGCACTGTTGCTGCGCCGCGCCAAGTCGCTGCTCGCGTTGGCTCAGTTCATGCGAAACCACGAGCGGACGCCAAAGCAGATCCAAATGGATGGTCTGGGGGAAGCGGGGCCGATCGTCGCGGTAGCCGGTGCTGTCGCGGGGCCGTTGGTCGACGGTTGCCGCATCGAACGCGGAGACTTCCGCTTCCAGGAGGTTGCCAACATCGCCGATGCCAACTTTGTCCCTGGTGGAGCTCGCTATTTGGACCTGCCAGGAATCTTGGCCCTCCATGCCCCGCGCCCGTTGGAAGTGCACGGTGGGGCAAAGGGAGCGTTTTCCGCAACGGAAGCTCAATACGGGAAGATGGGGGCACTGGGCAGCTTGTCGTTTGCAGAAGACAAGTCGGCCGCAGGTCAATGATGCGCAAGTGTCTTGCGACTTGAAGCGACTTTTGAACAGGGGAATGTTTGCGGATTGATCGATTGCCCTTGTTCCGATTTTTCCGTCGCGATAGAGTTGGCAGCGGAGAGTTATCCGTTGCCGCAGATGATTTGATTTTTTGCTAACGCACCGCTGACCGTTCCCCCGATAGTGTAGGTGGACAGTCATTCTGAACGCTAGCAAAGTCGCTTATTTCTGCTACGGATTGCATTTCCCAACGACACGGAATGCGGCGTATTGGATTGTCCTGATGCGGGTTTTCCACATCACTGATACTGCCGCATGGCCTGTCGCAATACTGCGGCCAGGTTGCATCTTCACCGTACAGGGAGCCTTCTACCGATGCAGATTTTTGGTCCATACCGTGTGAGTACACCTCAGCCGACCAATAATGTTTCGCGCACCAACCAAGTTGTCGAGAATCGTGCCACCAGCGGCTCCAGCCAACCGATCGATCAATTGGACTTGTCTTCCGAGGCTCAGGGGATCAATCGCCTCTCGGGGGCCAGCGAGACTGGCGTGGTCGACGGGATTCGTTTCGACAAGGTCGCGGATATTCGTCGTCAGATCGCCGATGGCAGTTATGACACCGACGACAAATTGAGTGCTGCTTTGGACCGCTTGTTGGACGAAGTCGGTTAGCCGTTTGGGGGCGATCCTTAGCGAGTCAACTGAAACCGGCGAATGATCGTCTGCCATTGGTCCCCGCTTGCCAAAGGCTTATACTTCTTCGCATGACGCCTCCAATGCCACACGCGTTCACTTTTCGGGGACGCGGTGTCGTTTTCTCTCGCGTTCGGTTTAAACTGGAAGGGGCTTCCAGCATCATGCGTTGCCTCCGATTTCCCCTGTCGTGCTTTGAGTTACGTAGTTGTGTCCGATTCAGCCCCACTTGGAAAAGTCTCCGTTTCGCTAACTCCTCAAGAGAGATTTGAGGAGTTTTTGCAGAGTCGTGGACAGCGGAACACCGAACAGCGTCGCTTTCTCGTCGATCGGGTGTTCAGTAACCACGAACACTTTGACGTCGATTCGCTGATCGAACAATTGCCGCGTAAGGGGCAGGAAAACTACGTCAGCCGGCCGACGGTCTACCGGGCGCTCAAGGAATTTGTCGATGCCGGGCTGTTGCGTTGCTTTCAGTTGGAAGGACGTTCGGTCTACGAACACGATTACGGCTACCCGCAGCATGATCATCTGTACTGCACCCGCTGTCAGAAATTGATCGAATTCACCAGTGACGAAATCATGAAGATTCGTGCTCAGGTTGCGGCCCAGCACAGCTTCCGCGTGACCAGCCACCGCTTGATCATTCAAGGGGTCTGCCAAGATTGCTCACGCCGTCGGAAGAAACGCAAGCAGGATTTAATCTAGGTCTTGATCCCCCAAATTGGAGTGCTGTAGCGGTGGCGACGTTGCCACTACTGGCAATTAAATGGGTTGCTTGGGTAACATGAGGGTGTTCAACGGGGAAACGTCTTGCGGTAAGGCTCACGCACTGCCGACACTAAATGGGGTTCCGTGCTGCTGATGTCCTTCAGAATCGATCTGCAGGCATCGGCTCAGCAAGTCAATTCTTCACTAAACTTGGACGAAGGCTCGTGAATTCAACAATTCGGATTTGTACGACAGCTCTGCTTGGGCTGACCGTTGTATTTTACAGCGCGTCTCCCAGGATCGTGTCCGCTGCCGAGGCCTTCCCCGCGAACCGCACTTTGTTGTCGAACGAGACCCAAGCGGTTTTTGAAGTGTTGGACGTGCCGCGATCGGAAACCCGATGGGAGCATTCGTTTGCCGGAGCTTTGTCCGAATCAAACGTCTTCAAGCCGTTCTTCGATTCGCAGGTGGAAACGATTCGGCAGCAATTGTCTGAGTCGGGGTTGGCGTTTAATTTCACGCTGAAGGATATCCGTGCAATCGCCTCGGGCGAAGTCACCATCGGTTGGTTGCAATTGCGTACCACCAACGCGGTCTGCGTTTTGATCGATACCCGTGGTCGTGACGCTCAGACTGCGGAAGTGCTGCAAAGAATCGACGCTGAATTGAAGCAGCATCGTGGGGCGACGATGACCGAATTGACCTACCGAGGTCATCTGATTTCGACTTACCTATTGAAGAAGAAGCTTGGGCAAATCAAGGTCGAACAATTCAGTTACGTTCGGATCGATGGACGGTTGATCGCAGCGGATCAATTGGATGCCGTCAAAGGTTTTGTCGATCGCATCGATGGCTCGGGCGACCTGATCAAGGCGAGCGACTATGAGGCGGTCGAAGCGAAAATCGGCGAAGGTGGCGAGCAAGATATCCGTTGGTTTGTGCGACCGCTTGGATTCGCGCGGGTGTTGGAAGCACGCAGTGGCGGTTTGAAGAAGCAGCAGCTCGATACGATTCAATTGCTGCAGGAACAAGGCTTTGACGCCATCTTGTCGGCTGGTGGGCACGTGCGGTTGGACGACGGCAAGTTTGATGTCCGGCACCAAACCTATATCAACGCGCCACCGACCACGGCACTGCCTAGCAAGTACAAATTGGCGGGGCGGATGTTGCAGTTCCCCAACTCGGACGCACAGGATCCACCCGCTTGGGTTCTGCCTACCGTGGCGACCTATCTGGACGGAAATTGGAAATTGGAAGAAGCCTTTTGGGCTGCCGAGACATTGGTCAACCAAGCCGTCGGCGATGAGATCTTCCGCCGCGTTGTCGATGGTATCAAAAAGGATAAAGACGGTCCGCAGATCGACTTGGCGAACAATATCATCGCCAACTTTCGCGAACGTGTGATCATGTTGACCGACAATGTCCAACCGGTCTCGATCGACAGTGAACGGATGCTGATCGGTGTTTCATTGAAAAATGAAGCGGTTGTCAAAGCGGCGATCGACAAGGCGATGAAGAGCGACCCCAACGCAAAAGAATTCCCCTATCCCCATCACAGTTGGATTTGGCAGGTCACCCAACCCGACGTGAGCGATGACGAGATCGAGCTCGAAGGTTTTGAGGACTTTGAAGAGTTCATCGACGAATCCGAAGGTAAGCGGGCGCCGCCCCTTTTGAACCAGTGGGCGATCACGGTCTACGACGGTTATCTGTTGTTCTCGAGCCATGCACAGATGTTGGTCGATTCGATCGAACATCATCGTCAAAGCGAGCGAGAGGCGTTGCAAGGGCAGGCCGATTTCGAGCGGATGCGAGCAGCGTTGCTGGATCAGCACGGTCCCGATCGCGCGATTTGGCGCGTGCTGCGATCCGATCGTGCCTTTCGTGCAAAATACGAATTGTTGCAGCGTGGTGAATTGAAACAATCGGATTCGGTTTTGGCCGCTATCGTCCGTCGGATGTTCAAAGAGTCTGGGCAGGAGGGCGATGACGAAGAACTGAAAGTGGACGGGGCAAAGCTTCCCGACTTTGAAGTTGTCAAGCAACATTTGCAGCCATCCGGCGTGACCTTGAAAACCGAACCCGATGGTTGGTTCGTGCGAGGTCTGATGCTGAAACCCACCGAAGCCCCTGCCCGCGCCGTCGCTGCCCAGCGCTAGGTTCGTGCCCGCGTCGCGTTGGCGTTGCGCATCGAGTCTCTGGGGGCCGGATTAATTAGGAATGGACAGTTATGGCAAACGAAGCGATCGATCTGTTGCAACCTGGGCTTCGCGGTTGGCTGATCGCCGATCGCTTTGATTTTGCTGAGCGAGGGGAGATTGCGTTCGACTCCGGAACGCTCTCGATCGGCAAGGGGCGGCCTGCCAGTGGGCTCAGCTATCGCGGGCCGCAACCCGGTGACTACTACCGCATCTCTTGGGAGGCTCGCCGCACCGCCGGCAGCGACTTCTTCTGCGGCCTGACGTTTCCGATTCGCGGCAGCCACGCGACGCTGATCGTCGGCGGCTGGGGGGGCGGAGTGATCGGGATCTCGAACATCGACAACATGTCGGCTGTCGAAAACCCGACGACTGAATATCGCGAGTTCGAGCTGAACCGCTGGTATCGGTTTGAGATGGAGGTCAACAAAACGGCGGTGCTGTTTGCGATCGATGGCGATCGCGTGATCGATCTCGATCACGACGAACACAAATATTCGGTCTGGTGGGAACAGGAGCAGATGGCGCCGATCGGGCTGGCCACCTGGGATACCGCCAGCGAGATCCGCAAGCTGACGCTGGCGAATCTCGACGGCTAAGCCTTCGCTGCGACGCGGGGAATTCTTGTCGCGCGGCCGACACAAATCAAAACAGAACGGAAGAATGAAAAAGAGCCTGGCCGGAAAGTTTCCGGTCAGGCTCTTTTTGTTTGAGTTGTATGAACTCGCGGCGATCCTATTGGTCGGCCAGCGGTTCTTTCTTCTCGGTGATCACTTCACACTTCTCCGCTTCGTCCGCGTTCATCTGAGTGTATTCCGTCCATTCGTCGGGAACGTTGTCTTCGTGGAAGATCGCTTCGACGGGGCATTCGGGGACACACGCTTCACAGTCGATGCATTCTTCGGGGTGGATGTAAAGCATCTTCTCACCCTCGTAAAAGCATTCGACGGGGCAGACGACAACGCAATCTGTATATTTGCAACCGAAACAAGGTTGGGCTACTACATGAGTCATTCTTGAAAACCTTTCTGGATCTTTTCTTACGCGAATCTGGATGGGGCCTTGGGGAGCCAGCCGACCAGAAAACTCACATCCCTGAATTCAGTTGATCGGTAACGTACCTATCACAGCACCAATCTTTTCCAATTTCCCCGCAGACACAAGACGACAAACGGCACTAAAAAGGTTCGCGCTTACATCTGTCGGAATCGTATAGCTCCAAACGACTTATGTCAACGAAACCGAAGCTCCAAATCGCGCGATCGGCCTAACATTTTGCAGACGCTCTATTGAGATCCGATCTCGCTAAGCGAACGCGGATTTCATCACTCGGTTGCTGCCGACCAAGCGTTCTGTGCACGCCATCGCAACCAGTGGTCGGCGATCACGATCGCAACCATCGCTTCGGCCATCGGGATGAACCGCGGCAGCAGGCAGGGGTCGTGGCGACCGCGCGTGCGGATCGTCGTCGCTTCGCCCGAACTGGTCACCGTCGCCTGTTCGATCGGCAGGCTGCTGGTCGGTTTGACCGCCGCGCGAAGCACGATCGGCAACCCCGTCGAGATCCCTCCCAACATGCCGCCGTGCCGGTTCGACTTGGTTGTGATCTGGCCATCTTCGCCGGTGGTAAACAGGTCGTTGTGTTCGCTGCCACGCATCGTCACACACCCAAACCCGATCCCGTATTCAACTCCCAAGACCGCCGGCAGGCTGAACAACGCCTTGGCCAGATCGGCTTTCAATTTATCGAACACCGGTTCGCCCAGTCCCGCCGGGATGTTGGCCGCCACGATCTCCGCCGCACCTCCGATCGAATCGCCCGCTTTGCGAACCTCTTCGATCTTGGCGATCATCTGCTGGGCGACCGCTTCGTCGGGACAGCGGACGATGTTCGGTTGCCCGTCGGCGAACTCTTCGACCTGCTGCAGCGTGACGCTTGCCGGATCGGCGATCTCCGCTTTCAGGTCCCCTACCTGCGTCACGTAGCCGATCACGCGGCCGCCAAACGCTTCGGCGAGGATCTTCTTCGCTAGCGCTCCGGCCGCCACGCGGGCCGTCGTTTCGCGAGCGCTCGAACGTCCGCCGCCGCGGTAGTCGCGGAACCCGTACTTTTGATCGAAGGTGAAATCGGCGTGCCCCGGCCGATATTTGTCTTTGATGTCGGAGTAGTCTTTGCTACGTTGATCCTGGTTGCGGATCAAGATCGCTACGCTGGTCCCGGTGGTCCGCCCTTCGAAGACGCCGGCGAGGATCTCCGGTTCATCGGACTCCTTCCGCTGCGTCACGATCTTACTTTGGCCGGGCCGGCGGCGGGCCAGATCGGGCAGCAGGTCGTCGACTGAAAACGGGATCCCAGCGGGGACGCCGTCGATGATCACGACGTTACCGGGACCGTGGCTCTCGCCAGCTGTCGTAATTCGCAGTGCCTGTCCGAACGAGTTGCCTGTCATGGGGATCCGTTTCGTAGCTTGAAGTCAAACTGTCCCCAGTCGCAAAAATTGACGCAGAAACCAGGGATTCCTGCCGGGAATCGTCAAATGCAGCCCCGAAACGCGTGCCAAAGGGCCTTATTTCGGTCAAAATCTTCGAGTGCAAAGGTTTCACTTGCGGGACGCTAATACCGTACCTAAGATGAAATTGAACGCCAACCGACGGCAATTCATCCGGCTTATACCGGTATTTTGTCAGAAATCTTCTCCTCCGAACAGAGACGCAATTCTTGACACTCTCGGACATCGATCGACAACTGCTGGATCGTTGCTTGGACAACGAGCCTCAATCTTGGGAAGCGTTTATCGATCGCTTCTTGGGGCTGGTGGTGCACGTCGTCAACCACACCGCCACATCACGCGGCGTTACGCTCCCCGTTGCGGAACGAGACGACATGGTTGCGGAAGTCTTCCTGACCCTGGTCAACAACGATCGAGCGGTGCTGCGTCGCTTCCGGCGTCAGAGCAGTCTGGCGACCTATCTTACGGTCATTGCCCGCCGCGTGATCGTGCATCAACTGGCAACCGCTCAGCGGAATGCGGCTCAGAAAAATCGCATCGCCAGCGAAGAGACGCTGATCAGTCCAGTGGAACAACAGGTCGAGGATCGCGATCAGCTGGAACAGATGCTCGCTCGGCTCGATCCCAAAGAAGCTGACATCGTGCGGATGCATCATCTGGAAGGGAAGAGCTACCGCGAGATCGGCCATCATCTCGGCTTGCCCGAAAACAGCGTCGGCCCGATGCTCAGCCGCGCCCGCGACAAGATGCGTCAAAGCCAGCCAGGCGTCTAGCCGGCTGCGATGAACGCCTCAACATTCTTTTCTTGAACGCGCTCGCTGCCAAAATGATTGAGCCACCGAGGTCATCGAGCACACAGAGAGAATCAATCCTCCGTGGCCTCGGAGCCCTCTGTGGCAAAAACATCCCGAATGGGATTGGACACGCTAACCGGTGGTTTGAGCGTAGCGAACTCTTTGCGGATGCAGGGCCGAAGGCCAGGCGATTTGCCTAGCCCAGGCCATCGGCCTGGGTGATCGGGCCGCAGCGCAAAACGGTTAGGGGCGAAGGCCCGGCAGGGTGTCCCGGGGCCGAAGGCTCGACAATTTGCCTAGCCCAGGCCATCGGCCTGGGTAATCGGACCGCAGCGCAAAGAGGCTAGGGCTGAAGGCCCGGCAGGGTGTCCCAGGGCCGAAGGCTCGACAATTTGCCTAGCCCAGGCCATCGGCCTGGGTAATCGGACCGCAGCGTAAAGAGGCAAGGGCTGAAGGCCCGGCAATTGGGAAGAGGCCTACAAATCGCCGGACCTTCGGTCCTCAATTCGTGTGTCTTCTTGTCGGGAGGTCCGGCCCCCAGGCCGATGGCCTGGGCTATGCAAATTGCTGGAGCTTCGCTCCGCCAAACCAAATCGGCTCCCGAAACGAGAGGCCCGATGGACCGCGAAGCGGCCCCAAATGGTAGCCGGTGGTTTGAGCGTAGCGAACACCACCGGAACAAATCGCGAATTCAAACGCCGCCCCCGACGGGGTCGCAGGCCGATCTGCGATCTCTTCGGGAACGCCTAGCTGAACACAACCGCAACACCGGAGCACGATCCCGACAGGGATCGCAGAGAGTCGCCGGTGGTTTGAACGCAACCAATTCCACCGGGGCCGGCCCCCGATCACTGACTCCAGCTCGCTGGGTTGCGGGCATTTCATTTGCTACCGCACACTCATAGGGTATACTGGCCCCCGCCCAAGCGAGTGGTCTGCTGTCAGGGGTGACTGGCGCACAACGCCAGTGAAAACACCTTTAACGCCCACAATAGGGGCTGGAGTCCCGCATGACACCCCTCGAAGAGACACCTAACGCTTTGCGATCGGTGCATACCTCGAATCTGCCTGAGATCTTGAATCAGCTGGGGATTTCGATCCTGGTGACCACTTACCAGTCGGGCAAGCTGGTGATGTTGCGGCCAGAGATGGGCGTCCTGAACACGCACTTCCGCGTGTTCGAGAAACCGATGGGGTTGGCTGTGGAGCCGAACCGACTGGCGATCGGGACGTCGATGCAGGTCTGGGAATTCCACAACATTCCCGCCGCCGGTGCCAAGCTGGACCCACCCGTCAACGATGCGTGCTTTCTGCCTCGCGTTGCGCACTGGACCGGCGATATTCAGATTCATGAGATGGCTTGGATCGACGACGACGTCGTGTTCATCAACACGTTGTTCTCCTGTTTGGCTCGCCGCAGCGGCACCTACAACTTTGAACCCGTTTGGCGTCCTTCCTTCATCACGAAATACATTCCGGGAGACTGTTGTCATTTGAACGGTCTGGCCGTCCGCGATAACCGCATTCGTTATGTAACCGCGCTTGGTGAAACCGATGAGCCCGATGGTTGGCGTGCGAACAAGAAGGATGGCGGACTGCTGATCGATCTGGACAGCAACGAGATCATCGCCCGTGGGCTCTCGATGCCCCATTCGCCCCGTTGGTACGACGGCAAGCTGTTCGTCCTGCATTCCGGAACTGGCGGGTTTGGCACGATCGACTTGGACACCGGCAAATACGAATCGATCGTCGAACTGCCAGGGTTCACGCGCGGTCTGTCATTCCACGGTCCGCTGGCCTTCATTGGTCTGTCGCAAGTTCGCGAGACGGCGGTGTTTGGTGGGGTGCCGATTGCCGAACGCGATCTGTCCGAACGGATCTGCGGAGTCTGGGTGGTGAATATCCACACCGGCGAGATCGTTGCGTTTGTCAAGTTCGAAGACGCCGTGCAAGAGATCTTTGCCGTCGAGGTATTAGTCGGGTCCCGTTACCCCGAGCTTGTCAACGAAGACCGCCAGTTGCTTGCCGGTTCGTTTGAGTTACCCGATCACGCCCTGGCCGATGTTCCCCCGGAACTTCGCAAGTAAATAGCGACAGCGGTGACGCCAATCAAGACGTCTCACTGTCACAACTAAAAAATGTCGTTTTTATCAACGCCGAGATAGTTGATACCTGCTATGAAAAAAAACGACGAAATCCCAAACGCAAGTCTCTCCTATCATCACGTCGTTTACGCGTTGAGGCATTGGAGAGTCGGCGTTTGTTGGCAGTCTTCCATGTCACCACTTTCGATGATGTCGTCGCAGCGTCCGACGGAGTTCTTAGCCTGCGGGAAGCGATCTCGCTGGCCAATGGTTCGCCTGGTGCAGACGAGATCACATTTTTCGAAACCGTCACCCAACCGATCGTGCTGGGGCTTGGCGAATTAAGCATCACCGACAGCGTGACGATCACTGGCGCCGGACGAGGGACGACCGTGATCGATGCAAATCAGCAATCGCGCGTTCTGAATGTCGCCGGTGAATCGGTCGATGTGACGCTGCTGCAATTAACCCTGACCGATGGCCGCACCACCGGTTCCAACGGTTTTGGCGAAACGACGCACAGCAGAGTTGGGATCCGATTCGATTCGGCGGGTACGCTTGCGTTGATCGACAGCACGTTGAGCGGCAACAGCACCGTCAATGTGACATCGATTACTCCCGGAACCGTCACGATCGAAGAGAGTGGCAGCGACGTGGTGGTTCGCGAAGGGAGTACGATCCTATTCCAAGGCCCCGCCGTCAGCCTTGCCGTACTGGACTTCACCGGCACCAACGGCGACGACACGCTTTTGTTAAACGCCAGCTTCGTCGATTTCCCAGGAACCGTTGGATTCCATGGCGGCACGGGACGCGACACGTTGCAGATCGGCGGCAGCGGCCAATCGATCAACACAAGCGATCTGCCTGCCGGTAGCATCAACGGACTGGAGGTGATCGATTTGCGAGGGACCGGCGACAACCAACTCTCCCTGAGCGAACAGGATGTTTCGGCGATCCGCGACGCCGGGCAAACGCTCAGGATCGTCAAGGACTTCGGCGACACGATCCGCTTCCGCAGCGGGACCTTTAAGGTCGACAGTTCTCGAGTGGAGGATGATCAATTGATCATCACGGCAAAATCGGGTTCCAATACGATCGAATTTGTCGGTGCCGGTTGGACCAATCCATTGAATCACTTGGATGTTAACGGTTCGGGAACAATTGAACCGATTGATGCCTTGCAGATTTTGAACGAACTAGGGCGCAAGGCTTACGTTCAGCCAGGCACCTCGGCGCTGGTTGCTCCCGAATCGTTAGGTGCCTCGTTCCCGAAGAAGTTCTACGACACGTCGGGAGATAACCAGGTCTCTCCCATCGACGCGCTGCGGATTATCAATGCCCTCGGACGCGGCGAAGGCGAAGCACCAGCGGGCGAAGCCTATGTGTTTGCTGCATCACCGGTAAACCAAGACGCCGACGAAGAGGACCAACACGAAGCGGTGGACCTGGCGATCCTGCAATGGTTGGGGGAACGTTGAACGAGTTTACCCGGAACGGTTTCTGGTACCGTTTCGTGCGACCGTTACCGGTTCGTGCCGCGGGATTTAGCGTTGGATTGGACGGGGACAGGCCTGGCCTTAAGGCTGCCTCCTATCGACCGCGACGCGGTCGCATCCGCTGCGGATTCAGGGCCGAAGGCCAGGCGATTTGCCTAGCCCAGGCCAGCGGCCTGGGTGATCGGGCCGCAGCGCAAAACGGTTAGGGGCGAAGGCCCGGCAGGGTGTCCCAGGGCCGAAGGCTCGACAATTTGCCTAGCCCAGGCCATCGGCCTGGGTAAAATCGGACCGGAGCGCAAAACGGTTAGGGGCGAAGGCCCGGCAGGGTGTCCCAGGGCCGAAGGCTCGACAATTTGCCTAGCCCAGGCCATCGGCCTGGGTAATCGAACCGCAGCGTAAAGAGGTTAGGGCTGAAGGCCCGGCAATTGGGAAGAGGCGGACAAATCGCCGGACCTTTGGTCCTCGACTCGGGGGAATTCGTGTGGGACGCCATTCCCAGGCCGATGGCCTGGGCTAGGCAAATTGCTGGAGCTTCGCCCCGCCAAAACAAATCGGCTCCCGAAACGAGCCCCATGGACCGCGAAGCGGCCCCAGAAGGTAGCCGGTGGTTTGAGCGTAGCGAACACCACCGGACCCCAACCGCGAAATCAAACGCCGCCCCCGACGGGGGCGCACGTCGATCTGCGATCCCTCCGGGAGCGCCACGCGTGTGGGCATCGTGTTCCGGAGGTGCGCCGCTGCGCGACGACCTCCGGCTACCATCTGTGATCCCTGCGGGAACGTTGCGCTCGGTGCCCTCTGCAGCATCTTGCTCATTCGCCGACTGCGGCAGCTTGGCGTGACAGAGGCGCGGGCGTCTGTTCCAGAGCTTCCGCTGTGCCTCCACGTCGCCAATCGGCGACGCCTGTCGCTTCACCTGTCTCCAGATCGATCATGATGCTGTGAGCCGATCCCTGGCGACGGGTGGGAGACAGATCGACGTGATGGCCGCGGGCTTCCAGATCGGTCTTCATCGATTCGAATAATCCACGGCTAGTCGATTCGAAACGGATCTCGTCGGGGAACCACTGGTGATGAAACCGCGGGGCATCGATCGCTTCTTCGAGCGAACGATTCAAGAACAATGTCTGTACAAGGATCTCCGTCACGGTGTTGATGATTGTCCGGCCGCCGGGGCTTCCAACCAACAGTTTCGCCTGGCCATCGACGCGGACAATCGTTGGCGATTGGGAACTGAGCATCCGTTTTCCAGGAGCCAGCAGATTGGCGGCGGTTCCGATCTTCCCTTCCTTGTTGGTGTAACCGGGGTACCAATTGAAGTCTCCCATCTCGTTGTTCAGCAGGAACCCGGTTCCGGGGACGACGATCCGGCATCCGAAAGTCCCCTCCAGGGTGTAGGTGTTGCTGACGGCGAGTCCATCGGCATCGATCACCGAGAAGTGGGTCGTCTCGGGGCTCTCGTAGGGCCCTTCGCTCAACGGGATCGATCCGGCGATCGCTTCGCTGGGCGTTGCGACGTCGGGGCGAATCGTTTTGGCAAGCTCGACGGCATGTTCTGTCGTGAGCAGATGTTCTGGGATCTCGACAAAGTTGGGATCGCCCAGCCAAGCTGCTCGTTCGCGAAAACCACGTCGCATCGCTTCGACCAGATAGTGGACCTGGTCGGTCGTCCAGAGGGCGTCCGTCGCCGCGGGCAGCGGAATCGCCGCGAGCATCCGCAAATGCATCAACACGGTGATTCCACCCGAGGATGGTGGAGCGGCACCAAAGATTTCATACTGGCCGATCTTGCCAGCGATCGCTGGTTGGATCTCGGCGGTGTAGTTCTTTAAGTCGCTCTTGGTGATCAGGCCGCCGCTGCGAGTCATCTCGGCCGCAAGCTTGTCGGCGATCGCTCCTTCATAGAAGGCACTGGGGCCCTGATCCGCGATCAATTCCAGCGTGTCTGCCAAGTCGGGCTGGACCAACAGGTCGCCCGCTTTCCAGAACTTGCCCGTGGGAGGGCCGTAGACGCGACGAAATTCGGCGAACCGCGGCTCGGTCTGAATCGACTGCAGCTTCAGCACCGCGTTCAGGGAATAGGCCAAGTATTCGTCGACAACAAATCCTTCGCGAGCCAGTGCAATACACGGTTTAAGGATCTCGTCCCACGGCAATTTGCCAAACTTTTCGTGAGCCAACGCCATGCCGCGGACGGTTCCGGGGACGCCTGCCATGCGGCTGTGGTGCCGTTGTGTCCATTTGTCAAAACTGTATTCGTCGACGCTTGCCGGAGCCGTTTCGCGATAGTTGACGCAGACGACCTCTTCGTCGGGAGGAGCGATCATCATGAACCCGCCGCCGCCGATATTGCCCGCTTCCGGCCAAGTGACCTGCAATCCGAAGGCGACTCCAATTGCCGCGTCGACCGCGTTACCGCCTTTGGCAAGTATCTCGCGCCCCACCTTGGACGCGCCAGCAGTGTTCGAGACGACAACCCCGCTCTTTCCCTTCGCAACATCGACGGGCATGCGAGCCGGCATCGTGAACTTCATTTGCGCATTGGCAACGCCGCTGAATAGAAATGCTGCGAAAAAAGTTGCAATGACGACCGGCAACGGGAACTTTCGGGATGACCTGGAACCTGAGGAGAGCGGTAAAAGCATTGTCTTCATCATCTTCAGAGGTAGGACGGAAAGGAGAGCTAAATGATGTGGAGCATTTGCTTCACTTCAAATGCATCGGCAGGGAAGTCTAATGAACGGTGGGGGATACTCAAGTTTTCACGCCGTCACCGGGCGGTGTTGGCTTTGTAAGTTGTTTTTGCTTTTTGTTCTCTATTATGTATCTATCTCAATCGGCAGGCTGTTCAAATTCATCGCCTTGCGGCATAAATAAACAAACATTTGTTAATCAAACGATTTAAGGTTCACCGTATTGGAGATAATGATGACGGAAGGTTCTGTATCAAGTAGCGGTTCTCATCAATCAAACAATAACTCATCGCAAGCATCGCTCTCTCCGTTCCACTTGGCGGTTCAAGTAAATGACTTGGCGGAAGCTCGTGAATTCTATGGTGAACTGCTCGGTTGCAGCGAAGGACGCAGTGCAAACACTTGGGTCGACTTCGACTTTTTTGGACACCAATTTGTGTGTCATCTCAATCCCGACAAAACGCCCAGTGAAGTTCACTGCAACGAAGTCGATGGGCATGGGGTCCCGGTTCCGCATTTTGGCATTGTTCTCGACATGCCGCGTTGGAACGAACTCGCCGAACGACTCAAGTCAAAAGGTGTGGAGTTTGTGATTTCTCCCTATATCCGATTTCAAGGTGAGCCTGGCGAACAGGGGACGATGTTCTTCTACGATCCGTCGGGAAACGCTGTCGAAATGAAAGGTTTCAACGACATGGGCGCGTTGTTCGCAAAGTAGTTTCTTGTTGTTGTCCTTCGCTACCACGTGTTAGAGCTGCGAAGCGGGGGGAGGAGTGGTGGCGTCGCGAGCCAATGTTTCGGCGACGTCGCTCACTCGAGCTTCTCGAACCCAAGTGCTTCGGCGGAATGCTTTGAGGAAATCCGAAGAGACGTCGCGACAGCCCTCTTCACAGATGGCGTGATAGTTTGGGTGGGGCAGCAATTGCGAGTCGAGCAGCTGCCGGCCTTCATGCGTTTCGGTGCGGCAGGAGAGGAAATAGCCGATCTGTGGAGCGGAGTTTTTCACGCCCCAGGGAATGGTCCACGCTGGCACCAGGTCGTAAGCGGATTCTCGATCGGCCAACGCCATGATATCGGTAGCGTTTAATTGGTACTGGATTCCATTGAACCATTCGTTGGAATCTTCACTCGCTCTCGCATTGAGAACGCCGAAGCGCTCCTCCGCTACCTGATCGCCATAGATCTTTCGTCCGCGGGGACTCATCACATATTCGTAGACCCGGCGAGCCCCCATCACGAGCACGGGGCGGGCTGACGAGACGCTCTGTTCGCTCAGCGTGCGAAGGGCGGAACTGCGGTTCATCAGACTGCCATATCCGACCAGAGGCAGTCGGACCGGGCTGTCGGGAACCATTTCGATGGTGTTCCATGGGTAGAAGTGTTCTTCGGCAACCTCCCATGGGTCGCCCAATGCCAAACTCCAAGAGGCTGCGCCTGAAGATAAAGTGGCGAGTCGATCGATAATCAAGAAACATCCCCTCGCAGTAGCTTTCGTCCCCGGGAGTCGTCAGTTCTCACCGGTCTAGATCGTTCACGGCGATGCGAAACATCAGTTCTGCGGCTTGCTGCCGGCCCAACGGATTCCTTCTACCATAATCGAATTTGGGCCACCGGATGATTCGGGGTGTGGGCTGTAACAAAGGACTCGCCCGTCGTGGAACTTCGTTCGCACGATGGCGTGAGTGCCAACCATGGCACCTTCGGGAGCTCCCTTCTTCGCAACTTCGGTCACATAAGTCGCCAGGACTTCATAGCCTGGAAGCTCTGGATTGTCGTGAGGGACCAACAGCGGGCCTTGTCCGTAATAGACATCCAATTCGGATGCTTTCGATTTGAGCACTTTGCGTCCGCTTGGGGTGAGCCCCAGCGATACAGTTCCTGTTCCACGAGCCCAGTGGCT
Source organism: Rosistilla carotiformis (assembly GCF_007753095.1). Classification (NCBI taxonomy): domain Bacteria; kingdom Pseudomonadati; phylum Planctomycetota; class Planctomycetia; order Pirellulales; family Pirellulaceae; genus Rosistilla; species Rosistilla carotiformis. Next base: position 1,035,814 of record NZ_CP036348.1, read on the forward strand.
GCGATCCCAAACCCTTGCGTTGACGATCCCCAACGACCAATCGTACTGAGACGATGCAAGGTAGGATCCGGCGCAGATTCCGACATAGCCACCACCGGACCGGACGAAGCTCTTCACCACCTCGCGTCCTTCTTCGCCCAGCTTTTCGGCCTGCTTGCTGCCCGATCCGCCCGGCATGATCAAGACGTCGAACTTCTCCAAGATGCCTTTCTGGATCTCTTCCGGAGTCACGCGGACCGCATCGAATCCAGCGTCGCGGACCAGGATTCGTTTGAGGTTTTTGGGGCCGTTGGCAGAGCCATCGGAATGGTCATAAATTGCGACGCGAATCAACGTGTCGCGATCCGTCCCCGGTAGAGATTCGGCGCGGGTGATTCCGGTAGCGACAAGTCCGCAGAAAAGCAGCAACTGGCAGAGAGTCGCGATCGAACCAGGGAGAGCTTTTGGGATGGTAGTGGTTGAACGTTTCATGAGAGATGACTTTATTAGATTGCAAGTAGTCGGAGAGCGTCGATCAAATTGGCGACGAGAACTAATTTGAGGATGTGGCGAAGCTTGAATCGTCAAACACGGGCGGCTTGGGGGCGGGTTTCGCCAAGGCGATGGTTTTCGCTTCTTGCAATTCTTTTGACATCGCTTGCATCGCGGCTTGGGCTGCTTCGGTGTGCAGCTTCTTGATCTCCTGCACGGGGGCCTTTCCTTGGGACCATCGTTGCTTAGCGCGAAGCGTGGTCGTCAGTAGACGATCTTCGAGCGCCCACAGGTCGCTCCAGATACCGGGCAGCAAGTCACTGTAGATCGCTTCTTTGTCCGGTGTTAGGCTCCATTCGCGAAGCGTGATTGCGATCTCTCCAATTTCTCCACCACGCTCGTCCGTCAGATCATCGGCGACGCCCCCGACAACAAACGATGGGACCGCGATGGTGAATTTGGGATCGCCCAGCATCGTCCACATCGTGGTCAGGCGAGGATCTTCGCCGGGGCGGACGCCATGGAACACCGCAGCCGATACCGTGGTCGTGCGGCTGATCGTGTTTTTGGTTGCGATTCGCGTGGGGAGGGTTCCCGGCTTGCCGTTGACCGAACCTGGCAGCGGGTTGCCCTGTTCGTCGCTCAAGTCTCGAGCGCATTGCCGAAGGACTTCCTCTACCGAGATGCCATCCGAAGCTGTCAGTTCGAGGATCCCACATGCTCGTAGGTAGCGATCGCTCGACGAGACATCGCTCAGTTCAACGGGACTCGGATTTGCATCGAGCTCTTGAGCGGTTGTCGAGAAATTGGAGCGAACGATGTAGCCGCGTGGGGCGACCTTGGGATCGTTGGCGTCAAACATCTTGTACTGCTTGGGCCCGGTTTCAAACAACGTAGCTCCGCCTTGAGCATCGATGACACCAAAGTTTGCGATCGTCGCCCGTCCGCTGGTGTTGGTCTCTTTCAGTAAGTTCTCGAAGTCGGCCACGGTCGCACATGTCTGCAACGCCATCCGCATCAAGGTGCCGTTGCCGGGGCCGGACGTTTTTCCTTCGATCTTCAGGTCTTTGCTGAGCGAATTTTCGATGCAGAATCCTACCTCGTTGACACCCATCCAAACCGACGACCGGCTGCCCGCATTCACGACGGCGATCGCTTTGAATTTCCCACCGGTGATCTCCGCCATTTCATTGTGTAGCCGACTGCCGTAGTCGCGATTCTTCCACAAGATCGGACGGCCATCAGGGGTCGCACTGCCGCTGATTACAGCCGTTGTGCAAGCCAATGCTTGGGCAATCATGCCGTTTTCGGTGAGTAGTACCAAGAGCGGAAGCATCACTGTCAGAAGGCGGGATCGCATCATGATTTTCATCGTTGCGTTCTTCTTGTGCTGAGGTGGGGGAGTTTCAGGTGGGGAGGCGCGGAGCTGCCTGTTATTTGAGCAACAGTTGCCTAGGGTCTAGGAAATATCATCGAGTTGCCTCGCCACATCAATGCTGTAATGCGCAAAAAAAGTTCCATTTCTTCCAGCTTCGAAGGCGTCTGGCCCCTTCCTTGCGAACAGACGCAGAAACTTGTCGGCGAAAACGGTCTATATGAAGTTTTGGTCCCAAAGTTGCATTTGGAAGAGTTCTTCCCTCCACCTCCCGCCCAAATCGAACGGCTCGGTTTCCCTCCCACCTATCCCGCCTGAAGCTCTCCTGCTTTTGCACCAAACATGATCCAACGAATTCCTGCCTTCCTGGACCGCTGTCGAATTGCGCTGTTGATTCTCAACGAGAGCCACTGGAGTCGCTCGGTGTTGGACGGAATTGCCCGCTATGCAGGCGAGCATTGTGGATGGGACTTCTGGTTGCAACCACGTGGCCTGAAAGAGCCGCCGAAGCTTCCCGAGGATTGGTGCGGCGATGGGGTGATTGCCAGGATTTCCAACGAACCGCTACGGGAATCGATAGCGCGTCACGGACTGCCGACTGTCAATGTTTCCTGGCACGGAACCCATTGTCGTGAGTTTCCGAAAGTCATCTCGGACCCTCAAGCTTGCGGTCGACTGGCCGCCGAGTTCTTTATCGGACGCGGCTTTGAGCAGGTCGGATATATCGGTCCGCCCGATTGTTACAACTATCGGGATGAAGTCTGGCCGGAGGTCGACCGGGTTGCTGAAGAAGCTGGATGCCAGGCATATAAATTCGACCCCGACCCCAATTCACCCCAACCCGATTACGACTTCCAACGTTTGCGTCTGGTCCAGTGGATCCGTTCGCTTCCCAAGCCGGTTGGGATTGTTGCATGGAACACGACGCTCGCTCGCGAGATCATGTTGACCTGTGGAGCGGAGGGTATCTGCGTTCCTGACGAAGTCGCAATCCTCGCCGTAGAGAGTGATCCACTGGTGTCAAATTTGTCACCAATGCCGATCTCACAAATCGAGCAGCGGATGGAACAGGTTGGGTACGAAGCGGCTCAAGAACTACAGCGACTCATCGCCGGAGGCGAACCGCACGAGAAGCCTATACTGATCGCCCCTGCCGGTGTGATCGAAAAACCGTCGACCGACACTGAGTTTGCGACCGATGTTTTGGTGCAACAGGCTGTCTCATTTATTAAGAGGCACTGCGATGAAGCGATCACGGTCAGCGACATCACCGACCATCTGGATATCTCCAGGCGATCGCTGGAGGAACGCTTCCGCAAGGCGTTGAAACGTTCCCCCGCCGAAGAGATCCGGTTTGCACGCGTCCGCGTTTTGAAGGATTTGTTGCGGCGGACGACGATGACCCATGCGGAGATCAGCGTCGAGGCGAGCTTCAGTTGTGAGAACGCGATGTTTCGTTTCTTCAAGCGAATGACTGGCCTGACGCCGGGCGAGTTTCGTCGTAACCAATCGATCGATCTGCCGATGTTTCCCGAAACGCTCTGAGTCCCGCGATTGTCTAGCGACAGTTTGTCGCGTCGCGCATCGGTCGACTGGTGTCGATAGTTTTCGCGTCCGAATGGGGGCGATGGCTCGAGTGCAAAAACGGTTAAGTATTTTGCGCGAACGTCCCTGGGGATCTCTGGGCGACTTGCTTAAAGTGCATACGAGCATGCACAAGGGGTGCTGCCCCCCAACATTCGTTACTCATGAATTCATCACTTAGACCTAAAGAGAACATCCGATGACTACACTGACGGCACGAGCATCAAAGATTCAACGAAGCGCATTTACGCTTGTTGAACTGTTGGTGGTGATTGCGATTATTGGAATCCTGGTCGGCCTGCTGTTGCCGGCTGTCCAGCAGGCTCGGGAGGCTGCCCGGCGAATGCAATGCAGCAACAACCTGAAGCAGATGGGGTTGGCAATGCACAACTACCACGACACGTATGGTTGCTTCCCCGCTGGCTTCTATCGCCGCAGCTACTCTTATTCCACCTTCTCCGGACCAGGTTGGGGTTGGGGAACGATGATTCTTCCTCAGATCGAAGAAAACAATCGCTACGAAGCGCTTCAAGTGAACGACCAGTTCGCCAGCGACGATCCAACGATTTTGGAATACTCGCAGCCATTGGTTTCCGCTTTTGTCTGCCCAAGTGCACCTGCCAAAGAGGATCTCAACCCTGAGTTCAAGAACTCAAGCTCCGAACCATCCCACGGACTATCGACCTACAAAGGTGTGTTTGGCGATCTGAACACCCAATACAACTACAGTGGCGACGACTGCAGCTACTATCAGGGAAGCTGTATCAAAGGTGGCAATGGTATTTTCTCCGCGAACAGCTCCACCAAGTTTCGCGACGTCACCGATGGGACGACGCACACGGTGATGATCGGCGAAGTCCCCTTCGGCGCCAATGGAACCCGCGACTCTGCGGGAGACTTGATTCAATATCGCGGAGCCGTTTGGATCGGCGTGACCACTGGAGGTGCCAGCAGTAACGTTGCCACGCATCAAACGCTGCGTGGCGTCACCGCAAGTGGCTCGCAAAGTTCGCTTTATGGGATCAACGGTTCGAGCTCCTACGCATTTGGATCGCACCATCCCGGCGGAGCTCAGTTTGTCGTAAGCGACGGTAGCACTCGCTTCTTTGCAGAGACGATGGATGGCGTGACCATCAACCGTATCGCAAACAAAGAAGACGGTGAAGTCACCGGCGACGACTACTAATCCGATCGTCGCGCGATTAAGCGATGTATTAAATATAGAAGCTGCCGGCGGTCTGTACTGCTCGCAGCTTCTGACTTTAAGTCTCTCTTTTGTTTCCATCTCTCGACGCTACGCCCCTTCCCTTCTTGTAGCGAGGAGCCAACGAAGATCATGCCCACCTCTCATCCCGCCTCGTGTATCCCCGCGTTTACCAATACCGCTGCTGCGTTTCTACTGCTGATCACGGCGATCGGCTGTGGCGATTCGCTGCCAAGTTATGAGATGGTCCCGGTATCGGGTGTCGTGAACCTGGACGGTTCACCGGTCGCTAATGCGAGTCTCGTCTTTTACAGCGAAACGTTACCGCGTGCATTTGCTACGACCGACAATTCGGGAACCTTCAAATTGGAGACCCCGCAATACGGTGAAGGGATTGCCGCAGGAAACTATCTGGTTCAAATTCAATCGACCGACCAGACGACCGATTCGCAGTCGGGCAAAAGTGTATCGATTCCAATTGTCTATGGAGAGAATGGAATCGAAGTCATCTCGATCTCGAACGATGGCGAAAAGACTTACACGTTTGATTTGAAAAGTCGCCCGAAGAATGGTGACTACGTTTCCGAAAACTCCATGGCGGAAGCCTGATTTCGGTCGCGGATCAAAATCAATCAGCCATATCGATGGCTGATTGAGGTGCTATTGCAGCCACGCCCAGCCGGTCTGTTCCGGCCGATCAAAGCCCCATGAAGCGGCGAGGGCGTCGGCGGCTTGCTCGATGTCGGTGATCTCTCCCCAGCCCCCGTTGTGCAGATGTGCGTGCGCAAATTCGTGAGCGATCACGTATTTTGCAAACGCTTCGGATGCCCGATCCAGCTTCGGCCGCAGCACGACACAGCGGCTTCCTTTGCCAACCGCTCCAGGGCTGGCGATGAACAGCCGCGATCCCTTGCCGGGCTGGTAGTCTTCGATTGCGACATCGAACCGTGGATCGCTGGCGAAATCCAACTGCACGTCCGCTGGCAGAGATTCCAACACATCCAGCACGCGCTGTTGCAGCGCCGGAAATTCGGCAAACGGTTTGATGAAAGTCGCAAAAGCCTCGCGGTGGTCTGACATAGTCGTATTGCATCAACCGGCGATTCAAAGGATCCAAGACGCGGAAACACGAGGCTAGCCGATTTCGATTGCCCGCGTCTTCCAAACAGCAAAATATAACGGTTCGCCCTGCGGTTCCCAACGGCCCCCTGTTTAGAGTTGGTATCGCAAGTCGCGTTGCCGTCGCGGATCATTAATATTCGACGATCGTGCGATTGATCGGCGCTTTGGTTGTCTCTAGCTTAGGGAGTCGCAGCTACGAAAACGGAACCGCCTGTCAGCCAATTGGCAACGCATCGAGGAGACGCCGATGAACCACACAGCCCAGCCAGCAATCCCGCGATCGACGCCACACGCAGTCCTAGGCCTCCGCCGGAGGATTTCGTTTGCCGGTAGGACATTTGCATTGCGGATGTTTGTCGGAGCCGCGGTCGCTACCGTGCTGACCAGTATGATGACCATAACCGCAGCCGAGGAGACGCCGTCGCCGGCTGAGTTTCGAATTGGATTTTTCAATATCTATTTGGGGCTGGCCAATGCATCGCATCGGGCTGCGGTTGTGCGTCAGATCCAACGCACCGCCCCGGATATCATGGGGCTCAGCGAGATCAATGACGCGGACCATGCATTGCTGCCGACGCTGGTCCCCGGGCTGCCCAACGTGGTCACTCAGCCGGGCGGCTTGCAGCCGGCGTTGCTCACGCGTTATCCGGTACTGTCGTCGGGCTCGCTTGGCTCCACCGCACCAGCGAATGAATTCCGACGTAAGCACTTGTGGGCTGTGCTCGATGTGGGGCATGAGAGTCGGAACTTGTTGGTCTACGTCGTTCACACCGAATCGTGGTGTTACAAGGGGCCATGTGCAAACGTCAAAAGGCCTGCGTTGGAGTTCCCGCGAGCGATCGAATGGATTCGGCTGAAGCAAGACATCCACGCGAAGCGGAAGCAAGATCCTAATCTCGATGTCGTCGTGATGGGAGATTGGAACGACGATAACCGCAGCCCGCAAACCGACGCGTTTGCGGCTCAGCCCGATGGAGTGTTCAGCGGGTTTGTGTTAGGTGCTGATATCGACTTTCCCGTGCAGCACGTCCCCTATCCCAATCTTCAGTGCGAGCAAGCTGGTCTACGGTTGCTGGAGTCGACCGACACCGATGGCAACCGGAACACGGTTTGGGCAGGCACGCCCAATCCGGCGCTACAGACCGCTGTAAAGATCGACTACATCGCTCACAGCGAGGGGATCGAAGTTGTAGGCCACGAAGTCCTCAATTCCGAAGTCAGCGACCCCGATGCGGGACTGCCGAAATACGGAGAGCGGTTAAACGTCGGTGATTCTCGCGCCGCCAGCGATCACTTGATGGTCTTCGCCGACATGGCTATCGAATAGTCTTCGTGGCAGCTGGGAACGGAAGGCATCGACCAAACGAGATCACCCTCGCGGCATGTCGCGTTGAAATCGGTTGATTCGTTTATGGATCAACGATAAACGCCGCGATAGGTTGTCCCTTGGCTAACCTGCGGGACGTAACCGCTAGCCGGTGCGTAGGGTGGCTGCTGCGGGGCGTATTGCGCTTGCGGCGGCGGATAGCTGGCGGCCGGCATCGCAGCTTGGGCCTGCGGCGGCGGATAGTTTGTCTGCGGGTAATTCGCTGGTGGCGGACTAACGGTTGGCGGCGGGAAACCTTGCAGCGGCGCGTAACTGGCTTGCGGTGGTGGGACGTTGTAGGTCGGCGGCACCGGACTCATCGGCGGCTGGCCGATCGTGGTTAGATCGATCGGCCGTTCGTTGCCATCTTGTGGCATCGCAAACAGACGCGGATCGTCCGACAGCAATTGGTTCACCGAATACGATCCGACTTCGATCTTTAGCGCCAGCGGTTCGCCTCCGTTGGGCGTCAGCCGCAGTTGGACATCGTGCGGCAGACTGCATTGCACTTCCTCAAAGTAACGGAAGTCCTCGCCCGAGGCGTTTGCCAGCAAGCGACCATCGGGACCGTACAGCAGCAATTCGGTGACCACACCCTGCCGCTGGTCGATCACCATCACACGGCGATACGTCCCGTCGACCATCGGTTGCGACAGCTTCAGTTCCAGCTTGCCGTCAGCTCGCACCGTCGGCCCTTCTTCGATTTGATTGACGTCGATGTGAGCCATCCCCAAGGCGTCAACCAACCACGTCGGGTCGACCGGCAGAATCGCTCGCTGCAATTGCCGTTGGTAATCTTCGTGTCGAGCGAAATAGAGACTGGTCCCCATCCCTTCGGGAATCTTCATCCAGAACAGCTCTTCATTGCTCCCCAGATCCATCCCGCTTCCCATCACCACGGGCAGGCTGGCTCGCATCCGAATCCGCCGCGGCCGTTCCAACGCCAAGTTCGCGCGCAGGCTTGGCAGCGCCGGCATGCTCAAGACCTTGATCGATGCGGAGGTGCTTTGCAGTTTTTCGATCCGATCGGTTCGATTGACAGCTGCCGCCAATTCTTCGCGCGACGGCGTTCCTTCGAAGATCTCCGGCGGCGGACTGAAATCGGTGACCGCTTTGCCACGATAACAGGTTGCACCACCGGCGACCCAGGTCACGGACAGTGTCAGCAAAATCTGCAGCCAGCGTTGGCGATGCGATGGTTCCGAGTTGGGGCCCCGTGGATTCATGATTCCTCGACTTCGCAGTAGAGCAGTTCGGTCAATTCGTCGCGGATCTGATCCCGCTCTTCCCGAGGGATCTCGCACTCGGCGACTTCGATTTGCGAGTTGTCGGCGAGCACTTGGACCACCAACATCCCATCGACTGCCCCTTCCTCATGGTCCAACGGGCGGACGACCCGCTTCCGCATCAACATCAGTGCCAGCAGATAGCGAACCGCTTCACGATGCGGTTGTTCGGACATTTGTTTCAGCAGGTCCAACAGCACATGGTTGGGAGCCAGCTTCATCCGACCAGCTCCAGCCTCGGGCATCTTGCCCTGCCACCAACCGATCGCCTCTTCGGGCGGTCCTTCCCAAGCCTCGGCGGAGATGTCCTTGCGCGCGAAATCCTCGTCGTCTTCGAAGACGACCGAATAAAACGTTTCGCCAGGCTTCAGCGGCCGATCCAGGACGCTGCAGCGTCGCGAGCAACGGCTGACTTTATATTCCGACAACAAGACAGGGGTGCCTCAAGCAACGGCCGATTCCCGCGGCCGGAAAGGTCGTCCCTCCCGGCCAATAGCAAATGGTCAACGACCTGGCTTCTACCACATCGGAATCGGCCAAAGCAATAGATATGAAAGGCATCCCTCCGCGCTGGAGTCGAGGCTTCAGCCGAACGATGCGCACCGTCGGCTGAAGCCTCCACTCCAACGCACCGCAAGACATTACCCCTGCGTCCGGAAGAACGTATCGCGGCGGCCGCCGTTGCCTTCGACGAAGCGGATTTTTGCGAAACATTGCGGGCAGCGTCCCTCGTAAAACGCTCCCCCCTTGCGGTCGCGATAGACCCGCACGTAGATGTTGCAGCAAGAGAAAACCACGCCCAAAAACGGTTTGGCTTTGCTGTCGCCGCCGCGGCTGGCCGAACCGTTGGGATCACTCGTTAGATCAAGCTGTTCGGAAGGCTCCATCCTGGCAACCCTGCTAGCAATACAAGGAAACGTCACGCATCGACTCAGCCGTCTATTTCGGCCGACGGCTATCTATCGATTAACCGCGATTTCGATCCGCTGCAAGACTTCTTCACGTCCCAGAATTGCTAGCGTTTCAAACATCCCAAACCCGACAGCCTGACCGGTCGTCGCAACACGCAGCGCGTGGATGATCTGACCGATCTTGATCTCCTTCGCCTCGACAAACGCCTTCACGGCGACTTCGGTTCCGGCGACGCTGAAGTCGTCGGCCTTGGCGAGTTCAACGGCCAGGTCTTTCAGCAGCCCCACGGCCTCTTCGGGCTTGCGGATTCGTTTTTCGAAATCCTTCTCGACGTAGGTCAGTCGATCGGCCGGAATGAAACAGAATTCGTAATCGATGATGTCACCAGCAACTTTCAAGCGATCGCCAACCGCCGCCACGATTTGCCGCACGCGCGACCGCGTCGCGTCGTCGGCTTCCGCAACCCAGCCCGCTTTGAGCAGAAACGGCAACGCCATTTCGACCTTCCGATCGACGTCGAAGTCGGCCATGTGATCGGCTTCGAAAGCCAACAGCTTCTGTGGATCGAAACTGGCCGGACTCTTGTTGACCCGAGCCAAAGTGAAGTGCTTGATCATCTCTTCGCGCGTGAACCGTTCGGTCGAACCGTCCAGCGACCATCCCAGCAGCATCAGATAGTTCAAGATCGCATCGGGCAGGAAACCGATCTCGCGATAGAAGTCGACGATCACAGGATTAAACGTGTTGGCATCGGTATCCATCCCGATCCGGTCGGCGATCCGTTTGCCGTAGTCGGTCAGCGCCGCGAAGTCGCGTTGCTTCAGATATTTGTCCAGCTTCCGTTTGCTCAGCTTCGCCGATCCGCCCGGTTCGGCTACGTAAGGCAGGTGCGCGAACTGTGGCAGTTCGAACCCAAGCGATTGGGCGATGAAGATCTGCCGCGGCGTGTTAGGCAGGTGCTCGGCCGCGCGAACGACGTGAGTGATTTCAAAATCGTGGTCGTCGACAACGGTCGCCAAGTGATACAGGCACGAACCATCGGCTCGTTGGATCACGTGGTCCTGTTCAGCCGCCCAGTCGACGCGGACCTCGCCACGGACCAGGTCGTCGATTTGGCAAACTCCCTCGCGAGGCATCTTCAACCGCACCACGCCGGCTCGCCCTTCGGCTTCGAACGCCGCTGCTTGCTCTTCGGTTTCCGCCATCCAACGTCGGTCGTAGACGAATGCGCCTCCCGCCTTCTCCGCCGCCTCACGCTGCTGCTGCAGTTCTTCCGGCTTGGCAAAGTCGCGGTAGGCGTGGCCTGATTTCAGCAATTGATCGACCGCTTCGCGGTGGCGATCGGCTCGCTGCGACTGGTAATAGGGAGCGTGTGGGCCGTCGACTTCGGGGCCTTCGTCCCAGTCCATTCCCAACCAGCGGAAGCCATCCAAAATCGGCTGCAACGCTTCTTCGACGTTCCGTTGTTGATCGGTGTCGTCGATCCGCAAGATGAACTGGCCTCCCGCCTGCCGTGCCAGCAGCCAGTTGAACAGCGCCGTGCGAACGCCGCCGATGTGAAGGTAACCTGTCGGACTGGGGGCAAAGCGAGTGCGGATCATAGAACTGGGGTGTCGATGGAAACGAGAATCAAAAGCGAACGTCAAATAACATTAATATGGTGAAGCGAAGCTCACGCCGCTGGGCGTTGCCACGACCACCGGCATCGGCGTCGATTCCAAGCCGATTCGCCCCATTAGCCTGATCGATTGGACGAAGATCCGCTAGTCCACCCAGCGTCCCGCGGCCGATCAAGCCAACGTCTCGCATCGAGATCCTCGGAGAATCACGTCCCATGGCCGAAAACAAAACTCAGCCGACCGACGCCAGCGTCGACGATTTTATCGCAGCGATCGACAACTCGCGACGGCGGGCGGACGCTTTGACAGCTTTGGCGATCTACAAGGAAATCACTCGCCTGCCAGCGGTGATGTGGGGGCCGTCGATCATTGGGTTCGGAACATATCACTACGTTTACGCGACGGGGCGCGAAGGGGACATGCCGGCGGCCGCCTTCTCGCCACGCAAGTCGAACATGACCTTCTACGTCAGCGACACCTTTGACGGTGCCGATTCGCTGTACCAACGACTGGGAAAATACAAACGATCGGTCGCCTGTCTGTACATCAACAAGCTTGACGACGTCGACTTGGAGGTCCTACGCGAGATCATCGCCCGGCAATACACCCACGGATACGCCTGCTGATGCAGGATGGAGACGAATCCCCCGCGCTGGAGTCGAGGCTTCAGCCGATCGCCTTCGTCGTTTAGCCGCAATACCGTTCAACGAAGGAGCCTCGGACCGTCGCAAGAATTAGCGGCGTGATGTAGTGGACGAGGTTACGAGTCCCAGCGATTTGGTCTGATGCATGCAGAAGGACTCGTAGCCTCGTCCACTACGCTTCGTTGAACGGTATTGCGCGGTTAATCGAAGCGGTGAAGTATAAAAACTACTTCTTCGCGTACTGACGCAGCGGTTTGGGCAGCGGGAAGGAGACCTTTTCCTCGCGGACGGTTTTCAGTTCGACTTCGGCGGCAAAGTTCTCTTCGAGCCACTGGATCGTGGCGTTGACGACCGATTCGGGAGCGCTGGCACCGGCGGTGACCAAGACGGTCCAATCGGCTTGGAACTGGTCGACCGAAAGGTCTTCGGGACCGTCGATCAAGAAGGCGGGGCGATCGGGCGATTCGGCCAGCTCGCGCAGGCGTTGGCTGTTGCTACTGTTCTGGCTCCCCAACACGATCACCGCATCCGCGGCGTCGCTCAACAATCGTACTGCCTCCTGGCGGTTCTGCGTCGCGTAGCAGATGTCATCTTTGGGAGGCCCCTTGAGTTCGGGGAAGCGAGCCTTCAAGCGGTTGATGATCCGCGTCGCGTCGTCGACACTCAAGGTGGTCTGCGTCAGATAAGCCAGCTTCGATTCGTCCGACACGTCCAACTTGTCGACATCCTCTTCGGTTTCGACAAGGATAATCGCCTCGGGAGCTTCCCCCATCGTGCCGATCACTTCGTCGTGGCCGTCGTGGCCGATCAAGAAGATCGTATAGCCCTGCTTGGCGTATCGGATCGCTTCGAGATGGACTTTGGTCACCAGGGGGCAGGTGGCATCGATCGCCGTCAAGTTCCGCTGTTTCGCTAGTTCACGCGTCGCGGGGGCGACTCCGTGAGCGGAGAAGAGGACGGTGGCCCCTTCGGGAACGTCGGTCAATTCGTTGACAAAGACGGCCCCTTTGGAACGGAAGGTACGGACGACGTATTGGTTGTGGACGATCTCGTGATAGACATAGACCGGCGGCCCCATCGCTTCCAACGCGATCTCCAGGCTCTCGACCGCCATGTTGACGCCCGCACAGAACCCACGCGGCGCGGCAAGGTGAATTTTCATAGTAGAATCGTCTTTATCCCGAGGTCATCAATTTCGTCGAAGTTCCGCTACCGATAGGATAACCGGACAACGATTTTCTGCCTAACGCCCTTTTCGCGTTCTGCTTAGGCGAATCGGTCGTTGATTTGCAGCCGGCCGCCGCAGTCGCTGCCACCACCGATTCGCTCCTTCGCAGTCCCCCTTCATATTAAATAGGTCCTCGCCATGCCAGCCTATCGTGTCGAGCGTTCGATCCTGATCGATGCGGACGCTGAAACCGTATTTGATACCGTCGCCGATTTCAGCACCTGGAGTACCTGGTCCCCCTGGTTTGTGATCGCCCACGAAGCTGTCGTGACCGTGACCGATGACCCCAAGAGCGTCGGATCGATCTATCGCTGGAGCGGCGAATTCGTCGGGCGGGGGGAGATCGAACACCGCCAATTGGATCGCCCTCGCAAAATCGTCGACACGCTGCGATTCGAAAAGCCGTTCAAATCAACGTCGCAGGTCGAATTCAGCGTGCAAAGCGAAGCTGGCCAGACGCGGCTCTCCTGGGCGATGGATGGCACCCTCCCCTGGTTCCTGTTCTGGATGCGACGCAACATGGAGACCTTTATCGGTATGGATTACCAACGCGGCCTCAAAATGCTCCGCGAATACATCCAGACCGGCCGCGTGTTGTCGAAGAGTACGGTCGAAGGAATCGAAAAAATTCCGCCTCGCCGCGTTATCGGGCTCCGCGAGTCGTGCCAACTGGCCGAGATCGGTCCGGTGATGGAGAAGACCTTCGCTCGCGTTGGAGAAGACCTTCGCTCGCGTTGGGGAAGAGTTCTCGCGACGCAATATGCCGTTGGACGGGGAGATGTTGAGCGTTTACCACCCCAGCGACATGATGCGTGGCCAGTTCGAATTCACTTGCGGATTTGTCGTCGATCCAAGCGTCTCACTGCCGGCGGGGCTCGTCGAGTGCTCGATCCCGGCAGCCAAGGCGTTGCACGTCAAGCATGTCGGCAGTTACGAAAACCTTGGCAATGCGTGGAGTGGTGCTCACCAGTTTGCCAATTACCGAAAACGTAAACTCGCAAAGACCGAGACGCTGGAGATCTACCGCAACACGCCGGAGGATACGGCCGATGAAGACCTTGTCACCGACATCTATCTGCCGTTGCGATAGCTTTCCGTTTTTAAAACGCCAACGGGCAACCGATTTTCGCGAGCCGACCGCCCCCCGGGCCAAGATCCGATCCCCGCGTGCGAACCCCTTGGGGACGCCGCGTTTAAATGAACCCGTCGATTCCTGGTCGGGCCCAAAAAACGAAGTTGGCCACCCAGTGCAAATCTGCGATTCGATGTAAGGTATCAACTTGGCACGCGATAGCGTCCGGTTCTCCCGTAAGAAAAAACACCTAACGAGCGAAGTCCCATGTCCGACGATGTCACTCCCGAAAACGAACCGGCTGCCACCGATGCGTCCACCCCGCCGGCACGCAAGCCGGGGCGGAAACCGGTGATCCTGGTCGCGCTGACGCTGTTGTTCGCCGCCTTCACCATTGGCGGTCGCTACTTCATCATCGAACTGGAAGACTTGGCTGGCATCAGCATGGATGTGCTGAATGTGATCACCTTGTTCGGCACCGGGGCGTTGTTGTTGGGATGGGCTGGCTGGGCGTTGCTGTTGAGCGGTTGGAACTGGCCGCAGCGGATCGCCGTGGCGGGCCTGTTGATCGGACTGCCGCTCGGATTTCTGAGTCTGTTTCGCCCGGTCGGCGGCGGCGATATCGATTTCCTGCGGTTCGAGCCGGTCTGGACCGAGCGAGCCCAACCGGCGGCGCTGGCCGACGACGCCGCAGTTGTGACCGTCGATCTGAAAACCGAAACGCCGGCCGATTTCGCTCAGTTCCTGGGACGCGAGCAGACCGGCAGCGTCGACGCTCAGATCGATCCCGAGAAATTCGCCGACAGTCCAATCCTGTGGAAGAAAACGATCGGCCTCGGTTGGCCGGGCTTCGTCGCTCGCAATGGCTTTGCCGTCACGATGGAACAGCGTGGCGTCAACGAATGCGTCAGTTGTTATAAGATCGACGATGGCACGCTGGTCTGGTTGTACGAGCATCCGGCCCGGCACCGCGACGCGATGAACCTCGGACACGTCGGTCCGCGGTCGACGCCCGTCATCCACGACGGGCGGGTTTACGCCGTCGGCGCGGTCGGCAACTTCGTCTGCTTGGACGGCGCCGATGGAACGCCGCTCTGGCAGGTGGATCTGAACGAACTGTTGGATATCGAGCTGGCGGAAACGACCGACAACGATGGGCTGACGGTTCAATACGAAGAGAACACGTCGCTGGCGTGGGGCCGCAGCAATTCTCCGTTGATCGTCGACGACAGCGTGATCATCGCCGGCGGTGGGCCGCGCGACGGAACGAAGGCGACGTTGATGGCCTTCGATCTGCAGACGGGCGAACTGAAGTGGCGCGGCGGCGACGAGATGATCGCTTACGGATCGCCCACGATCGCAACGGTCTCTGGCATCCGGCAGATTCTGATGACCGCGGAGAGCCAGGCGATGGGATTCAATCCCGAAACGGGCGACGTGTTGTGGACGTTCGAACGCAGCGGCGACAGCGACGGCGGCGCGAACACCTCGCAGTTGTCGGTCGTTTCGGAGACCGACGTGATGACGACTAAAGGCTATCCCGGCGGCGGTGGCGAACGGATTCGATTGAATGTCGACGGCGAAAAGATCACGCCCGAATCGGTCTGGTATAACGCCAGCGTTCTGAAAACGAAACTGACCAGCCCCGTGATCTACGACGGGCACGGCTACTCGCTTTCCAACGGGTTTATGGAATCGACCGACCTCAGCGACGGAACGCGAAACTGGAAACAGCGCGGCCGGTTTGGGCACGGTCAGATCCTGTTGGTCGGCGACAAAATTTTGATCCACAGCGAATCGGGAACGCTGCATTTGATCGACGCTTCGCCCGAAGAGTATCACGAATACGGCGAGATCAAAACGATCGACGGCATCTGCTGGAACACGCTCTGTTTGTACGGATCGAAGCTGTTGGTCCGCAGCGATTTGGAAGCCGCTTGCATCGACCTGCCGATGCTGAGTCAACCCGCTGCGGATCCCGTAGCGTCGGAAAATTCCGAGCCCTAGGCACAGCGGCCCAAAGGTTGGAATTGCCTCGCATTTGCACTACGCTCATTCAGTGAAATCCGCATCGTGCCCTCCCCGAAAAACTCGCTGAAGGCTCGTTTCTCAACCCTCCCAGCTCCGCCGGGCGGGTGAAGTTGCCAGTCGAACGCCCCCGTCCCCCGCAGACATCACCCTTCCGGGCTGTGACCTGAAACCCTCCATGCCTTCCCCCGCCAGCCCGCTCGAAAATCCGAACGCCGCGCCGCCAAGCCTCGCAGAGAGCCAGGCCTACTGCCGACGGTATGCGCGCTCGCGGCGAGAGAATTTTGTCGTCGCCAGTTGCTGTCTGCCGCGCGATCTCCGCCAGGACTTCTACAACCTCTACACCTACTGTCGCACCGCGGACGATCTCGCCGACGAGATCGCTTCGCCAGCCGAGAGTCTTTACCTGTTGGATCTTTGGCAACAGCAACTCGAGCGCTGTTACGACGGTCAACCGACGCACATCGCTTTTGTGGCGTTGCAGTCGACGCTCGAGCGGTTTGCGATTCCGCGAGAACCTTTTCTGGATCTGTTGGTTGCCTTTCGCCGCGACCAAGACCAATCGCGATACGCGACTCAAGAAGAGCTGGCGGATTACTGCCGCGGTTCGGCTAACCCCGTCGGACATCTGATCCTGCATTTGGCGGAGGCGTTCGATCCGTCGCGGGCGCTACTGTCCGATTCGATCTGCACCGGTCTGCAGCTGGCCAATCATTGGCAGGACGTTGGTGAGGACTTTCGTCGCGGGCGAGTCTATCTGCCGCAAGACCGCTGCGAGGCGTGGGGCGTTACCGATGCGATGCTCTCTGCGCCGACAGCATCTGCGGAATTGAAGTCGCTCGTTTCCGAACAGGTCGAAATCGCAAGCCGCTTGTTTGACGAGGGCCGCCCGTTATTGAAACAGGTGCCTCGCTGGCTGCGGTTGGATTTGGAGTTGATCCTTGCGGGCGGCGAAGCGGCACTGCAAGCGATCCGCGACGCCGATTTTGATATCCTGGGCAAACGGTGCAAAGTGCCGTTGAAGACGCGGCTCGCCTGGGTCGCGCGTACCGCTTGGCTGCATTGGTCTGCCCGATGAACAACGCTCCCGCTTCGATCAACGCCAGCTATGCCGTAGCCGCTCGCGTGGCTCGGCAAGCAGCCAGCAGCTTCTATCCTTCGTTCTGGCTGCTGCCGCGAGCCAAACGACAAGCGATGTGCGCGTTCTACGCTTTTGCTCGACTGACCGACGACGCCGCTGATGCGGCGGGCGAGATCGCTGGAAAACGTCGCTGGCTCGATGCCTGGCGGCAGACGATCGAAGCGACCTTCGCGGGCGATCTGATCCCTCCCGCGTCGACGTTGCATTCCGCCGGACCGGAATCTCGCAAGCGATCCGAACTCGCGATGCAAATCCTGCCCGCGCTGCAACACGCGCAGAAGCGATACGCGATCGACCCGACGCTGCTTCTCGAAATCATCGACGGCGCGCTCGCCGACCAGCTGGATCGCTCGATCACAACGCAACAGGAACTGGACACCTATTGTTACCAAGTCGCATCGACGGTTGGGCTGGTCTGTTTGCAGATTTGGGAGTTTCATGGGGAAGCAACTCGGCAGGCTGCGATCGATTGTGGCAAAGCGTTCCAGTTAACGAACATCTTGCGCGACGTCCGCGAAGACCTGCAGCGTGGGCGATGTTATCTGCCGCAGTCCGATCTGCAGCGGTTTGGCGTCGATCCGCAGCGGCCCACCGACGATCAACAGGCAGCTTGGCTAGAACTGCTGAGTTATTACGGTGACCGCGCCGAGTCGTACTACCAGCAGGGTTGGCTCGCTTGGGATGGCATCCATGCCGACGGGCGACCGATGTTCAGTATGATGTGGCACAGCTATCACGCGTTGTTGAAGAAGATCCGCCAGCAACCGCTGCAGGTTTTGCAGCGACGCGTGCGACTGACCTGGCGGCAGAAAATGAACATCGCCGCTAGCCACTTTGTCCCCGGCTATCCGCGGCGGCTTGCCGTCGTGTCGCCTCGCCGCGATCAAGAGGGTTGATCGATGGAGACGGCACCGCCACGCGTTGCGATCGTCGGAGGAGGATTGGCCGGGATGGCCGCTGCGCTGGGACTGTCGCAGGCCGGATTGAAGGTGACGCTGATCGAAGCTCGCAGCAAAACCGGCGGCCGCGCGGGTTCCTTCATCGATCCGACTACGGGGGCGGAGATCGATTATTGCCAACACGTCGGCATGGGCTGCTGCACGAACCTGTTGGATCTTTTGAAGCGGACGGGCCAGTTGGACGCTTGGCGGCGTTATCGATCACTGACGTTCATCGGTCCGGCGGGAGAAGTCTGTCCGTTTGCGGGCTCGCGTTGGTTGCCCGCTCCGCTGCATCTGATGAAGGCTTTTTCGGGCTTAAGCTACCTGTCGCAAGACCTTCGCAAAACGATCGCTCAGGGAATTTGGAAGTTGATGCGTCTGCGTCCGGAAGACCAAGCGAACTGGCCGACGATGCAGGATTGGTTGACCGCTGCGGGGCAATCCGAAGCGGCGATCCGGGAATTTTGGGACGTGATTTTGGTCAGCGCCCTCGGGGAGGCGACCGATCGCGTCGCTGTCGCTCCGGCGCGGAAGGTCTTGGTTGACGGCTTCCTTTCGCACCGCGATGCTGGCGACGTCTGGGTGCCTCAGTTGCCTCTTTCGGTCTTGTTTGGTCAACGCTTGCCCGACGACTTAACCCGGCGCGGCGTCGAGATCCGATTGTCGGCGCGGGCGGTCGGGATCGAGAGTCACGGCGGACGCGCGACCGGCGTGCGGTTGAGCGATGGCTCGACGATCGCCGCAGATTATCTGCTGATCGCGACGCCGTGGCATCAATTGCAAAACGTTTTAGGTGATGCCAGCGATGCGGTCGACGATGGCGACGCGATCGCATCGATCCCCGCCTCGCCGATCACGGGGATCCATTTGTGGTGCGACCGGACGCTGACCGATGCGGATCACTTAGCCTTTGTCGGCCGCACGATCCAGTGGTTGTTTCGTCCCACGTTTGCAAGCGATCAACCGGGTAGGATCTATCATCAAATCGTGATCAGTGGATCGCGCGACTTGCCGCCGCGGCAACAACTGTTGGACCAAGTCGTCGGCGAACTTCGCGAATTGCTGCCCGCAGCCCGCGAGGCAAACGTTGTCGCTTCGCGGATCGTGACCGATCCCAAATCGGTCTACTCGGTTTCGCTGGCGACTGAAAAACGTCGGCCCGCCGCGACAACACGGTTACCCAACCTGTGGCTTGCTGGCGACTGGACCGCCACCGGTTGGCCCGCGACGATGGAATCGGCCGTGATCAGCGGCTATCGCGCGGCCGACCAGATCGCCGACAACTTGGGGCGGTCGAGCGGGAATGAGCGGCCGGCGTTGGCGAAATCGTGGCTCGCCCGGTTGTTGGTTCGTTAGGTGCAGTGGGCCAGAAACCGCAGGACATTGCTCTCGCGGTTGAACAAAGCCCCCCGCATCGTGGTCGCGGCTTCGTTTAACCGCGTGCCCCGCGTGCTGCGCGGCGATCGCGTAACGACCGACACCGTCGGGCCTGGCGTTGCCCCGACGGTCAAACGATCGGAACGCGACTTTCGCCAACTCTTAGCATTCCAGCGTCGATACAATGGACCCCGGGGATACTTCGTCACGAAAAAAATTCGCTGACTTGTTCCCCATTAAACCGAGCGGATTGGCTGCAGTGGCGGCATGGTTGCCGGTGGGGTTGTTGCAGGGGGAGGTATCGCGTCCTTGGATGGCTTGCCCCCTCGACGGCCACTCAATCTGAGGTAAATTCTTGAGCAAACGTAACGGCCTTGCCGCTTCGGGGCAGCAGGCGATTTCGTTGCGTTGCTCGCTTTCCCCTACACGATCGCTTCAACGCGGCGTGCTACCCCAGCACGTAGACAACTGAGACAAAGGAAGTCAGCAATGAACGCAGGCATTGTATGGTTGGTTTGTTTTGCATCGGCCATCGCAGCCCTGGTTTGGGCTCGCCGCTTTTACAAGGCGATGATGGAGGCGGACGAAGGAACCGAT
This sequence comes from Rosistilla carotiformis, assembly GCF_007753095.1. Classification (NCBI taxonomy): domain Bacteria; kingdom Pseudomonadati; phylum Planctomycetota; class Planctomycetia; order Pirellulales; family Pirellulaceae; genus Rosistilla; species Rosistilla carotiformis. The sequence continues at coordinate 1,055,781 of NZ_CP036348.1, forward strand.
CTGATGCGAGAAATCGCAGAGAGCGTTCGCCAGGGGGCCGATGCCTATCTGAAGCAACAGTACCGGTGGGTCACGATCGTCTTTATTGTTGTCGCGGCGCTGTTGTCGGTGGCGGCGTATGGCTTCGGTTTGCAGAGCGGTTTTGTGCCGATCGCGTTTGTCACCGGCGGCTTCTTCTCCGGGCTGTGCGGTTGGTTTGGGATGAAGACGGCGACGCAGGCGAGCAGCCGGACCGCCGCCGCGGCTCGACATTCCCTGGACCAAGGCTTGCAGATCGCTTTTCGCAGCGGTGCGGTGATGGGGCTGACCGTCGTCGGGATGGGGCTGATCTATATCACCGTCTGGTTTGCGATCCTGTATTGGATCTGTCCGATGTTGGGGCATCCCCTGTCGCTGCAACAGATCTCGATCGCGATGCTCAGCTTCGGGATGGGAGCCAGTGCCCAAGCGCTGTTCGCTCGCGTCGGCGGCGGCATCTTCACGAAAGCTGCCGATGTCGGAGCCGACCTCGTGGGCAAAGTCGAATCGGACATGCGAGAGGATTCGCCGCAGAATCCGGCCACGATCGCCGATAACGTCGGCGACAACGTAGGCGACGTCGCGGGGATGGGAGCGGATCTGTACGAATCGTATTGCGGTTCGATCTTGGCAGCGTCGGCGCTGGGTGTGGCGGCGATGAGCAATCCGGCGCTGATGCCCGAAGGCGTCTCGGTCGAGTCGGCCCAGTTAGACGCGATGTTGTTGCCGATGGCGATCTCTGGCGTTGGGATCCTGTTGTCGATCGCTGGCATCTATCGCGTTCGGACCGGCGAAAACACTTCACAGACACAACTGCTGCACGCGTTGGCTCGCGGTATCAATTTCTCAGCCGCCTTGGTCGTCGTCGCGGCGGTGTTGGTCAGTCTGTGGCTGATGCCTCGTATTCCCGGCACGATGCTGTGGGGCGTGTTGCCCGGCGTGGCGGTCAGCATCATCGTTGGGCTGGGAGCTGGATGGTTGATCGGCAAGTGGACCGAATACGCGACCAGCGACGAACAGCAACCGACGCGGAAGCTAGCCGAACAAGCGGAGACCGGGCCGGCGACGCTGATCATCTGCGGCATCGCCGACGGCATGATGAGCGTTTGGGTGCCGGTGATCATCGTTTGTGCTGCGACGCTGGCCGCGTACGGCTTCGCCTGCGGCGGTCACTTCAACAACTTTCAATACTTCCCGCTGGGCCTCTACGGCGTTGGCATCGCCGCGGTCGGGATGCTCAGCACGCTCGGGATCACGCTGGCGACCGACGCCTACGGACCGATCGCCGATAATGCTGGCGGCAACGCGGAGATGGCGGGGCTGGAAGAAACCGTTCGCCAACGGACCGACGCGTTGGACAGCTTGGGCAACACGACGGCGGCCACCGGTAAAGGCTTTGCGATCGGTTCGGCAGCCCTCACCGCGTTGGCGTTGTTGGCGGCGTATGTCGAAGGAGTCCGCGACGGCTTTGATCGCTGGGCGACGGCGGAGGTGGTCCAGATCGATGAAGATGGTCTTTATAAGATCGCACCGTCGTTTGCACTCGAAAAAGCTGGCGACGAGATCACCCCGCTGCTGTTGATGCCAACCACATCGCTCGATCCGACGTCGTTGGACGGCTGGAATGCGATCGACACGTCGGCGGGGCCGGCGCGGATCGACGCGGCGGTAGTCTCGCAAATCGAAAACGGTGCCCCTCTGCTCGCGTCGACTCAGGAAAACCTGATCTCCACGCGAACCGCGACGATCCGCGACTTCATGCGTTATTACGACGGGTCGCTGATGAATCCGCGCGTCCTGGTCGGGATGTTCATGGGGGCGATGGCGACGTTCCTGTTCTGTGCGATGACGATGAAAGCTGTCGGCCGCGCCGCGCAAGGCATGGTCCTGGAAGTCCGCCGTCAATTGAAAGAGAACCCGGGGATCAAGACGGGCGAAGTCAAACCCGATTACCAGCGGCCGGTGGAGATCAGCACCAAAGCGGCGCAGCGCGAGATGGTGTTGCCCAGTCTGATCGGGCTGTTGCTGCCGATCGCGATCGGATTGGTGTTGGGCGTAGCAGGGGTGATCGGTCTGTTAGCGGGATGTTTGACCAGCGGGTTCTGCCTGGCGATCTTCATGTCCAACGCTGGCGGTTCATGGGATAACGCCAAGAAATACATCGAGAGTGGTGCGCATGGCGGCAAGGGGAGCGAGGCGCACAAAGCGGCAGTTGTTGGCGATACCGTCGGCGATCCGTTCAAAGATACCAGCGGCCCCAGCCTGAACATCCTGATCAAATTGATGAGCATGGTCAGCGTTGTCGTCGCCGGCCTCGTCGTCCGCTTCAGCCTGGTCGCGATGGGCATTCTGTAGCGTGCTTGGTGAGAAGCGTATTTCAATTCGCAAGCAGGGCTTTCGATCGCATCTCGTTGCCACACAGGCAGCGGCCCTGCTTGCTCACCCCGGCTTATAGCTCCCGATTCTCAATCGTGTTACGCTTGGGCTTCTCTGCATCGCTCCACCTACCCCAGAGAGTCACGTCGTGGCCGAACGTATCGTTTTTGAAGGTATCCGGTTTAATGTCCATGAGATTGATGTGCCGACGGCTGACGGTAGCCCAATCAAGCGGCATGTCGCTCGACATCCCGGCGCGGTGGTGATCGCGCCGCTGTTGGACAACGATCGCGTCGTGTTGATTCAAAACACGCGAGCCACCGTTGGCAAGACGTTGATGGAGTTGCCCGCCGGGACACGTGAACCCAACGAAACTGCCGAAGTCACAGCGGCTCGCGAATTGATCGAAGAGACCGGATATCGCGCCGGCAAACTGACGCGGGCTCTCCAGTTCTACGCTTCGCCAGGGATCACCGACGAATTGATGCATCTGTTTATCGCCGAGGATCTGACCGAAGGGGATCATGCGCGAGAAGCGGGCGAAGCGATCGTGAACCGGATCACCACCTGGGCGGAGATCGACGCGATGATCGATCGCGGCGAATTCGAAGATGGCAAAACGCTGACCGGCCTGCTGTGGGTTCGCCGTTGGCTGGACCGCCAAAACCGCTAACTGCACCTCTTGTCGACGCCTTTCTTTTCTGAACACCTCGCCTCTCATAAGTCATCATGCAAACCACCACGCTGTTAGCCGGAATCCCCGCCGAAAACGCCTCGCTGTTTCACCGCATGCCGTTGTCCGTCGGCGATCCCGCGGCTTGGATCCAAGTCGATGGTGAGACGACGGTGATCGTGCGCGACATCGAAGTCGACCGCGCGCGGCGACAACTGACTGCCAACCATTTCGGTTCGCCCGGCGAATACGCTCCCGCTGGTGGGCTGAGTCCCGATCGCGCGACCGCGACGGCTCAAGCAGTTGCCGAGTTCTTGGCTCGCAAAAAGATCGCATCGATTCAAACCGATCGCACGCTGCCGTTCATCTTCGCTTGGCACATCCAACAAGCGGGAATCGAGATCGCCTACAACGCCGACCTGGGCGTGATCGATCGCCGCAGCAAGAGCGACCGCGAACTGGAATGTTTGCAAACGGCTCAAGAGATGACGCAGCGGGCGATGGAATTGGCGTGCCGCACGATCGCCGCAAGCACCGCCAATGCCAGCGGCCAATTGGTGCACGAAGGGGAATTGTTGACCAGCGAACGCGTCAAAGCGATCGCCGCGCAGTTCTTTCTCGAGCACAACTTTGCCATGGAACATGGATCGATCGTCGCGACAGCTCCCGAAGTCGCCGACTGTCACCACGCCGGCGCGGGGCCGCTGAGAACCGAGGTGCCGATCGTCGTCGATCTGTTCCCGCGCGATTTGTCCAGCCGCTACTGGGGCGATTGCACGCGGACTGTCGTTCACGGGCAAGCGTCCGAAGAGGTCAAGCAGATGCACGCGGCGGTGGTTCAGGCCAAAGCCGCTGCGACGGCTGCGCTGCGAGTGGGAAACACCGGCGACGCGGTGCACCAAGCGTCGACCGACGTCTTGCTCGACCGCGGCTATCCGCTGTCGCGCGGCACGGTCACCGACCATCCATCGATTCAACACGGCACCGGGCACGGGATCGGGCTGGAGATTCACGAACCGATTCTGTTGGACGACGGCGGCCCTGAGATTCTGCCGAATGAAGTCCTGACGATCGAGCCCGGTTTGTATGGTCGCAACGTCGGCGGTGTCCGTGTGGAGGACATGGTTGCCGCGACCACCGACGGCCCGGTCGTCTTCGGCACCTTGCATCAAGGACTCGATTGGAAGTGACCGCGGCGAGCAATTAGAATGTTCCACGGCATCGTTGTTCGTCTGCCAATCGCCAAGCTTTTGTCTGCCTTTCCAGGACCTTTGCGCATGTCACCTCGCTATCTTTCCGCAGCAGTCGTGCTGCTTGTCGTCGGCTTCACCTCCATCGCATCGGCTCAGCGCGGAGGCCGCGGTGTGCGTCCGACAGGCGATTCCTCCGTCACCGATCCCGAACTGCTGGGGCTGCACAAGGAGTTCGTTTCCAAGGCGGAGAAACTGGCGGCGGAATACGAACGCAAGAAGAACCTCGACGGAGCCCGCGAGGTTTACGAATCGATGACCCGTTTGATTCCCGAATACGAAGCCGCTCAATTGGGGCTGAAACGAATCTTGAACGCTCAATCGACCCAAGATCGCAAGGTGGTCGAGGTCCAAGCGAATCGCGACTGGCAGGATACGCAGATCATCATTGTCAAAGGGAACCCGGTCCACATCGAAGCCAAAGGAACTTGGATTGTCGTCAACGAGACCGACGCCGATGGCCTGGTGATTCCCAAAGAGATGGATCCGAAGAACAACAAGATCAAACTGGGGACGCTGATCGGGATGATCGTCAGCCAGCCCGACGTCAGCAAATTAAAGCCGTTCCCGATCGGCAACGGGACCGATTTTATCGCTCCCGAAACGGGCAGGTTGGTGCTGCGGATGTTCGACGTCGAACCGCGCGACAACAAAGGAAGCATGTCGGTGCTGGTGCAAAGCACCTTCGGCCGCCCGTAGGGCCGGCATCCACATGCCACCTCGTTTAACGAAGGAGCCTCGGACCGTGGAAAAAAATTAGCGGCGGGACGTAGTGGACGAGGTTACGAGTCCCAGCGATTGGGTCTGATGCAAAAGGACTCGTAGCCTCGTCCACTACGCTTCGTTAAACGATTGGGGCGTCGTTTAGCTTTTCGGTGCTTGGGTTTCCGCTTCGGCAGCCTTCGCGGTTTCCGAGACTGGTTCGCCCCAGCCCGGTTCAAACGTTTTGCTGCACGCGGTGCAGACGACTTCGGTTGCCAAGCAGGTGTCGGCGATCGGTTGTTTGGCCTGGCAGTGATCGCACTGCACTTCGACGTTCATCGGCAGCTTGCCCAATGCGTCGAGCTGTTCGTCGGAGAGATCGGGGATCTCGATATCTTCGGGAGCGATCGTGACCAGCAGTCCACGTGTGATCTCCTGGATTCCGGCCAGCCGATTTGCCAGCCGGCGGACCGTGCGTTCGAAGGCGTTCCGGGCGGTCCGGCCGTTGCCGAAGTGACGGTCTCGCGTGGCGTATAAGAAGGTCAGCCCATGCAGCACGCGACGTCGGGTTTCGCTGGGCAGTTCGTACTTCGCCTTGCCACACATCAAGCCGAAGATGCGACTCAATTCGCCCGGCGTGTAATCGATGAACTCCATCGTCGTGCCGACCCGTGAACTGAGCCCGGGGTTGGACCGGATCATCGTGTTCATTTCGTTGGGATATCCGGCCAAGATCACGACCAATCGATCGCGTTGATCCTCCATCCGTTTCAGCAGCGTTTGGATCGCTTCACGGCCGTATTGATCCTGCCCGCTGGCATCGATCAGCGTGTACGCCTCGTCGATAAACAGCACGCCGTCGAGCGCTTCGTCGATCTTGGCGTTGGTCTTGGGTCCGGTCTGCCCCGCGTATTCGGCGACCAATCCACTGCGGTCGGTCTCCGCCAATTGGCCTTTGTCCAACACGCCAAGAGCTCCAAAAATGTCGGCGATGATCCGAGCGACGGTCGTCTTGCCCGTTCCCGGATTACCGACAAACGACATGTGCAGGCTCGGTTCGGTCGTCGGCAGCCCCTCGGCGACGCGGCGTGCTTCCATCTTCAAAAAGTTCGTCAGCGTGGAGACTTGCTCTTTGATGTTCTCCAATCCGATCAACTCGTTCAGCTTCGCCAGCGACTTCTGCAACCGCTCCTCGGGCGATAGCTGAGGTTCCGGTTCGGCAGCCGGCTCGGTCGTCGTGGGCCCGGCCTGCGCAGAAGCCGTCGGCGCTGGCGATGCCTGTCGCAGCGGAGGCTCTGGATTCTTGCGCAGCCGCTGCGAGTCCTCACCGACTTTGCGAACCACCTCGCGCTCGGTTCGACTGTCGCCAGCAAAATGAGCTTCGGTTTGCGCCGCCGCTTGATCGAGATCGGCTTGCAACTGACGCAGCCGCGCCGCGTCGGCGGTACCGATCAAACCGTCCGCTTTGGCGACGATGTTCGCCATCCGGATCGCCAGTGCCATGACTTCGCCCCAGCGATCGCGCAGCGGCGGTAGGACGATAAAGGGTTGGATCAGGTCGTGCCACTCGAAGTTCTCGGCTTCATCCAACAGCCACTCGACCGCCTCACGCAGCTGTGCCCCCATGATCGGTTTGCCCCACAGATGCGTCAGCAGCACGCGTCCCAATTGACGCTGTTCGATCAGGTTGGCCGCTTGGCTGGACGCTCCGACGGCGAAGACTTTCATGATGAAGCCACTGTGCAGGTCGTCCATCTGGCTGACGAAATCGGTCTCGCCGCCGTCGAGCATCCAGGCGTCGTGGTCGACGATCTGACGACCGCTGCTGATGAACAGGTCGCGCGTCTGTTGCAAGGCTTCGCGGTAGGTGCGGATCGAAGCCAATATGGCGTCGTCGTTGGGAGTGTCCATTGCCTGAGGTCCAATTGATATGCGGTGATACAAACGCCAGCGTCTCGCTAGAATATCAGCATTTGCATTGGCGTGGAATCAACCGGGGACAGCATGATGGGCTTCATTCGCCAATGGCAAACGCAGTGGACTGCGATGTCGACCGACCAGCGGCGGCGGGCGGCTTGGGCATTCGCTTGGTTCTTCTGCATTCTGTTGGCCTACTTTGTGATCCGCCCGGTCCGCGAGACGATGGGGATTCAGGGAGGCACGAAACAGTTGCCGTGGCTTTTCCTGGGCACTTTCACAACGATGCTGATCGCCGTGCCGATCTATTCATTTGTTGTGGCTCGCTGCCAACGCAAACGTTTGGTGCCGATCGTCTACCGATTCTTTGCCCTCAACCTGCTGCTGTTCTGGTTGGCGATGCACGTCGAAAGTGCCGAGGTCCACGTTTGGGTCGCGCGATGTTTCTTCATCTGGACCAGCGTCTTCAGCCTGTTTAACACATCGGTCTTCTGGAGCGTGCTGGCCGATCTCTATGACAGCCGCCAAGCCAAACGCGTCTTTGGAATGATCGCTGTCGGAGGCACTTTGGGAGCGATCGTCGGTTCGCTGTTGACCTCGCTGCTGTCGACGATCCTGGGCGTGCAGAACCTGCTGTGGCTGCCGATCGTGCTGTTGGAAGTTGGCGTCTTTTGCGCTGGCCGGATGATGAAAGCCGAACCACCCGCAGTCGACGTTCACGATTCCGACGGGGTTGCTGAATCGGAGTCGTCGGCTGACGCAAAGTCTTCCGACGACGAACCGGCACCGGGCGGAGGGATCTTCGAAGGGATCACGCACGTCGCCCGTTCGCCTTACCTGGCGATGATCTGTCTGTTCCTGTTGCTGGGCCAATTGACCGGCACGCATTTTTATCTGGTGCAAGCGGAACTTGTGAAAGAGTTTATCCCCGAACGCGACGCGCAGACCGCTTTGTTTGGCAAACTGAATCTGTTTACTCAGCTGCTGACGCTGGGATTACAAGCCGGTGTGGTCGGGCTCGTGTTGCGACGGATGGGAGTCGCGGCGGCGCTAGTGCTGCTGCCGATCGTCTGCTTGCTGGCGTTGATCGGGCTGGGGCTGTTTCCATCGATCGCCGTTCTGGCGATCAGCGACGTCCTCCGCCGCGGGGTCGTCTACGGCGTGACGGTTCCATCGCGAGAGGTCTTGTTTACAGTGGTCGATCGCGCCGACAAATACAAATCGAAAAGCTTCATCGACACCGTCGTGGTCCGCGGCGGAGATGCGATCAGCGGCCAAGCGTTTGCTTTCATCCGCCAGTGGCATCTTGGACTGGCTGCAATGAACGCGTTGATGATCCCCGTCGTGATCGCTTGGGGAATCTTGGCGATCTACCTGGGATGCCAACAAACCCGCCGCGCGGCGGCAGGGGAATGCGAGTCGAAAGCCAAAGCCGATGGTGTTGCGTCGATTGAGAACGTTTGAGTTTGCCCCGAAGGATCCGAAAGTGAGTACCCGTCTGCCCAACGCTCACGTTCAGGATCGGCGGAATAGGCAGTGCGGCGAAGGCTACGTAATTCGGGCCACGCGGTGACCTGGACGGGTGCCTTTGGGTGGCACTACTGTTCAGGAGGTTTGTGGGCATGCCCAGGCTGGACACCAAAGGAATTTCGCCTGCAATCGGATTCTGAAAGCGCGAAAGACTATTTAGAAATGGATATTGTCAAACATAAGCGCAAGCTGATTCATCGCGGCAAATATGTGTTTGCGCCAGCGGGTTGGCTGCCCGTTCGTCGAGGCGCCAAAAAACCACAGCGGCTCGATGCGTCGCGTGATTTGCTAGCGGAATATCCTGACCGGATGCGGTTGCTATGGCACGATCCGTCCGAGGGAGGCTCCGTAATTGAGATTGCTGGGGGATGGTGTTACGGTCGGCGCTGCGACTGGATCGGAATCGACGATCGTACGCTGGCAGATCTGCACGGCGATGGCAGTCAGCTAATCCCTGAGATGCCTCCCAGCGGGCCGCTTAATCCACGTTACTACCGTCATCGGTTAACGACCTCGCGCCGTTTCCCGAAGCCTGTGCAAGTCGATGGCGATGTCGTCATTCTCAACTCGCCTGGATCGCATTACTATCATCACTGGCTGCGTGAAACGCTGCCGCGTCTGGAGTTGGTCCTCCAAGCGGACGCCTACGTGATCGATAACTACAAGTCGTTCCAGTGGCAATCGCTGCAGTTGTTGGGCATTCCAGCGGAAAAGATCATTGAGCCTCATCAGGGCTTGAGGCTTCAAGCCAATCGTTTGATCGTGCCATCCATTGCAACCGCGGGCTCGCGACGTCGCCTCGGAATTCACTTGCAAAGTCAAACCGACAACAGTTTGGCAGCACTACATTCCAAGCCGAGTCAGCGTGTCTATGTCAGCCGTCGAATTGCCTGCAAACGTTTATATACGTTGGCTTAAGTTCAACAAGATTCCCTTTTACCGGGTAATCTCTCACAATCCGTAAGATTTCGTCATTCTGCGCACCGTCGAACGCACCAACCTGTACAAAAACAATCCGCCCTCTTTTGAATGACTTGTTCCGCACGTGCCAAGGGAACCCCGCTACCAAAACGAAGCTCGGGTTGATCGACCGGGATACACGGCTATCGAGTGCGCGCTAGCCCGATCCTGCGCAAGATGCGAGCGTGAGCGTGCTTGACTTCGTTTTCGGTTGGGAACCCTGTCTCTCAGGAAAACATGCACCTTTTGAGTTGTCCGAAAACTCGAGACCGGTAGCAGACACCATAGCCGCTTCTACGGTAAATCACAGTGTCGCCGGCCCATCGAACTCGTCATCGCAAAAGGTGGGCGGCGTTGCTTATGAAAGGAGTTTCTATTTCACTGTTTCGAATTGTAAAAGTTTATAACGCTTGTTGACGTGCGATCTACGACTTTGCTAGAGAATCAGACTTGCCAAATGAGGGGGGGGGCGAGTGGCGTGTTAAATAAATCATGTGCGAGCCCAATAGCCATGGAAATTGTTAGGGGAATGAGTTGTGAACAGAACGCGAAATCAGGTTGTGGTTTCCCTCGGAGGCGGATGCGATGTCGCTTTGATCCTTCGTCACTTTTATCTACGGCAAGTAAGTCTTCCATTTGATTGGTTGTGGAACTTACACGATGGGCTTCGGGCAGTAACTTCTATTATTGAAAATGACTTCCTTGAGGTTCGCAGTCGCGATGCATATATCCGATCACCTCACTTTCGCTGGCCCAACCAAGAAGTCGTTGTCTTTCGGAACTATCCAAACAAAGCGCACGTGCACGGCAATCCGTTGGAAGATTCACACGCAAAGGAGACCTTGAACCGAAGGATCGATCGGTTAACCAGAATCCTAACGGACCCGCAACGAGAAATCGTATTTGTTTACTATCGTCGTTTCGATGAAGGCCCCGAGTTGCTTTGCGAATCTACGGTGGGAGACAGGACGCAAAAGTTGATAGACGAGTCTCTGGAGTTTATGGAGATGATGGATCGCAAGTACGCCCATCCCAAAATACGACTAATCAGCGTTTTTTCGACGGATGAGCCTTTTTTAAGCATGCCGTCGGTTGTTCACCAATTTGCAAAAAATGCGAAACGCTGCGCTGTGCCCACAATTGATTTCGAATGGTTGATTGCACGCCCCGAAAACAATCGAAGAGCAGGTCGGCAATGGAAAAACCAGTGGAGGAATTTGCTGCTAAGGCAGGGGGTGATGAGTCGTGTTGATTTGGCGAAATCCATCCCGTTGTCGACGGGCCGTCGCATTCAACAAATGCTTCCACGCAAGTTCAGAAATATAGCAAGCCTAATCTAAGTGACGCGGCTTCCGAGTTTGTGCCAAGCACGCTGCGAATTCCGTGGAAATTCCGAAACACAAACGGGACCCGAACCCGACAGACGCGCTCACCTGTATCGTGCGTTTGAAATCTCGGCATTTAACGCAAGCAGGACGTTCGCGACAGACGATCTCGATCAGCGATGGAATCTGAAACGCCTTAGATCCGGACAGAAAACCGAGTTTTTTTATGCGGTGCCAATCCGACCAGAGGTTTCCTGTCCGCTTCTTAGCGGTAGCACCCCCAGTCGATAGCCGTAGGGGACATCGCGGTGCGTGGCGTGGTCGTTGTGCAGGACTAAGTCGATTTACTTGCGAAGGTTGCGGGCCCCGCTGCTTGCATCTCCGTTGTTGATGGATCCGGTTCAGGACGAAGGAATGAACCGGCAGTCGTGGTCGCTGCAACTTGCGATCCTGTATGCCTAAGCAACGTTCCCCGTCGGCCCAAGGCACAGGCATGTCGCCAACGGAAGACTGGAAGCGAACAACCCCTGTTGGCGACGAGTTTAGCGCGATCATGTTCCCGGTTGTCATCGCTTGGGGAATCCTGGCGATCTACCTGGGACGCCAACAGACCCGCCGCGCCGCAGCGGGTGAAGCCGATTGAATCCGGCAGCGTTCTAATCTTTGAACTGCACGGCGGTTGTTACCATCGCGTCGCGAGTGTCGGTTAACGCGAGGAACCATGTGTTTGCATCGGCCGGTGGTTTGGGAGCGGTGATCGTCTGGCCATCGATCTTGGCGGGAACCGTCTGCCAGTCGCGTTTCGCTCGCGGGCCGCTGTCGGTGGTGTAGTGCAGGTTGGCTGATTTCGGTGGCACCTCGCTGGCGTATTGCAACGTGACGACATCGCCATCGATCTGCGGAGTTCCTGGCACGGGCAATGCCTTTCCGTCACGGCAATACGAATCGATGAACTGGCCGATCTCCTGAGGCTTCCAGCCGGCCGGATGGCTGTGTCCCATTTTGACTTCGATCCGCATTTGCTTGGTCCCAGGAACGACGTCGAAGCTCTTTTGGTAGCTGTCCAGCGGATAGTGGATGTCGTTGGTGCCGTTGACGAACAGGATCGGGACGCGGCAGTGGCGCAGCTGGCTGCCGGGATCATAGACCGCGACCCAGTCGTCGCGGCGATCCCCCAAGCGATCGATCGACGGCTTCTGAACCGATTCCCCTTCGTGCAAGAAACCGCAGCCGTAGACAGGGACTGCCGCTTTGAAGCGGTCGTCCAGCGAAGCAGCTAGGCAGGTCGTATAGCCACCCCAGCTGATCCCGGTCACTGCGGTTCGTTCGGGATCGACGTCTTCAAACGAACGGATCAACGAATGCGCTCGCAAGACCGAGGCTGCGGCGTGGAAAGGCCAGTCGTCGGAGGCCTCGCCGCCGATCGAATCAAATTTTTCGGAGTGTCCCTGGTTGGGGCCGCCGTTTTCCAGTCGAGTTCGTGTGTTGGCGGGATATCCCTGATTGGCGATCGGAACTCCCGTCTGTGGATTGAACTGGGGATCGCTGGGGCGCGATCCGCCAAGATCCATCGCGATCGCTACATAACCTCGCTTGGCCCACAACCAAACCCATTCGGCGAACGCGGTCCCGCCACCGCCATGAATCAACACGACGGCTGGGTATTTGGCATCGGCCGCTGCTTCGCCAAGAGTGGTTGGCGAGGCGTAGAAGGCGAAAACCTCGGTCGGTTTGCCGCGATAGTCTTCGCCCGCGTAGAGCAACGAGTGAACGGGGCCTGATTGGTCGACCCACCGCATCTCGGGCGCCTGTTTCGCCGAAGCGACCATCGCTGCCAAGGCTTGGGCGACGTCCTCGTCTTGCCTCGGTTGGGCGGTGAGTACGGAGTGGTGGATGAAGGGAATGAGCAGGAAGGCGAGGAAGCGTTTCATGGTGACAGTGGGGGGCGAGGGGGATTCGTTGTCATTAGAGACGATATTGTAGCACGGTCGTTCCTGCCGATCCGAATATTGCCACTCCTGCGAGGGGGGCCTTTGCGGGCTGCTCTTGTTCATCGGCCCGATTCGAGCGACAATGCAAATTACAAGCTTTCCCGCACGCTGGACCCTTCAATCTCCGTCACATTCGCACTTTTCTTTGATCTCTATGGCCAAGCAACAAGAAGAATTACAACTTTGGCAGACCGTTGCCCCTTGTGAATTCAAAGGTATTCATGAGGATTCGGGGCTGGCCCAGGGCTTGCTGATCTCCGCGCGTCAGTCGCCTGGATTTCCCGTTTTGGGAGGTCAGCTGGGGCACGCGATCGCCAACCGTGCGACACATCTGATGCTCGATTACAACGCGCAGATGGTCAACATGCGTTATCAGATTGACGGTATGTGGGAACAATTGCCGCCGCTGCCTCGCGACGCAGGGGATGCGATGCTGGTCGCGGCGAAAACGTTGTGTCGGATGAATCCCGCCGATCGGAAGAACGCTCAGCAGGGAAAAACGCTGGCGATCATGGGACGCGACAAATACAACGTCAAGATCCAGAGCCAAGGGGTGCCCACGGGGGAGCGAGTGATGCTGACGCTCGACAAAAAGGACATCCCCTTCAAGACGCTCGATGATCTGGGGATGCGTGACAAAATGCAGGTCCAGCTGAAAGAGGCGCTCAACGACAAGGGGCACATGGTTCTCATCAGTGCTCCCAAAGGGGGCGGTCTGACGACGTCATGGACGATCGCATTGGAAGCTGCGGACAAATTCATCAGCGATTTTCAGGCGATCGAGCCCAAGGGGAGCAGTGAGCCCGATATCATCAACGTCAGCCCGAATTATTTCGGTCCGGGGGCCAAGAACGATACCGCTCGGGATGCCGTCAGGGCGCTTTCGCTGCGTGAGCCTGATGTTTTTGTGATGCCCGAGCTTTACGACGACGAAACGATCAAGCTATTGCATGGGCAGACGAAGATCGAAAAGCAGGTGATCTCGCGGATCGTGGCGAGCGATGCCGTCGAGGCATGCGCGCGTCTGGTCCACAATCATCGCGCCGTAGCCAAAGAGATCGTTGAAATGTTATCGCATGTCACCAACGTGCGGCTAGCGCGTCGGTTGTGCGAAACCTGCCGTCAGGGCTTCGCGCCGCCCCCCCAGTTGCTGCAGAAGTTGGGGATCCCGCAAGGTCGCGTGGCGATGATGTATCAGCCGTTTGTGCCACCGCCGATCGAGCAGCAGGTCGACGAAAAGGGGAACCCGGCGCCGATTCCGCCCTGCCCCAAGTGTGCGAATCGCGGCTATTTCGGCCGTTTTGGGATTTATGAACTGCTGACGGTTGGTCCAAAGCTGAAGGATGCCCTGCTGAAAACCGGCGACGTGAACAAGTTGCGTCAGGTGGCGAAGGCCGAGGGGCATCGCAATCTACAGGACGAGGGGATCATGGCTGTCGCACGCGGTATTACGAGCCTCGAAGAGATGCGGCGTATTTTTAGCAGTGGCGGCAAATAAATCGCGTCGCAAACTCTTTATCGCGTAGCACTTAGGTCTTCGTGCGGAAGGCTCGGGCCCGTTGTCAATGAGGCTGGAATCGGTTAAGATTTTGGCCTCGATAGTGTTGCTGATATACCTTGTCCCCGTCGCCCGATTTTCGACGGTCGACAAGGTCTTTCTTGGTCTGTTCCATGATCGCTCGCGGCGAAGGTGATTCCACCGGGCGCGGGAGTTTTGAACTGCCCGACCGGGATCGCCCCTTAGGCGTTTATCCGACAATCGGTGCGGACAGCGACAGTGGTGAAAGAGTAATCAAAGGACGCTTCATTGGCTGACGAAGAGAACGGAAACGGTAGCGGCGACGAGAATGAAAACGGCAGTAGTTCGTCGATTCCCATCGGCGGCGACAGTGGCGGCCATGGCGCGCTGCGGATGGTCGACCTGCCGATCGAAGACGAATTGCGAGAAAGCTATCTGACGTACGCAATGAGCGTGATCGTCAGCCGCGCGTTGCCCGACGTTCGCGACGGCCTGAAGCCGAGCCAACGCCGGATTCTGGTCGCCATGAACGACTTAAATCTGGGCCCTCAGTCGCGGCGGGTCAAGTGCGCGAAGATCTCCGGTGACACGTCGGGTAACTACCACCCGCACGGTGAAAGCGTGATCTATCCGACATTGGTTCGGATGGCGCAAGAATGGAACATGCGGCACCTGTTGATCGATAAGCAGGGGAACTTTGGGTCGATCGCCGGTCTCCCCGCGGCGGCCATGCGGTACACGGAAGCTCGTTTGAGCGCCGTCGCGGCGATGATGCTGGACGATCTGAAGCTGGACACCGTCGATTACGTCCCCACGTACGATGAAGCGCGGACCGAGCCGACCGTCTTGCCTGGCCGGTTCCCGAATCTGTTGGTCAATGGATCCAATGGTATCGCCGTGGGTATGGCGACCAGCATCCCACCGCACAATTTGAACGAGGTCTGCCAGGCGATCGTGCGATTGGTCGAGGAGCCCGATGTATCGATCGAAGAATTGATGGACATCGTCAAGGGCCCCGATTTCCCCACCGGCGGGATCATTTGCGGGCGGGGCGGGATTCGCCGTGGTTATTACACCGGCCGCAGCACGGTTGTTGTTCGTGCCCGCTGTCGCATCGAAACGGAAAAGAAACGCAACCGGATCGTCGTCAACGAGATCCCGTTCCAGCAGGCACGCGATCGCGTGGTCGAAAAAATCGCTGCGTTGGTCACCGGCGATCGGATCAAGGGAATTTCGGGCATTCGCGACGAAAGCGATCTGAAAGAGCCCGTGCGGTTGGTGATCGATCTCAAACGCGATGCCGATCCCGACGTGGTGCTGAACCAGTTGTATCAGTACTCGCCACTGCAAGACACGTTCTCGATCATCTTGTTGGCGCTGGTCGATGGCAAGCCGCGGGAACTGAATCTGAAAGAGATCCTGCAGGAATTTGTCCGCCACCGGGTGACGGTGATCCGTCGCCGAACTCAGTTCTTGTTGGCGCGTGCGCGCCGTCGCAAGCACTCGGTCGAAGGTCTGTTGTTGGCATTGGCCGACATCGATCAGATCATTCGAATCATCCGCAACAGCCGAACGCAGCCCGAAGCGAAAATCGGTCTGATGGGAGTCGAGTGTCCCGCGTCGCTGATGGCCCGCGCTCTGGGAGACACCGGATTTAGCCAATTCCAACAGGAACGTGGGGTCTCCGATACCTACAGTTTAACAAGCGTCCAGGCCGACGAAATCCTGCGGATGCGGTTGGGCCAGTTGGTGAACCTGGAGCAGGAAAAGCTGGGCGACGAGCACGCTCAATTGCTGATCGAAATCTCCGGCTACCTTGAGATTTTGGCCGATCAGCAGTTGATCTTCGACATGATCAAAGAGGATATGCAGGAGATCATGCGTCGCTTTGGCGATGCCCGCCGCACCGAGATCAGCGGCGAAGAGCTGGGCAACATCGACCTGGAGGACCTGATCCGCGAAGAGACGATGGTCGTCACGATCACCCACCGCGGCTACATCAAACGTGTCGCGTCGAGCACCTACCGAGCGCAGCGGCGTGGCGGCAAGGGACTCAAGGGAGCGGCGACCGAAGAAGAGGATCCGATCGAACACCTGTTCGTCGCCAGCACGCACGCCTACCTGCTGTTCTTGACGACGAAGGGCAAGGTTTACTGGCAGAAGGTTTACGATCTGCCAAACCTCAGTCGCGAGAGCCGTGGACGCGCGATCGTCAATTTGTTGCAGTTGGCGGAAGACGAAAAGATCGCCGCCTGTTTGCCGGTACGCGATTTCAATCTTCCTGGCCACTTTGTTTTGATGGCGACTCAGGGCGGCTTGGTGAAGAAGACGCCTTTGGAAAACTACAGTCGTCCCAAGCGAGGCGGGATCATCGCGATCAAGCTGCGTGAAGGAGATGAGCTTGTCAAAGCGGTGATCATCAAGCCCGAAGACGAAGTCGTGCTATCGACGGCCAAGGGAATGGCGATCCGGTTCTCCGAATCGGACGCGCGACCGATGGGCCGTAATACGTCGGGCGTGAAGGGGATCAGCCTGGGCAAAGACGATCATCTGGTCGGCTTGGTCGTTGCCGATCCAAACGCCACGCTGCTGACGATTTGCGAACGTGGGTACGGAAAGCGAACGCCCTTTGGCCCCAACGGAGATACCGATCCGGCGGAAGACGAAACGTCGTCGTCGGCGAAATATCGCGTCCAGAATCGTGGCGGAAAAGGCGTTCGCGACATCAAGACCACCGACCGCAATGGCCAGGTGATCGGCAGCTTGCGTGTCGATGGCGATGAAGAGATTCTGATGATGACCGCGCGAGGAAAGATCCAGCGCGTGGCCGCTGAAGAGATCAACGTGATCGGCCGGAATACCCAAGGGGTGCGGATCATGAACCTTGGCGACGGCGATTCGTTAGCCGCGATCGTGCGTGTGCCTAAAGAAGAGGTTTCCGAAGAGGAAGAGGCGGCCGCAGCCGCGCCGGTCACGCCCGTCGATGTTTCGCAAGCATCCGCCGTAGAAGGCGATGACCTTGCCGATTCGGACGATGTTGAACAGGACGCTTCCGAAGGTGATGAAGCAGCGGACGACAACGCGTCGCCCGATAACGAAGATGCGGCGGAGTAAGGCGAATCCCGATTGCAGGCGTTAGCACCTAAACCGACACCTCCCCCGCATGCCCGCGTTGCGGTCATCGGGGGCGGGATCAGTGGCCTCGTTGCCGCTTTCGATTTGCGGCATCGACATCCCGACTGGGATGTCGCGCTGTACGAAGCGAGCGAGCGTGTCGGTGGCGTCATCCAAACGGTTCGCCAGGATGGCTTCTTGTTGGAGTTTGGGGCCGACAGTTTTTCAGTCCAGCCCCCCGGCGCGATCCAATTGTGTCGCGACTTGGGAATCGAGGATCGGTTGGTCGATCCGTTGGAAGCAAATCGGCGAGCGTTTATCCTCCGCGCCGGCAAACTGGTGCCTGTCCCCGAGGGCTTCGCGCTGCTGCGACCGACCGATCTTAAGAAGCTGCTGGCGTCGCCGCTGTTGTCGATTCCTGGTCGCTTGCGATTGGTGGCCGAGGCATTTGTCAAAGGGAAAGCGGACGATGCCGATGAGAGCCTGCAGAGCTTTGCGTTACGACGTTTCGGCCGCGAAGCGTTCGATCGTTTGATTCAACCTCTGGTTGCGGGGATCTATACCGCCGATGCCAGCAAGTTGAGCATGCAGGCGACGATGCCGCAGTTTGTCGCCTTGGAAGCCGAGCATGGCGGGATGGTCCGCGCGACGCGGGCACTGCAAAAACAAAGCAAAGACGATGCGGCCCGTTCGGCCAGTGGAGCCCGTTACGCTCAGTTTCGTAGCCTGCCCGGTGGGATGGGAGAACTGTTCGACACGTTGGTCGATCGGATCGGCGATGGCAATATTCGCCGAGGGGAACGGATCGCGTCGCTGTGTCGCAACGGGAACCAGTGGACACTGCAATCGGGGCAAGGGGAAGCCGCTTCCTATGATGCGGTGATCGTCGCCCTGCCCGGCCCTGCCGCATCGAAGTTACTGCGACCGCTGGCAGCGGCCGTTGCCGATGATCTGGCCGAGATACCGTATGCAAGTTCCGCGCTGGTGCTGTTGGGTGTTGGTAAGGACCAGGTCGCGCATCCACTGGACGGTTTCGGGATGGTCGTGCCCGCGATCGAGCAACGGGAGATCATTGCCGCCAGTTTCTTGAATCGCAAATTCGCCGACCGCGCTCCCGACGACATGCATCTGATTCGCGTCTTTATCGGCGGAGCGATGCAAGGGCACCTGCTGGATCGCAGCGACGAAGGGTTGATCGAAACCGCACGCCGCGAACTGGGGGACATGATCGGATTGCGGGGGCCGGCGAAAATCGAGCGCGTCGTGCGCTGGAACGCCGCAATGCCACAGTACCATGTCGGCCATTGTGATCGCCGCGATCGGATCCAACGCGAGATCTCCGGCCTGCCGGGACTGGAGCTGGCGGGCAACGCGCTCGAGGGTGTGGGAATCGCCCATTGCATTCGAACCTCCCGGACTGCCGTCGACAGAATCGTCGATCAGGTGGCAGATCAAGCCCGTGGCACTTCCCCGCTTTAGTCACGCCGTCGCCCTGGGGTTCCGTCGATCGGTGCGAACCTGTCCGTTGCGTCGATGTCGATTTTGTCGTTTTTTGCGAAAATCCAAGATGCGACGAAAGCGTAAATAGGTTCAATTAGGCAAGATAACCTGCCTGGATCGGATCCACCCGCTGGTTGGTAAAGTCGCAATCGGGTTAACCCGGGCGTAGAATGAAAGAAAAACAGCTTGCCCGCCGGTCGGCACAGGTCGACGGGGGGACATGACGTAGATTTCGACGTCGGAACCGCTGCGCTCTGAAACCAACGAGCATCCAAACACCCACCTTTGTACGAGGGATTGCATAGATGAAGTTTTTACGTCTCCCGTTTCCGCTGGGCCTTCGTCTCAGCCTGGCCCTGTTGCTGTTGGTGCCCGGTGCGGCCTTTGCGGACCTGCCGGCGTTCGACACCGTCTCCGAAGGTTACAAGAAGTTAACCTCTTCGGATCAACAGAGCGACAAGACGCTTTTTAGTGTTTGGACGCGCGAGAAGGATGGCCAAATGTTGGCCGAACTTCCCAAGGCGTTTGCCGGAAAACGGTATTTCATCGCATTGACTGTTGGCAGCGGCGACCGCTATGCCGGCCTGCAATCGGGCGACATGGTGGTCCAGTGGCGTCAATATGATGAGCGTCTGGCGCTTGTGCTTCCTAATCTGGAGGTGACCGCTAAGGGGGAGGCCGAGGCGAGCGCATCGGTCAAACGGTTGTTCACCGACCGTGTCTTGTTGGATGTTCCTGTGTTGGCCAAGGGGCCGACGGGCGGTCCTGTGATCGATATGGACAGCCTGCTGATCAATAACGCTTCCAACTTTTTTGGCAACCAAGTGCGGATCAGCAAGCCGAAAATTTTCAAAATTGAAAAAGCCAAGGTTTTCCCTGACAACGTCGAACTGGCCTACGAGATTGTGGGCAGCCGAGGACAACTGCAAACGATTCACTATTCGTTTAGCGAAGTCCCCGCGACCAGCAACGGTTTCAAGCCACGCAAGGCGGACGAACGGATCGGTTACTTCACCACAGCCTTCACCGATCTGAGCAAATACACCGACGACGAGACCCGTGTTCGCTACATCAATCGTTGGCACTTGGAAAAACGCGATCCCAAACTGCAACTGAGTCCGCCGAAGAATCCGATCCGATTCTATGTCGAGCATACCGCTCCGGTTCGCTATCGCCGTTGGATCAAACAGGGTGTCGACTATTGGAACAAAGCCTTTGAGAAGGTGGGTATTGTCGATGCGATCGTGATCGAATACCAGGACGCGCAGAGCGGCGCCCACATGGAAAAGGATCCCGAGGATGTGCGCTACAACTTCATCCGTTGGCTGAACAACAATGTTGGCACCGCAATCGGCCCCAGCCGCGTTCATCCTGAAACCGGACAGATCCTCGATGCCGATATCATCCTGACCGATGGTTGGATCCGTTACTTCAATTTCAACTATTACGATTTGATGCCCGAACTGGCGATGGAGGGAATGAGCCCCGAAACGCTGGCTTGGCTTGCCAACAACCCCAGCTGGGACCCTCGCGTTCGCTTGGCCCACCCTGCGGAACGATTGACAGTTCGCGAATCGGTCGCCCGTTCGTCCCGTTCGCCGATGGCTGGCCACAGCTTTGCCGCCGCCAATCCTCAATTGATGGGAGACGACGAATACGATGGCCTGTATGGCAACATCAGCCAGAAAAACGGATTGTGCATGGCTGCCAACGGTCGCCGCATGGACCTCGCACTGACTCGCATGAACTGGACCTTGGCATTGTTGGAAGAAGAAAAAGCGGACGCCAACAAGAAGAAAAAGGAAGACGAAGCGAAAGCGGCTGCTGAGAAGAAAAAGGCGGAAGAAGCGGCTGGCAAGAAGGACGGTCCTGCAGCGGAAGACAAGAAGCCCGAGGAAACGAAAGAGGAAGCCAAGGACGAAGAAGCCGTAGCCAAAACGGACGACAAGAAGGAAGAGAAGACGGACGATAAACCGAAAGACCAGTTGCTCGACGGCATCCCGGAATGGTTTGTCGGGCCGTTGTTGGCCGACCTGGTGGCTCACGAAGTCGGTCACACTCTGGGCCTTCGCCACAACTTCAAAGCCTCCAGCGTCCATTCTTTGGATGAGATCAACAGCGAAGCGGTCAAGGGGAAAAAGACCTTTACCGGTTCGGTGATGGATTACACACCGATCAACTTCCGCTTGGAATCGGGAGATGTTCAAGGCGATTACGCGATGATCGAAATCGGTCCTTACGATTACTGGGCCGTCGAATATGGTTACACCTTCACCGACGCGGATTTGCCTAAAATCTTGAAGCGATGCCACGAACCGGAACTGCAGTTTGCAACCGACGAAGACACTTCGGGTCCCGACCCCTTGGCGCGTCGATACGACTTTGGTCGCGATCCGTTGGATTACGCTAAGGAGCAGATGAAGCTGGTGCAGCTGTACCGCAGCCGAATCCTGGATAAATTCGTCAAAGAAGGAGACAGCTGGGCCAAGGCGCGCCGCGGTTACGAATTGACGTTAAGCAAGCAGACCAGCGCGATCAGCATGATGGCTGGCTGGGTTGGCGGTGCGTTTGTGCATCGCGATAAGAAGGGTGATCCCGAGGATCGCAGCCCGATCGAAGTCGTGCCGGCAGAGCAACAGCGTGCTGCACTGAACTTTGTCATCGAGACTTCGTTCAACGACGATTCTTATGGATTGACTCCCGAACTGTTGGCTCGCATGAGCGTCGACAAATGGCTCGACGAAGGCTTCAGCCGGGCGATGACCAACGAAGCGACCTGGCCGATCCACGACCGAATCCTCGGTCTGCAAGCCTCGGCGTTGACGATGATCATGAACCCGACGACGTTGCGACGCGTCTACGACAACGAATTCCGATTGCCAGCCGATCAGGATACGTTGACGCTGCCCGAACTGTTGGGCACGATTCGCACGGCCGTTTGGACCGAACTGGGCGAAAAGTGTCCCGCTGATAGTAACTCTCGCAATCCGATGATCTCCAGCTTGCGACGCAACTTGCAACGCGAGCATCTGGATCGTTTGATCGACTTGATGCTGAAGAAAACCGACACCAGTGCGGCCGCAAAACCAATCAGCAATTTGGCGATGATGCAGATGAAAGAGTTGAAGGATGAGATCGACAAGTCGCTGGGCAAGTGTGGCGACGACATGGACGCTTACACCAAAGCCCACCTGTCGGAATGCCAATCGCGGATCGAACAGGCGCTGAACGCTGGATACGTCTTCAACAGCGGCAACCAGCAACAGGGCCCGTTGATGTTCATCCTTTCGGGTGACGAACCATCGGCGGAGTGATCCCGATCGGGACAATCCCAGTCGATTTGCCTGCGACGCGATAAGCGTCGCAGCAAAAGCAATACGATCGACGGAGTGGGCCTAGGCTCGCTTCGTCGATCGCTACGTTTGGGGGCGATGCAATCGCAGGTCCGCTGACCTTCAGTCGCTCAAACGAGAACAGCCAAGCAACCGCTCAGAAGTCTTCTCGTTTAACCGCAATGCCGTTCAACGAAGCGTCGTGGACGAGGTTACGAGTCCTTCTGCAATAGGCCAAATCGCTGGGACTCGTAAACTCGTCCACTACGTCCGGCCGCTAATTCTTTCGACGGTCCGAGGCTCCTTCGTGGAACGGTATTGCGTTGAACCGCGTGGACATCGCCCCGCGCTTTTCATTTCCTGCCCGGCTCAAAAGCCGCTCGGTTTAGCCGAGGGCTGTCTTGTCACGTGCTTAGGCGACTAGGTAACCCTAAAAGCTCTTCGACCAACTGGTGACGATCGACCAATCGGTTTCCAGTTGGATGCCGTTCAAGTCTTGATACAGCATTGGCACGAATTCGACATTTAACAGATGGCCGTGCAGCAGTGCCGCCGCACCCAGTCCCAGGTTCAGCGTATAACCACCGCGGAAGCTTTCGACGTTGGTGCTGATCATCGCGTCGGGAGTCATCGGATCGGCGCCGTCGTAGTTCGTACGCCACAGGTTTTCCACGCGAATGCTGGTCGAGAGGTTGTTGGTCAGCAGTTGGCTGTACCAGTTGTTCAACCGGAATTCATCGCTGACCGAATAGTCGCGGTAGTTGCGGCCGATCGGTAGGTCGGTTTGGAACTGCGTACCAAACGAACCGACATCGAAGTAGTGCTTCCAGGTGATGCCGGGGCGGGCATTAAAGGTTCCCGAGCCGAGACGCATTGGATAGGGCAACGGCTGCTCCATCGTGCCGCCCGAAGGGATGCTCGTCGTCCGGAAGATATCGCCGGTCGGCAGCGAGCCGCCGAGGTTCAGAATCACATCGTCATTGCTGTCGGTATAGAGACCGATCAGCGCCCCGATCGTGGTGTCGCCAAATCCACTGTTGTGCGTCGTGAACAGGCTGCCCGGGCCGCCACCACCAGCATTCATCGGGCCGCGAGTGTGGTCCATCGTGATGCTTGGCAGCATGACCATCGCGTAGAGCGTGATATCCTCGGTCATTCCACGCATGATGTGCACCATGTGCATCTCGTGCGTCATGTTATTGGGCGATGCCATGCGATTGGTGACGGGGTTGCTGGTCGCACCAAAATCGATCGCCTCGCTGTCGCTCAATCGCTGGGTGCCGGCGCGGTTGCCGTCCATGTACATGTTCATGTACTTGTATTCGACCATCCACTCGCCGGGAGCGTGCAGATGGTCTCCCATCAAACCAGCCGGCGCATGTTTGTCGGCTCGAGACCGATAATCGTCATGCGCAGTAGAAACATTTGCTGCCGCTAGCAGCATAAAGAACGCGACATTCAATCGCTTCATTTCAACATCCTTGCTCGGCTACATTTGCGGCCCGCCCCTCACCCTGTCGGAGATCGGAACCTCCGTTGTCGCAGCATGAGTGAACCGGAGCTGAAAGTCGCGGCGCTGTCGCAAGCGTCGGAACAATCGTTCCAGCAGTTCTAGCTTGACAACGGGGCCCAGGAATCACAGGACGAAAACTACGGGATGATTCAAAGGGCGAAGTTTCGATCCGTTGCCAGGGGGAGAAGACCGGGTGCCACTGGCTTGCCAGTGCTTTTCGAACGAAGCGCCAAAGAGTGAACCATCCAAATGGCATCCGGTGCAATTTGGTTTCCGCAAATCAATCCAGTTCACACGACCGGCACTCCCGACGTCTTGCGGTTCTTCAAACACTGGGACTCCGGCAGAAGAGAGCACTGGCAAGCCAGTGGCACACCCTGCCATCGTTCTTGTCCGAGGGGCGAAGCTCCGGTGCTTTGCCTGGGGTACCGGGTGCCACTGGCTTGCCAGTGCATTTCGAACGAAGCACTTGGGAGTGAGGCATCCAAATGGCATCCGGTGCAATTTGGTTTCCGCAAATTAATCCAGTTCACACGACCGGCACTCCCGACGTCTTGCGGTTCTTCAAACACTGGGACTCCGGCAGAAGAGAGCACTGGCAAGCCAGTGGCACACCCTGCCATCGTTCTTGTCCGAGGGGCGAAGCTCCGGTGCTTTGCATAGCCCAGGTCCGGCGGAGCGAGCCCTGCGAGCGGAGTGCCGGCCTGGGTACTGTGTCCACAACACGCGACCGAAGGGCCAACGGTCCGGCGATTGGTTGTTGCTCGATTTGAATTGTGCCTGTCCCCAATTCATCGGCTCGGTCTGGTTGGCGGAGGTTCGTCTGTTGGAACGTCGAAAGCTGCTCGCTCGTTTGGTAATATGCTGATCCCCGCAATTGGCGGTTTTGCGTTGCGGGGGTGTTTTCA
This sequence comes from Rosistilla carotiformis, assembly GCF_007753095.1. Lineage (NCBI taxonomy): Bacteria > Pseudomonadati > Planctomycetota > Planctomycetia > Pirellulales > Pirellulaceae > Rosistilla > Rosistilla carotiformis. The sequence continues at coordinate 1,080,409 of NZ_CP036348.1, forward strand.
TTCGAGTTCATTGCAATCCCTTCGTCAGAGATCCCAATGACAAACTTAGATCCATCTCCCGAAGCGTTGAAATTTCGTGGATCGATGCGTGCGGGTTCCTTCACCGCTCAGCTGTTTGTTGAACTGGCCGTCGAGCCGTCGTCGCTTACCCTAAGTGCCTCCATTCGGTCGTTCCGAATCGACCGCGAGAATTTTCAAGGGCTCGAAGAAACCTCGATCCTTGGGATTTTTAAGCGCGGTATCCGTTTCCGTCATAGCCAGCCAGGTCTGGCGAATCCGATCATCTTTTACCCGTCGATGAATCGAGACGCGTTCCGCCAGCATCTTCAATCGATCGATTGGTCGTAACCCGCAACGCCCAACTGCCTGCCGAAACCTGTTGCAGGTGACACCTGGCTTGGCGGATCCTGCGGCTCGCGCCGCAGGCTATATGCGAGCGCCGCCTCCGCGGCTATTGCAGTGGCCGAGGGGCGAAGCTCCGATCCGTTGCATAGCCCAGGCCAATCGCAGCGAGTCGTGCGAGCGGAGTGCCGGCCTGGGGAGCGTGTCCGCAACACGTAACGGAAGGGCCAACGGTCCGGCGATTGGTTGTCGTCCGATTTGAAGCGTAAATCCTCGGAGAACTCACCTGAGGATTGCGCACTCGCCTCTGCCCATTTTTCGCCCGCGAATGGCACGGATCTACGCGGATGGAAAACACTTGCCGTGAATCTGGTTGGCGGTCGAGGGAGTGAGGATCTTGGACCTGACGCGTTTGCGCCCCCAACGCCCGCGCAGAGGTCGTCGTATCGCGGGTGATGCGAAACGCCCGGCTGTGACCGGTTTCCACCACCAACTCAGCTGGTGGTGCTGCGTTGGACTGCTTCTCGCACGATCGCTCGCATTCTTGGTTCGGCGATCTGGGCGGCGGCTAGGACGTCGGCGTGATCGGTGCGCAACGGAGCATCGGGGCGAGCGATGTTGCTGACCATCGACATCGCCAGCACACGCATCCCGATTCGCTGCGCCTGCAGGACTTCGGGCACCGTGCTCATGCCGACCACGTCGGCTCCGATCTTGCGCATGAAGCGGTATTCGGCGCGGGTTTCGTAGGTCGGGCCCAGCGTGGCAAGGTAGGTTCCCGGGTGGGCGGGGAAGTTTTTCAGCCGCGCCGTTTCCAGTGCTCTGTCGCTGAGCGCTTGATCATAGGGCGAAGCCCCTCGCAGCGGTGCGTCGCTGCGCGTTTGCGGCGGATAGGTGCCATAATCAAACCGGCGGCATGGGTGTCCGTGCATCATGTCGATGTGGTCGCGGATCACCACGATGTCGCCGATGCGGTATTGGGGGTTGAGTCCGCCAGCGGCATTGGAAACGATCAACGTGTGCGATCCGATCGCAGCGAGGACGCGAACCGGGAACGATACCTGTTCCGTGGTCCAGCCCTCGTAACGATGGAAGCGGCCCGACATGGCGATCACCGGCTGGGAATCAAACCAACCGAAGATCAATTGACCGCTGTGCCCCGCGATCCGCGACTGTCCCCAGTTGGGGATGTCGGCGTAATCGATGGCGATCGCATCTTCGATGTAGTCGACAAGATTCCCCAGTCCGCTGCCCAAGATGATCGCGACGCGCGGCAGTTCGGCCAGTTTGCATGCGATGAATTCCGCTGTTCGCAATACACGCTCGGCGGGGCACTGGGGATCGGGATGCTTGGTCATGCGATTCTTGTTTGAAGGGTTCCGCGGAACTCAGGACGATGCGACTAGGCCAGTCGGACGCTGGCGAAATCGGCGACCGTCTGTCGCACCAAGGTTCGCAAATTCGGTTCGGCCGCGTTGGCAATTGCGATGATCTCTTCGACAACGGCCGGCTTCAGCGCATCGGGCAAACACATGTCGGTGATCACTGAAAATCCAACCACTTTCAGTCCGCAATGGACCGCCACGATCACCTCCGGCACGGTGCTCATGCCGACCACATCGGCTCCGATCGTTCGCAGGAAGCGGTATTCGGCGCGGGTTTCCAGGTTGGGGCCGGCGACGGCGACGAAGACACCTTTGTGGGCGCGGATGTTCTCGCGGCGGGCAATTTCCAGAGCTTGGTCGACCATCCGTTGATCATACGGTTCGCACATGTCGGGAAAGCGAGGCCCCAAGCGATCGTCGTTGATCCCAATCAATGGATTGTCTCCCATTAGGTTGATCTGATCTTCGATGACCATGATGTCCCCCGATTGGAAATAGGGATTCAGGCCGCCGCAAGCGTTCGAAACGACCAACAATTCGGCTCCCAAAGCCTTCATCACGCGGACCGGCAGCGTGATCTGTTTCAGCGGATAGCCTTCGTACATATGAAAGCGACCTTCCATCGCAACCACGGGCACCCCTTGCAATTGCCCGCAAACCAAGCGACCGCGATGACTGGTGGCTGTCGAGGTGGGAAAGTGCGGGATTTCCGCGTAATCCAGAGAGGCTTCGATCTGGATCTCGTCGACAAGTCCCCCCAGGCCCGTTCCCAGAATGATCCCCGCTCGCGGCGTGGTTCCCCAGGCGGCCCGGATTGCAGCGGTTGCTTCTTCAATTTTGTCATAGAGGTCGAGCATGCGGAATCCTTTTATCTCACGGTTGCGACGGTCTTCGCGGTTTGGGGGGGGAGCATCGGTCGTCTTGCGGAGATCGGTGCTGCGGGGGCGATGTCGCATCATAAAACCTGCGCCCCCAACGTGGCAACGGACTTGATAGGATTGAGGATATCTGTTTCAAAAGAACTTCGACTGGATATTTTCTTTTCGCACCGATACCCGATCCGGATCGGCACGCCGCTGCGGCCGACTGCACGAAAATCCGTTAAACTCAGCTTGTCTCTACATTGCGGTAAACCGCCACGCCGAAAAGGTTCGGACAGATCGAACCCCTTCGCGGCCATCGTTCTTTTAAAAGTCCTTTTGTTGCACGTATAAGTAGAAGCGAATTCGCATGATCCCTTCTGTCGACCAGTTTGAAAAGCTCGGAGCCTTCTATCTGGGCCGCGAGTACGATATGAAAGCCGGCCGCAATTGCGACGACCTGCTGATGTACGATGCCAAGGATTTGTGCACCCACGCGTTGTGTGTCGGGATGACCGGCAGCGGCAAGACGGGGCTCTGTCTGTCGTTGTTGGAAGAAGCGGCGATCGATGGGATTCCGGCGCTCTGCGTCGATCCCAAGGGGGATCTTGCCAACCTGCTGCTGACCTTCCCCGATTTTCGGCCCGAAGACTACAAGCCTTGGTTGGAACAGGGTGAAGCCGCGCGGAAGGGGATCACGCTGGACGAATTGGCTGCCAGCAAGGCCAAGCTGTGGCAGGACGGTTTGGCGTCGTGGGGCCAAGACGGCGATCGCATCCGCCGTTTTCAAGATTCGGTCGACATCGCCGTCTACACGCCCGGCAGCAACATCGGGCTGCCGCTGACCATCTTAAAGAGCTTCAACGCGCCGCCCCCCGAAATCCTAGAAGACAGCGAAGCGATGAGCGATCGGATCGCCGGCGCTGCGTCGGGGTTGTTGGCGTTGGTCGGCGTCGATGCCGATCCGCTTTCCTCCCCCGATCACATCCTGTTGTCGAAGATTTTAGACACCAACTGGCGTGCCGGGAAAAACGTAACCATCGGCGACTTGATCGGCATGATCGCTTCGCCCCCTTTCGATCGCGTCGGCGTGATCAATCTCGATGCCTTCATGTCGCCAGCCGATCGAACCAAGCTTTCGATGCGGTTGAACAATCTGTTGGCCTCTCCCGCCTTCTCGACTTGGTTGGAAGGCGAAGCGTTGGACATTCAGCGTTTGATGTACACCGACGAAGGGAAGCCGCGGTTGACGATCCTGTCGATCGCTCATCTGTCGGACACCGAGCGGATGTTTTTCGTCACGATCCTGTTGAACGAATTGGTCGCCTGGATGCGGACGCAGAGCGGCACCAGCAGCTTGCGGGCGATGTTCTACATGGATGAGGTCTTTGGCTATTTCCCTCCCGTCGCGAAACCGCCATCCAAGGCGCCGATGCTGACGCTGCTGAAGCAGGCTCGGGCGTTTGGATTGGGCGTCACGCTAGCCACCCAAAACCCGGTCGATCTCGATTACAAAGGGCTATCGAACATCGGCACCTGGTTCCTGGGGCGGTTGCAAACCGAACGCGATAAGCAGCGTGTGCTCGAAGGACTCGAAGGAGCCGCGGCGCAGACCGGCGTGCCGTTTGATCGCCAAGAGATGGAACAGACGCTGGCCGGGTTGGGAAGCCGCGTCTTCTTGATGAACAACGTTCACGACGATGGGCCGCGCGTCTTTCAGTCGCGTTGGGCGCTGTCGTTCCTGTCGGGCCCGTTGGCTCGCGATCAGATCTCTCGGTTGATGAAGGACCGCCGCGAGCAAGCGGCCACGGCGTTGGCGGAAAGTGGTGAACCGGCCGAATCGATCGCCACGGGAAGTGCTCAAGGTTCGCGGCCGATGGTCCCCGCGGGGATCGAGGAGCGGTTTGTCTGCCCGACGAAAAGCCCGGCCGAATCGGCGTCGCTGGTCTACCGGCCGGCGATTTTAGGAAAGGGATCGCTGCACTTCGTCCGCAGCCGCGGGTCGATCGATCTATGGCAGGACCAGTCGCGAATCGTCTCTTGCGCCGCTGGCGTCCCCGATCCGCTGTGGATCGACAGCAAACCGGCTCCACCGGATCTGCAGCTCAGCGATCGACCGGACGAAAAGTTTGCCTTCGCCGATCTGCCGACCGAATTGGTGAATGAGAAATCGTACAAACGCTGGGCGGACGATCTGAAGGATTACTTCTACCGACACCAAACGCTGGCCGTCTACGAATGCGATGAAGTCGATCAACTGGCGCCACCGGGATCGACCGAGGTGCAGGCGCGATTGCACTTCAAACAAGCGGCTCGCGAGGCGCGGGATCGCGAGACGGAGAACTTGCGCGACAAGTTCTCCTCGAAAATGCAGTCGTTGGAAAAGAAGATCCGCACCGCCGAGGACCGCGTTTCCCGCGAAGCGTCGCAAGCCCAGGGGGCGACTTGGCAATCGATGATCCAGATCGGTTCGACGCTGTTAAACGGATTTATGGGGAACAAGATCAGCCGTCGGGCTTCGACAGCGGCCAACGGATGGAATCGCGCCTCGCGTCAGAAAGAGGATGTCCGCCGAGCCGAAGCGGCGTTGCAAGCGCTGCACGACGACATGGCCGACCTGGAAGAGGATTTGAAGCGGGAGATCGATGAACTGGCCGAACGCTTTCATATCGAGAACCTGAAGCTGGAGGAGACGCTGATCAATCCGCGCAAAGGGGATTTGCGAGTCGAACCTCCCATCCTTCTATGGACTCCATGGCAAGTCGATTCGGTGGGGATCGCCCAGCGGCTGTTTTAGCGGCCGGGCCGCTGCCCGCCCGGCGCTCCGCGAAAGTGCGGGCCCAAAACGCGCTGCGAGAACCTGACGCTATTGCTTGGCGGCTGAAGCGGCGAAAGGCGGCCTTCGGCAAAATCGCGGGCCTGCTGCGGGAGCCACGTTCCCTGCTTTTTGCGGTGCCAAACGCCGCAGCGATCGGCGGTCGCCGGGGCCGTTGTCTCTCGACGGCCCCTTTGCTGCAACTTGGACGCTCGTTAGGATTCGGCAGCTATGTCACATGGTCTGAACCCCGCTCAAAGCGACGCTGTCAACACACTCTCGGGTCCGCTGCTGGTTTTGGCCGGAGCGGGAACGGGGAAGACGCGCGTTGTCACCTTCCGCATCGCCAACCTGATCCGCAACGGCACCGCCGCCGATCGGATCCTTGCGGTGACGTTCACCAACAAAGCGGCGGGGGAGATGCAGGAGCGGATCGCCGAGCTGTTGGGGATCTCGAAACGCCCCTCCAAGAAAGACGATCGGCCGCGGCCCGTGATCGGTACGTTCCACTCGCAATGTGTTCGCATCCTGCGTCAGCACGCGACCAATCTGGGCTACCCGAAGAAGTTTGCGATCTATGATCGATCCGATCAGGAGAGCATCGCGCGGAGCGTGCTTCGCGAATTGCGTTTGCCGACCGCGGCGCTCAAGCCGGGCGATCTGCTGTCGATCATTGGCCAATGGAAAAATGGATCGGTCCATCCTGAGGCGGCGGTCAACGAAGCCCGCACCGACAAAGAGCATCTGGCGGCAGCCGGCTATCGGCGGTATCAGAATTCGCTGAAGGCTTGCGGCGCGATGGACTTCGACGATCTGTTGCTGAATACCGAGGTGCTGTTTACCGAACACGAAGAGGTTCGCCAATCGGAGGCCGATCGCTTTGATCACATCCTTGTCGATGAGTATCAGGACACCAATGGCAGCCAGTATCGGATCATCAAAGCGCTCGCCGACGCGCACCGCAATCTGTGCGTCGTGGGGGACGATGATCAATCGATCTATGGCTGGCGTGGAGCCGATGTTCGCCACATTTTGAACTTCAAGAAAGACTGGGAAGATGCGACCGTCGTCCGCTTGGAGGACAATTATCGCTCGACTGGTTCGATCCTCGAAATGGCGAACCGTTTGATCCAGTACAACACGGTGCGGCACGACAAATCGCTGAAGCCGGCGCGCCCGGCGGGACAGCGGCCGCGGATCTCGCAGTTCAAAGACGAGACCGAAGAATCGCAGCGCGTCGTCGGCGAGATCGGCCGGATGATCGAATTGAACCACTACCAACCGGGCGAGATCGCGATCCTGTTCCGGACCAAGGAACAGCCGCGGTTGTTCGAGCAGGAGTTGCGGAAGGCCGCCCTGCCCTACGTGATGATGGGCAGCCAGTCGTTTTTCGATCGACGCGAAGTCCGCGATATCGTGGCTTATCTGAAGTGGGTCGAACAACCCGACGATGAGGTTTCGTTGATGCGCGTGGCCAACACACCGCCACGCGGGCTGGGACAGGGGACGATCAAGTTGTTGATGGATGCCGCGGTGAAGCGAGGCCAGCCGATCTGGCAGGTGATGTGTGACGATACGGTCACATCGACGCTGCCGCCAGCGGCTCGCCGCGGGATCGACGACCTGCGCGGCATCCTGGTCGATGTGCAGAATCGGATCCGTGATGATGGGCTGACCGAGGCGGTCAACACGCTGATTGCGCGGACCCGATACATGGACGAGATTCGCACCCGTTACAACGAGCCCGAAGAATGTGAAGCGCGAATCGCATCGATCGGCGAAGTCGTCAACGCGGTCGATGCGTATGCCGATCGCGCCCGTACCCCCAGCCTGACCGACTTCCTTTCGGAGATCGCCCTTTCGGGACGCGAGATGGGGAACGAAAAAGATCGTGCCGCCCAACAGAACGCGATCTGGTTGCTGACGATGCACGCTGCCAAGGGGCTCGAATTCCCGGTCGTCTATATGGTCGGCATGGAGGATGGCCTGCTGCCGCACCATCGTAGCGCTAAGGGAGACGAAGACGCGATCGCCGAAGAGCGGCGGTTGTGCTACGTCGGGATCACGCGGGCGCAGGAAAAGCTGACGCTTTCGCTGGCCCTGACGCGTCGTAAATGGGGTAAGCCACGGCCGACGACGCCCAGCCGGTTCCTGTATGAGATCACCGGCCAAGCCGATAATCCCAACCGCTACCGCAAGTAGTTCGGCGGTTTTCATGTCATGCTCACTTCCACCGCAGATTCGACCGACGACGATCTACTGAGCTCGGTCTTGGGAGTGATCGATCTGAAGGGGGGCAAAGCGGTCCACGCGGTCCGCGGCAATCGCGACAGTTATCGGCCGGTTTGTTGTGCTGCGACAAGTGATGGCGATCCGATCGCGTTGGCTCAAATGTATCTCGACTGCGGCGTCGGTGGGGTGTACGTCGCCGATCTGGACGCGATCACCGCAGGTTCTCCTCACGACGATCTCCTGAATCGCTTGGCGGATTTGGGAGCTCCGATCTGGATCGACGCGGGCGTCGTCGAATTGCAGCTGCCCGCGATCGAACGGATCGTCCGCGTCGTGGGGACCGAATCGATCGCCGCTTTGGACGAACTGGTGCCGCTGCGCGAGCGGTGGGGGGCTCAGCGACATGCGATCGTTTTGAGCATCGATTTGCGCGCGGGAGTGGTTTTGGCCGGCTCGTCAGCCTTGGCCAGCCAAACGGCGGTCGAGATCGCTAGCCAAGCGATCGGCTACGGTTTCGATCGGCTGATCGCGTTGGATCTGGCGGCTGTCGGAGCCGCTTCCGGCACCCTAACGTCGTCGATTTGCCGTGCTATTGCCGTGGAACACCCCCATGTTGAGCTGACCTCCGGTGGCGGAATTCGGACCCTTGCCGATATCCGGATACTAAAAGAGGGGGGCTGCCGATACGTATTGGTCGGTACGGCCCTCCATGGTGGGCGAAAGAAGTTGGTCTTTGACGGCGGAACTTGTTGACACACGCCAGTTTGCGGCGATAGTCTGTTTATAGGGATTTCTGTCCCCAAATCCCTCTTTTCTTTTGGCGATTGCGCCTCCTGTTCGTTTTAGCCCCCACGAGGTTCCGATGTCATATCGCGTCGAAGCTACCCACGCCGCCAGTCTCCAACATTCCCATCGAACCCAGCAGTTGCTGGCGGCATGGTTTATTGGATTGATCGCCGCTGTGGTGTTTGGGACGCTAACATCGCCAGCGTGGGGACAAGCGGCAGCTGCAAAACCTCAGTACGACGTAATGAAGTACCAGCCGAACTGGTTTACTGAAAAATCGATCGTCAATCGGATCAAGCAGATTCGCAGCCAAATCGTCAACGATCCCGCCCAGCTGACCGAACAGAAAGATTTCTTCGTCAAGATTTATCAGAATCTCTTTGCGTCGATGACCGACCCGGCAGAGTTCGCCAATCTGCAACCGCGTCGGGCCGAAGTGATGAAGGACATCTACAACGCCGGGCGCCGCGGCAACACGCAGGTCTCGCGCGGTTTGTCGATCATGTCGTTCCAGCAATGCAAAGCGATCGCGCAAGGCAACTACTATCCCGGTGCGCGGATAAATGCGGTCTTGATGATCGGCGAACTCAACGACCGCGAACCGAACTCCTTGGAAAAGAAAGCGCCGATCCCGATGCAAGCGGCACTGCCGTTGCTGTTGGAAATTGCTCAGGATCCCAAATATAACGACGGTTTAAAGGTCGCCGCAATTCAAGGCATCCAGCGTCATGCGATGCTGAACTCCGATCGCTGGAAACCGGAACTGCAGGATCAGGTCGCCGATCTGATGATCTCGATCGCCGATGCGACGGCTCCCAAAGATCGCAACCTCGAAGCCCATGGCTGGGTGCAAATGTTGGCGATCAATACGTTGGTCAGTTTGAAAAACCCTCGTCGCGTCGACCAAGTGGCCAAATTGGTGCTGGAACTTCCGACCAAAGAAGATTCGTCACAGCTGGCCCTTGTCTATGCCGCTCGAGCAACGCCTAAGATTCAAATCCCCAAGGAATTCAAGCCGCAGGCTGACGCCGTGTTGAAACGCTGGGCGTCGCAGATGCTGTCCACGATTTCACGAGAGGCGAAGCGGATCGAAGACCTGGAAAAGCCACGTCCCAAGGCTTCAATGGCTGGTATGGGGATGGGCATGGAAATGGGCATGGAAATGGGCATGGGGGGCGCCGAAGCCTATCCCGATATGGGCATGGAAATGGGGATGGGCATGGGCATGGGGATGCCTGGACCAGGCGCCGCGAAGCCGCAACCTATTGAGATCATCTTAGCGCGAAGGATGATCAACGATGTGATCGAATCGTTTCATCTCGGTTTGACGGGCACCCGAGCTCAAACCGACACCGCCAGCGTTACCACGGGGTTGGTGGCAAATCTCAGCGATGAAAAGGAGAAGGCCGACGCGATTCGGTTGGTGGCGATCGTCGATGAGGTGAAGGCGGGGGTCAATGACACGATGTTGTCGAAGAACCTTGAATACGCCGAAAAGCTACGCGAGTTGGAAACCAAGCTGCAGGCTTATGTGAACCCCGGCGCTGTCGACGCGAAACCCAACGCCAATCCGAGTCCCTTCTTCGATGGCCCGTTCTCCAGCAGTCCCCCCGCACTCAATCGCAGCGAGCCAAGCGTTGCGACGTTGCCTAAGGTAGCTGGACAGAACTAAGTTCGGTCACCGCCAGCTGAGTGATTCCGTATTTCCGCACGTCCCATTCGGCTGCGGTTAGTTCGGCGGTATCAAAAAAGTTGTCGCATTCGGCAACGAGCACGCCGCGGGGATGGGCCTCGGCGGCAAAGCAGATCATCCGGTTCAGGTCTTTGATCCGCGACTGGAACATCTCGTACGGCGGGCACATCAAAAAGACCCACGGCGTATCGGGTTCTTCGGCGTGTGCTTGGTGCATCAACGCTCCCAGGCCGCGAAACGCGTCTCCTGCGGTTAGCGAGATACGGTCGGTAAGGTCGAGATCGGCGACGTTTTGACGGATCTGTTCCAGTGTTCGGCGGTTTTGCTCCATCGTCACCGCTCGGCTGGCTCCGCGGCTGATCGATTCGATCGCTAGCACGCCGGTGCCACCAAAGGGGTCGAAGACGATCGCCCCTTTGATCCGTTGGCCGATCAGATTAAACAGGCTCTCGCGCACCGAGTCTCGCATCGGACGCGTGCTGCGGTCGCCGTTGTAGCGGACCTTGCGGCCCCGCATATCGCCCCCGATCACTCGCAGCGTGGTCGCTTTCGCTTTCACACTGCGCTTCGCCTCGGATGCCTGGTAGGGTTTTGATTTCTTCAAGAATTGTCACGTTTCGCAAGGATTTCATTGAACCGCCCAGGCAATTGCATTCGTACAGCCTGGATTCTACGGTCTATCATGACGTCGCGTGGTGTGGCCATCAATGGGAGCCTGGGACAGGCTGCGGATTCGATCTTGAAGATGAGAGTTTGAAATGGGTTTACGAAATCTGGCCGCGCCGCTGTTGTTGACGATTTGTTGGGGCTCCATGGCCGGTGCGCAAGAGCCGGCTGTCGATGAAAAACCAGCTGCCGAACAGACCGCTGCAGAGTCGGTGCCCGCTGAGCAGAAACCGACGGACGAGTCCAAGCCAAGCGACGAGTCCAAGCCAAGCGACGAGTCCAAGCCAGCGGAGGTTGATCCGGCAGCGGTGAAAAAATTGCAGGCGGTCTTTGATCAACGCGTGGAAGATTGGCGGAAAGCGACGCAAGAACTTTGGGTTGAGGTCAACGAGTTTCACACCGCCACCGGGGACGTGAAGTTCAGCGAACAGATCCGCTGGGCCCAACGAGAATCAGCCGCTCGCGACGCGATGCAGGCGACGTTCATCGCTGCGACCAATCTGGTTTCCCTGGACCATGAAAATCGCGAAGCGCGGGCCTTTATGGCCCAATCGATCATCTACCACGCGCAAAACGATTGGTATGAAGGTCTCAAGGAGGCGGCCGTGGCGATGCTGGCTCTCGGGATCAAGGACGTCCAGTTGAACGTGATCGCGGGGGTCGCCGCGGCAGCGACGGGAGACTTTGAGGTCGCCAAAGAGAATCTAGAACTCACTCCCAACGAGGGCGATGAGGGCCTGATGAAGGTCGCCCGCAGGATGGATTATATACTCACGCCATTGCAGGAAGCCTGGAAGAAGGAGCAGAAGTTGCGTGAGGCGGAGGCGAAAGCGGACGACTTGCCGCGGGTTCTGCTGAAAACCACGCGAGGCGAAGTGTTGGTGGAACTGTTTGAAAACGAAGCTCCCAACACGGTCGCCAGTTTTATTTCGTTGGTCGAAGATGGCTTCTACGACAATGTGCCGTTTTACCAAGTGGTGGAGCATGAGTTTGCTCAGACGGGCGATCGCGACGGCGATGGATCGGGAACCGCCGACTACCGTCTGCCCGACGAAGCGATTGGTGAGCGAGCGATCTTCCGCGGATCGTTGGTGATGGCCAAGATCCCCAATCCCAATGCTGAACGTGATCCCGATGCGTCGGGCACCATTCCTAACACGGGCAGCAGCCAGTTTCTGATCACTCTGTTGCCATTCAACCCCGACTACAAAGAACTCTGCTGCTTCGGCCGCGTGGTCAGTGGGATGGGAGCGATCTCGACGCTCAACCGCGCCAAGCTTGAAAAGGAGAAGGACGCACCGGTCGTGTTGCCCGATTCGATCATCGAAGCGGAAGTCGTTCGGAAGCGGGACCACGATTACAAACCGGAAACACTCCCCTACTGATTCGCTTGGCGGTCGCCGATTTAATCGACGAAGATTCCATTGAGCCGCTCAGCGAGCGGTTCCCAGCGATCGGCCGCCGCTTCAAAGTCGGCGTCCAGCCAGCGGACCGATTCTTCAGGCAGCACCCGCGGCTGTTCCTTGACGCTGCGGAACAACGGGATCTGCGAACTGTTCCCCATCGCCAGCCGCTTCTCGGTCTCGGGGCTCATCAAAAACAACGCCAACTGCTCCGCAGCGACCGGGTGCGGGGCGTCCTTTAAGACAGCCAAGGTGTTAGGAATTCTCAGCGTTCCCATCTGATCGGGCTGCTGGTCGGGGAAGACGATCTCGACGGGAAAGCCCAGGTCCCGTTCGATCACCGCGTCGTCGGTATCGGTCAGCCCCCAAGCGACCTGCCCGGCTGAGACCGCTTGTGCAACCTGCTTGTTCCCCGACAGCGTGACGGCGTTTTGTTGGATCTCGCGAAACAGAGCGTCCGCCTTTTCCTGGCCCAATTGATTCTCGAGCACCGCCGCGTGCGTGGCGGTGGTGCCGAACAGCGGCCGCGCGATCGCCCCCTGCCCCTTCCACTTCGGATCGGCCAGATCCAAAACGCTCGTCGGCCATTGGTCGGGGTCGGGCAAGAGTTTCTTGTTGACGATCAGCACGCGAGCGCGAGCGGCAAACCCGCACCAGGTGCCATCCGACGCGATGCAGCCGGCGGGCCAAACGGTGTCGATCGGCCAGTCGATCTCTTTCAGCAAGCCGGCTTTCTGCAGCCGCACCGTGTGGATGATCTCGTTGTTCCAGAACAGGTCGCAGACCGGGCGATCGCGTTCGCCGAGGATCCGGTTGACCAGCCCGATCGTCTTGGTCGATTCGATGTCGAACCGCGCGTTGACCTGGATCTCGCTGTCGACATGCCGGTCGAAGCTGCTCAACATCGGCGCGGCAAACTCTTGGTCGAGCGCCGAATAAACGACGACTTCGTTTTCGGGACGCGGCACACAGCCGCCGACCAACAGAATCAACGGTGCGATCAAACGGCAGCAATCGAGAGGGCGTTTCGTGTTGGGCATGTATCCAGCTATGATGGAGGGCTACGGAGAATCATCGTTTTGTTGTTCGACAATCCAACCATTGTTGCAGGTTTTTCGCCGCCGCGAATCGGGGCCGCGCTGGCGTTATGCCTTTTCGTCGCCCCTTTTGCCGCTGCGCAGACGCGGCAATTCAGCGGCCGACACGTCACGATCCACACCGATCTGCCCGCTTCGGCGGCGCTCGATCAATTGCCGGCCGCCTTCGATGCCGCGGTCCCGCAGTGGTGTGAGTTTTTTGGCGTCGATCCCGATCGGCTCGCCGACTGGCATGTGACTGCCTATCTGATGACCAGCCGCGACGCCTTCAAGCAGCGTGGTCTGTTGCCCGATCATCTCCCCGATTTCGCGCACGGCTACCAATACGGCAACTCCGTTTGGGTTGTCGATCAACCGTCGGACTACTACACCCGGCATCTGCTGTTGCACGAGGGAGTGCATGCGTTGATGTTCCAGTTGTTCGGCGGTGCCGGACCGGCGTGGTACATGGAAGGGATGGCGGAGTTGTTGGCGACGCATCGCTGGAGCGACGGCGAGATCGCGTTGCCGGTGATCCCCGAATCGCGGGAAGCGTTCCCGTTTTGGGGCCGTTTAAAAGTCATTCAATCGGCTCGCGACAAGGGCCAAGCGTTGCCGATCGACGCGGTGATGCGATACAGCCATAAAGCTCATCGCCAAGTCGAACCGTATGCCTGGAGCTGGGGAGCGCTGACGCTGTTGAACATGTATCCCGAATATCGCACCGCTGCGATCGCGGCGACCGATCGGGCGGGCCAACCTCCGCTGCAGTTCACTCGCAACTTTTACAGCGAACTCAAGGACCAGTGGCCTCAATTGCAGCTGCGTTGGCGGATGCTTGTCGACGGGCTCGACTACGGTTTTGATCCGCTGCGGAACCGGATCGATCTGACCAACTTTCCCGCCACCGCCGAAGCGTCGACCGCGACCAAACAGCTAGAGATCGCGGCCGATCGCGGCTGGCAATCGAGCGGGATTCGCGTCGCTGCAGGCCAATCGATTCGGATCACCGCCGAAGGACGCTACACCTTGGGCGACGATCCGCGGCCGTGGGAATGCGAACCTCAAGGGGTGACGATCGAATATCACCGCGGCCATCCGTTGGGGATGCTGTTGGCGGCTGTCGCTCCGACAAGCGATGCCGATGCGACGCGGATGACGAATCCTCAGATCGTCGGCGTCGGCCGCGAGGGGACGTTTGTCGCGGAGTTCGATGGCATGTTGTTGCTGCGGATCGGTGACGATCCCGCCGCGTTGGCCGATAACCGCGGCAGCGCGTCGGTCACCGTCAGTGTTGCCGTGGCGGAGCGGCCGTGAGTCGGCAAGCGGACGACGCGGGACAGCTTCCATCGCCGCGGCGGCGTGTGGGATGGCGGTTCAGTCTGCGCGGGCTGCTGGGATTGGTTGTGGTTGTCACGATGGTCGGTTCGCATTTTTATACGAGCTGGAAATTGCGACAGGCGATGGTCCAGCTGAAGCAGCTGCGCAGCGAAGTCGGCTACCTCAACGAGACCGATCGCTCCAAGCTGGTCGTGGCGGTGGTGCCGACTGACGAACCGTTGACTTGGAAAATTCGAGTCCGAACCCCGGCGTTGCAATCCTATCAAATCGCCTACAGCACGCTTTGGCCGGCGGGATCGCCGGAGCCAACGTGGTATTCGGGGCAGCCGTTGCCCGGGGGGGAATCGCTGGTCACGCTGCGGTTGTTCAGTGACCCACGGGACAACCGCTGGAAAATCATTACACTGGTACGCAATCAGGGAAATCTGTGGCGGATGGCGACAGTCCTGTCCGATCGCCAGGCGGCGCTGTTTCGCGGATCGCACGATACGATTCGCGGCGGCATTCAAGCCGAGACGGTCGTCGCCGCCGGACGTTCCCTGCGCGTGATCGAAGAGAAGTGGTTCGCTGGCGATGGGGGCCTGATGCTGTTTGGCCAAGAGGCGCCCGACGACGACATCGACGGTCTCTTTGCCGAGCTGCAACCGCTGCCCGGTCTGCCATTTGAAGTCCAAGAGAATCGACGTTAACCTCCTATTTTATAAGCCCAATGCCCAAAGACTTTCTTGCCAAAGCGGCCGATGAATACGACGTGATCGTGATCGGCAGCGGACTTGCGGGACTGACCACCGCCAACATCCTCGGTCGCCATGGCCATCGCGTTCTGCTGTTGGAACAGCATTACAAACTGGGCGGACTGGCGACTTGGTTCCGCCGTCCCGGAGGGCATATCTTCGATATCTCGCTGCACGGTTTTCCCGCTGGGATGATCAAAAGCTGCAAGCGTTATTGGAACGATGACATCTCCGATCGGATCGTTCAACTGAAAAACGTCCGCTTCGAAAACCCGATGTTCTCGCTGACGACGACCTTCAATCGCAAGGACTTCACCAAACTGCTGGTCGAACAGTTTGCCGTCGAACAGTCGGCTGTCGAAGGGTTTTTCGACACCGCGCGCAGCATGAACTTCTACGACGATCAAGCGACGACCACGCGTCAATTGTTCGATCGCTTTTTCCCCGGCCGCGAGGATGTGATCCGGTTGCTGATGGAACCGATCACCTACGCCAACGGTTCGACTCTCGAAGACCCCGCGCTGACCTACGGGATCGTCTTTTCGAACTTCATGTCCAAGGGAGTCTTTATCTACGAAGGGGGAACCGAGGACCTTATCGGTCGGATGCAGAAGGAGCTGAAAAAGAACAACGTCGACATCTGCATCAATTGCCCCGTCGATAAGATCAACATCAAAAACGGTCAAGTCGAATCGGTCGAGGTGCACAACCGAACGATCCGCACCAAGTCGGTGATCAGCAATTCCAATCTGCGATCGACGATCTTCAACATGGTCGGCAGCGAACATTTTGATCCGTCGTTTGTCGAAGAAGCCGAAGCGGTTCGCTTGAACAACAGTAGCACGCAGGTCTACATGGCGATGAAGCCGGGCGTGGAGATCGATGAATCGTGCGGCGATCTGTTATTCACCAGCACCGCCCCGCTGTTCCGCACCGAAGCGTTGCTCAGCCGCGATATCACCAGCCGCACGTTCAGCTTCTATTACCCGCGAACACGCCCCGAAGGGAAGCGACGCTATGCGGTGGTCAGCAGCACCAACGCCCGCTGGGAGGATTGGTCGGAACTTAGCGACACGGAATACGAAGCGAGCAAGCAGGAGTTGATCGAGACGACGGTCGCCGCGTTGGACAAGTTTGTCCCCAACGTTCGCGAGAAGATCGACTGGGTCGAAGCCGCCACGCCGCGGACTTTCAACCACTACACCCGACACCAGCTGGGAGCCAGCTTTGGCACCAAGTTCGAAGGGCTGGCGGTCAGCCGCAAGCTGCCCGAACAGATCGGCGGACTCTACCACGCCGGCAGCGTCGGGATCATCATGAGCGGCTGGTTGGGAGCGATCAACTACGGCGTGATCGTCGCCAACGACGTCGACCAACGCCTGATGAAACAAGAAGCCGCCCCGGCGTAGGCGACGGCTAGAGGTCTCCTTGCGGTGTTCTAACAACCGCAAGGATTGCGGGCGCGGCGAGGTTCAGTGGTCTGTTGCGACGGCTGGGCGTTCGAACTTGGTGAACGTGCGGATGCCAAATAGAGCGATCACGACGAAGCAGATCAGCGGCAAGTAGAACGAGCTGCGGACGCCTAGCTCGTCGATGAACTTGCCCTGCAACAGCGGCAGCACCGCGCCGCCGACGATCGCCATGATCAATCCGGCCGATCCGAGCTTGGCTTCCTCTTCGGGAAGATCTTTTAACGCGATCCCGTAGATCGTCGGGAACATCAGCGACATGCAGGCCGATACGAGGACCAAGCAGATCAGGCCGGTCTTGCCCGGCAACAGGATCGCTCCCAATGTGAAACCAACCGCCGCGATCGCAAACAACGCCAATAGTCGGCCGGCACTAACGTAATGCATCAAGAAGGTGCAGATGAATCGGCTGATTAAGAAGATCACCATCGCGGCGATGTTCCAGTTCTGAGCTTGGGCGAGCGTCAGCCCCACCTGTTCCATGCCGTAGTGAATCACAAACGTCCAACACGTGATCTGGGCTCCCACGTAAAACGCTTGCGCGATCACCCCTTCGCGAAAATTCGGCCGGGCCAGCAATCGGCCGACGATCTCGAAGAAGGGGGCGTCCCGTTCGGGCTGTCGGAAATCGGGAATCTTGGCGACCGCAAACAGGACCAGAAATGCCAACGCGACGGCAGCGATCGCGACGTAGGGCGTTCGCACCACGGCCAGGTCGTGCGTTTGGATCGCCAGGAACTCTTCCGGCGCTGTCGCTTTCATGTTCTTCAGTCCCGCGCTGGTGGCCTGATCCAACGCGTTAAACTTCGTGGCGAAATCGGGCAGCCCGTCGGGATACTCCGCCTGCAGGTACTGCACCGCGGCGGGATCGCGATTTTCGACAGCGTCGCGAAACGAACCGATGTTCAGGGCGGGGGCGATCAGCAGCGAGGCGACGATCATACCGGTCAAGGATCCGATCGGATTGAAGGCTTGAGCTAGATTCAAACGCCGCGTCGCCGTTTCGGCGGGGCCCATCGCCAAGATGTAGGGATTGCAGCTGGTTTCCAGAAACGCCAAGCCGAAGGTGAGCACATAAAAGCCAGCGATGAAGATCCAGAAATTGGTATTCAGGCTGGCCGGGATGCTCATCAACGCGCCGACGGCATAGAGCGCGAACCCGACCATGATCGCTCCTTTGTAGGAGAACCGGCGAATGAAAAACGCCGCCGGTAATGCCATCGTGAAGTAGCCGCTATAGAAAGCGAACTGAACCAGCGAACTCTGCGTGTTGCTGATCTGGAAGACCTCCTTAAAAACCTTCACCAGCGGATTGGTCAGGTCATTGGCAAATCCCCACATCGAAAAACAGCAGGTCGTCAAAATGAACGCCAACAAGTAGCGGCGTGGAACGACCGCGGCCGGGACGTTGGCGAGTTCCGACGGCTCGCGATCGGCGAGCGATGAAGCTGATGTATCCATTGAGTATCTTGTTTCCGCCTAGCTAATAATTCTGCGATTCCTTAGCTCACCCAGTGCGCCGACATATTGCCCGCGAGAGCCAGCATCTTTTCCAATCCGCTCGCCGCCATCGCGAGACAGCCCGATCGAGTCCACAGTCTATTCGATCACGATCCGTTTGCTCTACCGGAGCACCACGTGGACGTGCAAATTGCCGGGAGTGAAGAGAAGGACGTAAAATTAAGGCTGCCACACTTCACCCGCCCGGCGAAGCAGGGAGGGTCGAAAAACGAGCGTTTAGCAAGTTTTTCGGGGAGGGCGGCCGTATCGAACGACAGTGATTTGCACGAACTCGCCTCCCCGAACAACGCTTCGCTCGTTCGACCCTCCCCTTCAAACTGCGTTTGGCGGAGGGTAAAGGATGGCGCCCACCTTGCGACCGCCAGCAGCCCACCCCCGCCCGGCGAAGCAGTCTCCCTCTCGACAGGACTGATCTACATCAGCTGAAATATCCGTCTACTTTTTACCATGTGCTTTTAGCCTTCAACCAAACTCCGTGCCTTGGTGCCTCCGTGAGAGACTTCCGTTCCCCAGCAAAATGCCTCTCGCAAAGGCACAAAGGCACAAAGGCGCAGAGAATGCAGGCGGAGGGTGGCGACAATGGATAAATGGATGTGGACGATAGGCGAACTTGAACCGAAACTCTCCCACCTAAATTCCGTGCCTTGGTGCCTCCGTGAGAGTCTTCCGTCCTCCAGCAAAGTGCCTCTCGCAAAGGCACAAAGGCACAAAGGCACGCGAAATCCTGAAGGCCACCTCAAATCGACTTTCGCGTATGATGGCGGTTTGATACCACTGCCTTTGGCAAATTCTAAGCGACTCTCCCCGGCGACTGCCCCGACTTATGTTAGACCCATCGAACAACCTGCTTGTTCAAGCCAATCCACCGTTTCGCTATCTAAAGCAATTCAATTCGGAAGAGTTCGCGAAGAAGGCGTCCTGCCGAGATCGACTTCGACAATCCGATACACGATGGTTTCCCGGCGACTATCTGTCTTCGGTGTTCGCTCGAGAATTGTGCGAGCGTCAGGCGTTGCCGTTCAAAGAGGTGCTGGAGAGTTTTGAATTTTTCGCCTGCGTTAGAAATCGGATCCGCAGCAAATCGATCGCTGACATGTGCTGCGGCCATGGGTTGGTGGGAATCCTCTTTGCCATGTTCGATCGGGATGTCGAAGACGTTTGCCTGTTGGACAAAGTGCGTCCGCCGAGTTTTGATCTGATCCTAGCCGCGGCGCAGGCGGTTGCCCCTTGGACCGAGGCGAAGATTCGTTACGTCGAAGCCCCGTTGAAGCGAGCCCTGGACCATCTCGAGGCGGGAACCGCGATTTTAGGTGTCCATGCCTGCGGTGCAAAAACGGATCAGTGCATCGCCCATGCGATCTCGCTGCGAGGTACCGTTGCACTCCTGCCATGCTGCCGACAACATCGGTTGCACCCAGCACCGGAGTGTTTAAAGAACGTCCTAGGGGCTGATGTCGCCATCGACATCGATCGCACCTACCGTATGCACGCGGCAGGCTACCGCGTTCGCTGGGATTATATCTCGCCCTCGATTACCGAAATGAATCGCGTCCTGATCGGCCGGCCGCAACCTCAAATCAACACCACGCCCGACACTCCCGTTGTCGCTTCGGCCAGCCAGTAATAACCGCTCGGTCGTCTTACTGCGGTGACTCGACCAGTTCCGCCTTATCGGTTGCGTAGAGATTCCACAATGCGTCGAGTCGCGCGGCGATCTCGGTTTCGTTGCCAACGATCAACCAGTAGCGGTATCGATAGATCGATTTGGGGCCCATCAGGACTCGCGAGACCGGCGCGACATGCATGCAGGGGCCAGCCGTCGGGTCGTCGCTGAGTCCCGCGGCATGCGGTCCAAAATTCCAGTGCTCCGTTGCGCTGGGTGAAAACAGTGCAACACCCTGCCCGGAGGCTTCGAACATCGCCATCGCTTGCCTTGGCGGCGACGCCTTGCCCCAAGGAGGCCCTGGACGTTGATGCTCGGGGCGCCATTTTCCCGATCCCAGATAGCTTCGCACGTCAGCGAAGTTGCGAGTGAAGTAGCAAGCGGGGACCTCCTGCGGGTTCATTCTCGCGGCGCCCCAGCGATCCCCTTCGCGACGCATCGCCTGGAACTCGCATCGCACGCGGACGACGCCTGGCATGTTGGATTCCATCGTCGTCCACTGCCGCATCACCGCTTCAGCCTCTTCGTCGGCCATGTCCCACAGCTTGGGAATGGTTTCGGAATACAACGCATCCTCACGTTTTTCAAACACCGTCACGCGTGCCCAACTACCCTGCCCTTTCACGCTGCCAACGCCCCCTCCCTGGATCGGATTCCAGGACCACGGACTCCATGACTTGTGCTGCCCATCTGCAGTGCGGTCGATCACTCGGCCAGCGTAATACGATTGTTGGATCAGCCGTCCCGGATCGGCAATGTTGACGAGGTTGCGAGGATAACCAGCGGACGACAGCCACGTGATTGCAGCTCCTTTCTCGCGATCGATACCCACTTTGATCGATCCGTTGTCGATCGTGATCAAATCCTCCGCGATCGCTGCCTGTATGTTGGCGCTGCAGACAATGAGCAGAGTAATCCAAGTTTGCACGCGAGTTCGTTTCAGGAGATTCATGGTGGGATCCGCTTGCGCGTTAGTTGTTTGTTCTGCGGAGATTGTATTTCGAATCGCTGGGGATTTCGCGGCGTGGAGCGGTTGCTTTCGGCAGGCCTTCAGCAAGGCGAGCTTTCGTTTCTGCATGCGCCTCCGACGAGGCGAGGTTTGTGAATTCGTTCGGGTCGTTTTCCAAATCGTACAGTTCTTCAAAACCATCGTCGTAGCGGATGTAGCGGTAGCGTTCATCGGAGACCGCATGCGACGGTTCGGGCCCAAAGGCGTACGACGTCAGCGACAACCGATCTCGCTTCCGCCCCGGATCTTTTAATTGCGGAACCAGCGATCGACCATCGCACTGCGACGGGATCGGCAAACCAGCCAGCTCGCAAAGCGTGGGGTAGAGGTCGGTGAGCGTCGCCGGTTGGCGAGTCGCTTGGCCATCAGCACTCACTCCCGGGGCGTGGATAAACATCGGCACGCGGGTCGTTTGATCCCACAGGCAAAATTTTTCCCAGTTCTGTTTTTCGCCGATGTGGAATCCGTGATCGCTCCAGAGGACGACGATCGTATTCTCTTTGATCGGCGAAGCATCCAGAGCATCGAGCAACCGCCCGAGCTGATGATCGGTGTAGCTGATGCTGGCCAGATAGCCTTGCATCATCTTGCGCCACAATCGATTCTTCACCACCCAACGATGCCATGATTGCCGCTCGGGAACTCGGGCATCGTCGAGATCATTGTCCAGCGTGGTCGGTAGCGTGATCTGATCGATCGGGTGCATGTCGAAGTATTTTTTAGGGACTTCAAACGGGATGTGAGGACGAAACAATCCCACCGCCAGGAAGAGAGGTTTGTCGTGTTTCGCATTCAGTTGTTCGGCGGCCCAATCGACAACCATGTGGTCGCCGGTTTGTGTATCGGGAACCAACAGCGGTTGCGCCCCAAACAGATTGCGGCCGCCAACGGGGCGTCCAGGCGAGATCCCCGCTCGCGCGTCGGGGATGATCCGTGGCCGCGGCCAGTCGGCGGAGATCGGATCCAGAGGATCGCCGCGGTAGGCGTCCCAGGCGTCGGGATCGTTCTGCGAATCGCCGCGAGTCCACTGCAACGTGTGAAAGATCTTTCCGCCGCCGGCCGCATGGTATCCGTGATTGCGGAAGTGTTGGGATAAGACGACCGCATCTTTCAGGGCTGGAGACTCGTCTCGCCATCGCGGCCCGTGTGCGCCAAACAGGTTGTTGTAAAGACCCGACGTAATCGGATGCACTCCGGTCATCGTGGCGACGCGCGACGCATGGCAAACCGGAGCCGCGCAGTGCGCGTTGGCAAACGTCACGCTCCGTTTGGCAAGCCGTTCGAAATTGGGAGTCTTCACGCCCACCTGGTTGTCCAGTGGCGAAATGTAATCGTTCAGATCGTCGATCGCGATGAACAACACGTTCGGCTTGGGCAGATCGGCGGCTTGCGCAGCGACCGAAGTCGCCAGCGCCACGCAAATGTAAATGGCGACCCGTTTCATCTCTTGATTCAGTCCTGGCTTTTCCTGGTTTGCGATTCACTATCCAGCACGCGTTCGACTCCCGACAGACGATTCTACGGGGTGAAGCGATGTAGCACGTGGCCCGCCCGATCGGTCAGGCGGATGTTCGAGATCTGGATTTTACCAGCTGCTGTCGACGGATCGATGCGGACCGCGTCGATGGGACTGCTCGGCGTGAACTCAACAGCATACTCGTGCGTTTCCCCATCATACTCGGGTTCAAACGTCACGCTTCTCGCTGCCAGGAAGGGCGGGCGGACACTCTGTTCACGCCAGAAGATTTGCCCGTGGCCGTTGGAGTTCGATCGCATGGCAAAGCGAAGTGTCAACGGTTGTTGTGAGACCGGTTTGGGCAAGCCGTAGATCATATAAGGATCGCCGCCATCGCTGGTGAGAACCAATGCGTCGCCGTCACGTTTCAGCGTGCAGGTGCCATCGGGCTGCCAGCCTGCGACCGGCTTGCCGCGTGGCTTGGCTGATTTCTTCGCCGGCTTTGCGGCTGTATTCTTCAGCTTGCCCATCCCTTCCAGATCGGGCCGGTACTTGGCCGGATCAAATCTGCGGTTGGGTTGCGGGCGAACCGCATTGGTGTCGACCAAAAACGCTTCGATCAACGCATCCATCTGTTGCACCCGCTCGGGATGTTTTGCCGACAGATCGTGCTGTTCGCCGATGTCCTCCGCAAGATGGAACAGTTTGTAGCGATGTTTTCCCTCTTCACCGCTGTGGAAAATGCGGATCAGTTTCCAATCGTTCTGGTGGACGCTGACCGCAGGAGGCATCCATTCGGGGACCGGAGGACTGTGAGGGAAGTAGGTGAAGATCGCGTCGCGATCGAGCGATTCGCCCTGCAGTGCCGGAACGATGCTGATTCCGTCAAACATTTGATCGGACTGTTTTTCGATCGATAGCATCTCCAGCAGCGTCGGGTAGAAGTCGCTGCTCTGGATCACTTCGTCGCTGCGCGAGCTGGCCGCGACAACGCCGGGCTGCACCACGATCGCCGGCCCGCGGATGCCGCCTTCGTACATCGTCGCTTTGCCACCACGCAGCGGCGCGTTGCTGGTCGCCGTCGTGCCGTCGACTTGGTTGTACATGTTTCCGCCGTTATCCGACGCGAAGATGATGATCGTGTTGTCGGCGATCTTCAGACGATCCAACGTGTCCAAAAGCGTGCCGACGGCATCGTCCATGCTCTCGATCATCGCAGCGTAGGTGGGACTTCGCTGAGGATCTTCGGGATCGATTTGTTTTGCGTATCGATCGATCAACGCCTGTTTCGCGTCAAACGGAGCGTGCACGCTGAACATCCAATAGTTCAAGAAGAACGGTTGCCCTTGGTTCTGTTCCAAAAACGTCACCGCTTCGGAGGCCATCCGATCTTCGATGTGTTCATCGGGTGTCTGCGGATCGAAATCAGGATACCGCCAGGGAGCGACGTAACTGCCGGCGGGACCGGGACCAGCCCAGTGCGGCACATCGATGTCGAAGCCATGTTCAAGAGGCGAATAGGGAGCGCTGCCGAGATGCCATTTCCCGAAGTGGGCGGTGGCGTAACCGTTGTCTTTGAACATCTCCGCAAGCGTGTAGTAGCTGATCTTTAGACGCGAGACCGAATTGGGAGACGTCGCCTTCAGATGAGGCGGGCCGGTCGAAGTCGCTTCAGCCGCGAGGATCACCTTTGGCAAATGGCAATTGGGCGTCGTGATCCCGGTCCGCGCCGGACTCCGTCCTGTCAGGATGCTGGCTCGCGTTGGCGAACAGAGCGGACTGGAGGAATAGGCGCGAGTGAACGTCATCCCGCGAGCCGCCAGTCGCTCGATATTTGGCGTCTTGTAGAACTTGGTGGTTCCAAAGAGCGTCGTGTCGCTCCAACCCAGATCGTCCGCCAGAATGAAAACGACATTCGGTTTCGCCGCCAACAGATCGCCGCCCGCGTAGAGCGCTCCGCCAGCAAGGCAAGCAAGAAATAGCAACGAAGGGAGCGGTCGCTTGTTTGAGATCACGACAGGTTGGCCTCCGGAGGTAAGGACGGGGGAGCATGAATTGGCGAAGCGGAGCCGCCTTGCGGTTCTAGTATGTCGCGGCAGCGTGTCTTCTCCCAGACATTTCAGCGAGAAAAGGTCGCCAGTTTTCGCGAAGCGACGCGCGTGGAAGGCCTCTTCAAGGGCAATGCGTTTTGGCAAAGAAGGCGCAGTGCTGGAAGTGGATCGGGGGTTGAGGCCGTTGGCTGACGCCGATTTGCCGCAGGAGAGCGCCGGAGTCGGTGCAGCTGTCCCTCGGGGCCTCTTGAGCGAGGGGACCTTTGAGCGGAGTCATAAAGGCGCTGTTCATGACGCCGCGATGCGTCGCCGAGGAGGTGCAATCTTTTGGATAATTATCGCGACTGGCTTACGAGAGGCCCAGGACGTCGAACATCGAGTAGAGGCCTGGTGGGCGACCTTGGATCCAGCGGGCTGCCGCGAGGGCCCCCGAGGCGTAACAGTCGCGGTTGCTCGATGCGACGCGCAGTTCAAGCGTCTCGCCAAGCATGCCGTAGACGATCGTGTGTTCGCCCGTATTGTCGCCGACACGGACCGCGTGGTAACCGATCTCGTGACGCGAGCGTTGCCCGGTCTCGCCTTCGCGGCCATGGACGTGCTTCGTTTCGCCATCCATTTGGCCCGCGATCAGTTCACCAAACTTCAGCGCCGTGCCGCTTGGCGCGTCGACCTTGTACCGGTGGTGTCGTTCAATGATCTCGATGTCAACGCCGCCCGGGACGTTCTTTAAAGCTGCTGCAGCCTGCTCGGCCAGCTTCATCGTTAGGTTCACCGCGAGGCTCATGCTGGGAGCCCACACAATCGGGATCTGTTTGACCGCTTCTTCAATCGCCGCTTGTGTTTCGTCGGACAGTCCTGTTGTGGCGATCACCAGCGGCGTTTTCGACTGCAGGCAACTGGCGACCGCGCTGCCAACAGCGATCGGTAGTGAGAAATCGATCGCTGCATCGCATTCCTCTGGCCAAGTCGCCGACAACGGAACTTGATTGGGATCGCAACCTGCCAAGCCGCCCGAGTCCTGTCCGAGCAGCGGGTGCTGCTGGTGGTCGATTGCGGCGATCACTTGGAACGCTTCGTCGGCGGTGGCAAGCGCAACAACGCGGCGTCCCATACGCCCTGCGGCACCGTGAACGGCAAGCTGAATTGGCGGCGAACTGGTCATAGGAAGTCAATCAACGGGCTGCGCGTCAGCGCCCATCGATCGAGCAGGCCGATGCGATCGGCCTGGCTACCGTTTGGGCGATCAGCAAAGGGAGATCCTGAGCGGGCGAAGCGATCGCCCGAGAAGTAAGGCATTGAACCCAAGATAGCCGGTCCAATGCCGCATCGCATCTTTGGCGACGCAATCGGCGCGTCGCTTCATCGATTGCCAGCAAACGGATTAGCTGCGGCGACGTTCTTTCAGACGAACTGCCTTGCCGACGCGATCGCGAAGGAAGTACAGCTTGGCGCGACGAACGACGCTGCTACGCTTCACTTCAACCTTTTCAACGCGTGGCGAGTGCAGTGGGAACTTGCGTTCCACACCTTCGCCAGCGACCATGCGACGGACGGTGAACATCTCACGAGTTCCCGATCCGCTGCGTGCGATCACAACGCCGGTGAAGACCTGGATGCGCTCTTTCGCACCTTCCAAAATCTTGGTGTGAACATCGACGGTGTCGCCGATGTCGAATTGAGGAACGTCGGATTTAAGACACGTCTTTTCGACGAGGTCCATGACTTGTTGGCTCATAGGGATAACTCCGCTTGGCTGATGGTGATATTTTTGTTTGGTTGCTGGCTGGCAGCAATTTTGGTTTGTCGTCAGAGCAAGTCGCTGCGACGTTCGGCTGTTCTCTTTTGAATCTGATCTGCCCGCCAAGCGGCGATCTCTTGATGATTTCCACCCAACAAAACCTCGGGCACTTCGTGGCCACGAAATTCTCTTGGTCGAGTGTATTGCGGGAACTCCAACATTCGATTCCCGCGTGAGAACGAATCGTCAAAGCTACTGAACTCATCTCCTAACACACCTGGCAACAATCGGACCACCGCGTCGATGACAACCATCGCGGCGACTTCGCCGCCATTGAGCACAAAGTCACCAACGCTCAGTTCCTCGGGTTCCAGGATATCGATCACTCGTTGATCGAACCCTTCGTAGCGTCCGCACAGCAACATCAGTCGCGGTTCGGTCGCAAATTCTTCGGCCAACTGCTGATCAAAGCGTCGACCTTGGGGGGAAAGCAGGATTCGCCGGGCGGGGCGAGCTTCGTTGCTTTCGATTTCTTCAACACAATCGACCACCGGGGGCGCCTGGATCAACATGCCAGGTCCACCACCAAAAGGACGATCATCAATTTTATGATGCTTGTCGTCGGTCGACCAGTCTCGCAGGTTATGGCACTGGATCTCGACCAGCTGATTTTCGATCGCTTTATTTAACAAGCTTTGCGTCAAATAGCCATCGAAGATCGCCGGGAACAAGGTCACGACATCAAAGCGCATTCTATTCTTCGCTGGCTGCTTCCGCAGGTGCGGCTTCAGCAGCAGGTGCTTCGGCCTTCGGCTTGGCTGGCTTGGGAGCCGCGGCAGGACGACCCGCTTGCATGCGTTGCAGTGCTTCGCGTTGCTTTTCCAGGTGCGTGCCTTCGGCGCCGTACTTCTTGATCAAGACGTGGCACTTGTCGCTCGCTTGGGCTCCAACGCCCAACCAATAATTGATGCGTTCGCCCTTAAGGATCGCGCGGGCATCGGTCTCGGGGACACTGGTGTCGTAATAGCCCAGCTCTTCGATCACTTTGCCATCGCGAGGGGTGCGTTGGTCGACGGCGCACAAACGATAAAACGGTCGGTGGGCACGGCCCATCTTCTTCATTCGGATTCGAACTGCCACGTGGTTTTCTCCAGGTAGTGGTCTTTTAATCGTATCTATGTATCAAACGGCTGACGGGTCAGCGAGGATCACTCTGAATTTTCAAACGCATTTTTAGGCGTAATCGGTTCGCAGTGACAGCTTAATCGTTGCGATCACTTTGAACGTCGCATTTTTCGCAACTCTTTTTCACGCTGTTTTTTCTGTTTCGCCCTTTCAGCGGCCGACAGCCGCTTCCCGGTCGATTTTTTCATCTTCAGGCCGCCCGGGTTGGACCCATCGAGCGCGCCACTGGATTGCAATTGACGCATCAGCTGCATCCGATCGCCCATCCCGCCACCAGCCATCGCCTGCATGATCGGCTTCATCTGCTCGAACTGCTTGACCAATTGCGTGATCGCCGACGCTTGCACTCCCGAACCTTTGGCGATTCGGGTGCGGCGGGCGATATCGATGATTTTTGGATTGCGGCGTTCTTCCAGCGTCATGCTGTTGATTGCGCCGATTGTCTGCTTGATTCCGCCCGCTGCCTCTTCGCTGTTCATCAGGTCTTTCAGCTGGCCCATGCCAGGCATCAAGCCCATCATCTTGCCCATCAGCCCCGGCTTGGCGACCTTTTCCATCAAGCCTTTAAAATCATCGAGCGTCATCTCGCCCGACTTCATCTTCTCTTCAAGTTCTTCGCGTTGACTTTCGTCAACGATCCGGTGCGCTTCACGCGCCGCGGCGACCATGTCGCCCATCTGGAGGATTCGGCCGGTCATCCCCTCGGGACGAAACGGCTCCAACGCATCAAAATGCTCACCCGTACCAATGAACTTAATCGGCACGCCGGTGACATGCTTTACACTCAATAACGCGCCACCGCGGGCGTCGCCATCGAGTTTCGTCATCACAACGCCATCGAGTTCGAGGGCTTCGTTGAAGGCACCGGCACTGTTGACGGCGTCCTGCCCGGTCATGCCGTCGACCACCAGATAAACTTGGTCGGGTTTGACGCGTTTATCGATCCGCGCCAACTGATCCATCAATTCTTTGTCGATCGCCAGTCGACCCGCCGTATCGAGGATGACGACACGTGCCCCCTGCTGTTGGGCCTGTTTAACGCCCGCTTGGCATACTTTGACCGGATCGTTGGCCCCCTCTTCGGCATAGACAGGGACATCCAGTTGCCGCCCGATCACTCGCAATTGTTCGATCGCCGCGGGGCGTTGCAGATCGGCCGCGACCAGCAACGGCTTAATGTTTTGTTCTTTCAGCAGTTGCGACAACTTTCCGCAAGTCGTCGTTTTACCGCTACCCTGCAGGCCGCACATCATGATGACCGTCACGCCATCGGCTTTCAGGTGCAGCGATGAATCGACCGGGCCCAAGATATCGACCAATTCGTCGTAGACGATTTTGACCAATTCTTCGCCTGGTCGCAGGCTCATCAACACCCGGCGACCTACGGCTTTTTCAGTCACATGCTCCATGAATGACTGGACAACCGAATAGCTGACATCCGCTTCGAGCATCGATTGCTCGACCAGTTTCAGCCCATCGCGCATGTTCGCTTCGGTGAGCTTGCCTTTACCACGCAAGCTCTTGAAGGCGGATTGCAGTCCGTCGGACAGCGATTCAAACATGCAGAACGATCCCCAGTCAGGTGTACGAAGCCACGTATTCTATAAGAAACGCTTTAGGATCGTAAAGGCTTGGCGTGTTGTCAATACGACGACAAACACCCGCTATTTCACGTTAAACTGGCGTTCGAAAGCCGTGCGGCCGCTTTGCGAAGTTGAGAAGTCCCCTTCGGGGGTGCGGCGGCTTCACCGGAGAATCACCCCAACGGGAGGTGATTCGTTCCTCGGTGACGAGCATCAACGCGACTTGACCGATCAGGCAAGGGGGGCGGACGCAGGGGGCGTTCAGACGTTCGGTCTGCACCCAAAAGGGGCTATTTTTGAGCCGCCTTTGCCTCTTCGGAGGTGACTTTGTGAACGACTACCAGATTGTGGGCGCTGTCCATCACGCCGGTTCCGGTGACAAAAACTAAACGGTCGCCTGCGGACAGGTGTCCGCCGCGGCAGCCCCAACCACTGACTTCTGAAAATAGCTTTTCGGTGTCGTCCAGTTGGCTCACGCGGAGGGGTTTGATCCCCCAGAACAAGCTCATCCGTCGCAAAGTGTCTTCGTTATCGCTGACGCCTAGCGTTGGGATCAGGCTGCGTTGCTTGCTTTTGACCCATGCCGTCCCGCCGGTTCGTGTGACGACGATCAGCATTTTTGCCTGAATCGAATCGGCGATTTGGGTGGCTCCGTACGCGACCGCCGACGTGATCGGATGTGCGCGGTCGATCGTTTTGATCAACGATTTCGAAGGCCCGACGAGTTCTCGTTCGGTGTGTTGTTGGATGCGGAACATCATGTCGACCGCTTCGACCGAATATTCGCCGATTGCCGTCTCGCCGCTCAACATGCAGGCATCGGCACCGTCGAGGATCGCATTGGCGACGTCGCTTGCTTCGGCTCGTGTCGGACGAGGCGAATGGTGCATCGATTCGAGCATCTGCGTCGCGACGATCACGGGTTTCAGCTTGTCGCGGCAAACGCGAATGATCCGCTTCTGGGCGACTGGCGTTTCGGCAACGTCGATCTCCACACCCAGATCGCCACGGGCGACCATCACGCCGTCGGCCGCTTCGACGATCGCTTCGAGATCTTCCATCGCCTCGCGTTTTTCGATCTTGGCGATCACCATCGCCTTTGATTCGTAAGTGCTAATCAAGTTTTTCAGCGATTCGACGTCGCCAGCGGTCCGGACGAAGCTGAGGCTGATGAAGTCGACCCCTTCTTGAGCGGCCCAGATCGCGTTGTCGACATCCTGGCGACGCATCGCCGAGATGCTCAACTTCACCCCAGGCAGATTGATCCCCTGGCGACTGCGGATCGTTCCGCCCGCCAAAACATCGCAGACGACGCGATCGGCGGTGACCGACGCGACTTGCAGCGAGACATTGCCGTCGGCCAGCATCACGCTGTCACCAACCTGCAGTTCGTCGAGCAGTTTGTCGTAATTGCTTGTTAATTCACTGTCGACGCTCGATTCTTCACCGCGGATCAACGTCACCTGGGAACCGGTTTCGCAGTGATAGGGATCACACGCCAAGGTGCCCAAGCGAATCTTGGGACCGGCGAGATCGTAGAGTACGCCGACGGGAAAGCCGACCTGCAGCGAGGCTTTCCGCACGTTGTCGAGCGTCTCCTGGTGCGAAGCCCGAGAGCCGTGGGCCGAATTGATCCGGAACACAGCGACGCCGTGCTGGATCAGATTGGCCAGCTGGTCGACGCTTGAGCACGCTGGCCCAATCGTCGCCACAATTTTGGTACAAGGTTCATCCGGGGTCGGTCGGGACATGCGTCTGCCTTTCGAGCCGTGTTCGGGATCTTGATTGCCAAAGTATCCGATTTCGTTCACGTAGGTTTGCGGTTTCATCGGCTTGCCATTGGTATATGGTGTGATTTGGCTAAGGTATCCGATTTGGTTGCCAATTGCTTGATCTGATGACATGAGTCTGCTTGCGCTCGAGATGAAAATGGCCGCTTGCGGTTGTGCGGGTTACACTGCCTGATCGTTTTGGGGCACCCAGCTGCCATTAGTGGGGACCAAAAAAATGGTCGTGCGACGTGAAAATCGCTTAATTTTCCCCACGGTTGCTGAAACTCGCCCGTTTCGGCACCAGATGCCACTTGTAGTGTGCGTTATTTTTCGAGTCGTGGAGCCGACACAAGATAAGTTCTTCGCCCGGTGTCTTACATCTAGCATCCTTGCCCGCTTCTATCCGTTGTTAATATCACTCTAACCGCTCGGCAATGCTGGCCGGCCAATCCTCCCGATCCTTCCATGAACGCAGTCTCTTCGAATCGCCAAGTCGCCCTCGTCACCGGTGCTTCCACGGGCCTTGGGTTTGCTATCGCCCAACGCTTTGCGGCCGCCGGTTTTGATGTGGTGATCGTCGGGCGAGATCGCGAGCGAACCGAATCGGCCGCCTCGCAAATCGCTGGCGACGCGCGGACCGTGGCGATGGTCTGCGATGTGATTGATCGCCAGCAAGTCGATCGCCTGATCGACGATGTCCAGCAACAGTTCGGGCGATTGGATGTGTTAGTCAACAACGTCGGGCTCAGCGATCGGGGACTGATCCAGGCCCTCGACGCAGACCGGCTCAACGACTTGTTTAACGCCAACGTCTTCTCCGCGCTGAATTGTTCGCAAGCTGCCTTGCCCCTGTTAGCTCAATCGGGCGGACAGATCGTCAACATCGGATCGTTAGCCGCCAAAGTCGCGCCGCGATATCTCGGTGGCTACGCTGCGGCGAAGCACGCATTGGCGGCGATCACGCAACAGTTGCGATTGGAATCGCGAGTCCTGGGGGTGAACGTGATCCTCATCTCCCCCGGTCCAATCCGCCGCGACGACGCGGGGTATCGCTACAAGGACCGCGTCGGTGAGGATCTGCCCGAGAGTGCGAATCGCCCCGCCGGCGGAGCGCGAGTCAAAGGACTCGATCCTATTTATGTGGCCGACCGGATCCTCAAAGCCTGCCGCAAACGATCGACCGATGTGCTGCTGCCCGGCTACCTGCGGCCGATCATCGCGATCGGCCATCTGCTGCCCACTCTGGGGGACCGGATCCTGCTCTGGTTCACTCGCAGCAAAGATTGAACTCGGTTCTGTCGCGTTTGGCGCGATTTATGCATCTGCTGTGCATTCGTGGTTGAATGTGCCAGTTTTGTCGCCACCGACCTAAACTGACAAAGGGGTTGCCCAGGCAACGCCAAGATCGACATTCAGCCAGCGAATTAGCAATATGTCGCGGCGGATTAACGCTGCGGATTAAAAAATCCCCGAGTCGCAGGAGGCTCGTTACCGATATGTTCAACTGGAAACTTGGCACTGTTGCTGGCATCCCGATCAACGTCCACGGGACGTTTTGGTTGCTCCCTTTATTTGTCCTTTTGACCGCGATGCCCGATGGATCGCTGGCGATGCGCCTGGCAATCCTCTTCTCGGTCTTTGGATGTGTCCTGTTGCACGAACTGGGGCATGCCATGATGGCGCGTCTGTTTGGCGTCGGCACCCGCGACATCACGCTCTATCCGATCGGCGGTGTCGCTCGCCTGGACCGCATGCCGCGCAGCCCGTTGGCCGAAGGTGCAATCGCGCTGGCTGGACCTGCCGTGAATCTTGTCATCGCCGCTCTGCTGGTGCCGCTGCTGTTGTTGGCCAGCGGATCGATCGCCAGCACGTTCCTGATGAGCATGATCTACATCAACATCGCCCTGATCGTCTTCAACATGCTGCCCGTCTTCCCGATGGATGGTGGTCGCGTCTTCCGAGCGTTCCTTGGCGCGTTCTTCCCCTACGTTCGCGCGACGCAGATCGCGGCGTCCGTCGGGCAAGTGCTTGCGATCGGGATGGGCGTGGTCGGATTGTTCACCGACGGGATGCTGATCTTTATTGCGATCTTCGCTTATTTTGCCGCCCGCGCCGAACTGGCGATGGTGCAACGCGAAGCGATGGCAACCGAGCCCCAGAACGCCTACGACAGTTGGTCCGATCCGCAACCGCGGCCACAGGCGGCTAAGGCTTCGACGGGCCCCGCTCGCCGTTCTTATGTGCTGTTGGATCGCAACGGGCAAAAGATTGCAAGTTACTGACTTTCGGATATGCCGCAGTTACAATGGCCGACCTCCCCAACATCGGCCCCCGCCCGCTGCGGCACATTCGAAGGAACACCACGTTGACTCGGCTCCTACCCCTCGTATTCATCCTCAGTTTCCATGCGATCGCTGCGGGGCAAGAGACAGCCCCCGCGGCGATGCCCGCCCAACAAGCTGTTGCCGAAATGAAGCTGCCCGACGGCTTCGGTGCCACGGTTTTCGCAGCCGAACCGGACGTCGTGCAACCGATCGCAATGACGATCGACACGCGTGGACGGCTGTGGGTCGTCGAGTGCACCTCTTATCCCGATTGGCAGGACATCGGCGTCGACGAGGGCAAAGATCGTGTCCTGATTTTTGAAGACACCGACGGCGACGGACGCCACGATCGGCGAACCGTCTTCTTGGACAACGGTCGCAATCTTTCGGGCATCGAAGTCGGATTTGGCGGAGTCTATCTGTGCAGCTCGCCCGACCTGATCTTCATTCCCGATGCCGACGGCGACGACATTCCCGATGGCCCTGCGGAAACGCTGCTGTCGGGCTTCTCGCTGAAGATGAAGCACAACGTTTTCAACGGCTTGCATTGGGGACCCGATGGCTGGCTGTACGGCATGCATGGCATCCTCGATGTCAGCCAAGTCACCAACCCTTCTAAACCGGACCAACCACCGGTACCGATGACATGTGGAGTCTGGCGATTCCATCCGACTGAAAAAGTCTTCGAACCCTACTGCGCAGGGAGCACCAATCCGTGGGGCATCGACTGGAATTCAGTCGGCCAAGCCTTCTTCACCAACTGTGTGATCGAGCACGTCTTCCATGCGATTCCCGGCGCCCGCTTCAAACGAATGTTTGGCAACGACCTGAATCCGAACACCTTCACGTTGATGGATTCCTGCGCCGACCACATCCACTGGGCCGGCGGCTATTGGAACGTTTCGATCGGTGGCAAACATGACGACGCCGGCGGCGGACACGCCCATTGCGGCGCGATGATCTACCAAGGGGACAACTGGCCGGAGAAGTACCGAGACAAACTGTACACGATCAACATCCACGGTCGGCGAATGAACTGCGACCGGCTGATCGCATCGCCCGATGGTTACGTCGCCAGTCACGACGCCGACTTCATGCAGTCGGTCGATCCCTTCTTCCGCGGCGTCGAGATGAAATACGGCCCCGACGGAACCGTTTACGTCCTCGACTGGAACGACACCGGCGAGTGCCACGACTTCGTCGACATCCACGTCGAGACCGGGCGGATCTTCAAGATCGCTTACGGCACGCCGCGGCAATGGTCGGGCGACCTGAACGCTCTGCCGGACGATCAATTGCTGGAACTGCAGAACCATGAAAACGCCTGGTTCATGCAGACCGCCCGGCGCGTGCTGCAACATCGCGTTGCCACGCAGCCCGACAACAAACAACTGGCATCGAAAATCGTCCAAGCCTATCGCGATGTGCCCCTCGAAAATTCGCGGCTCAAGTTGCGGATGCTGTGGCTGACCGCCGCCTGCGGCCTTGCCGATCGATCGATCCTGCAAGAGGCGGCCCGCGGCGACATCAACTTGCAAGCCTGGGCGACGCGACTGGCGAGCGAAGATGCTTCGATCGCCGCGGGAAGGATCCAAACCGCCAACCAATCCGCCGGCTTGCTGCTGCAAGAACAAGTTGCCGCCGCGATCCGTCGCGACGATGCCTCGATCGAAAACATCACTCCCGAACTCGTTGCGAACATCGCCGACGAAAAGCTCCGCAAGCGGTTGCTGCAGTTGATGTGGTATGCGATCGAACCGCGATTCAACGCCGAAACGTTGCAGCAGGATCCCGCGGCGATCCAGTCGCTGAGCCAACAATACGCAGCCTTCGAACCACCGATTTTGGCCCACTGCATCTCGCAAAAACTGGCAGCGATCGATGCGCACGATCTCGTTCTGACCGTCGCTGCATCGGCCCAGTGCCCACCGGCTTCCAGAGAATCGCTGATCTCGGGACTGCTGGAAGCGCTGCGAGGACGTTCTATCGACGCCCCGCAAGCTTGGTCCGAAGCGCGTGACAGCTTGCTGGATGGATCGATTCAAAGTAATCGACTGGGCTATGAGCTGGCGCTCATCTTTGGCGACGCATCGGCCCGGAAGCAACTGGCCGCCGCGCTGACTGGCGAAGCGGAAGACGCTCAAAACGCCTTCGACTTGTTGGTCCAGTATTCCGACGCTGACACCGCCGCCGTCGTCCAGCAGGGACTGAAACTGCGGTCGCTGCGCACGCAAGCCCTTCGCGCCCTGGGCAACGTCGAACTTCCCGACACCGCCGCGGAGCTGATCGCCGACTTTGGCAACCTGCCCGCCGACCAACAGACCGCATTGATCGATGCGATGGTCACGCGGAACAGCTACGCCAAACGACTGTTGAGTGCGATCGAAAACAAGCAGGTTCCCGAAACGGTCCTGACGACATTCGCCGTTGGACAATTGAGTCGCCTGAAAGACAAAGCCGTCCAAGATCAGCTCCGCAAGATCTACGGCACGGTCACCGCGACCGACGCGACACGCAACCGCCAGATCGACCAGATGAAGCGGATGCTGACCGAAGACGCGATCGCGGGGGCGGACCTGCACGCGGGCAAGCAGGTCTTTGTGCAGAAGTGTGCGACCTGTCATAAGCTGCTAAACGAAGGAGGCACGATCGGTCCGGATCTTACCGGCGGTCAACGCAAGAGCGTCGAATACTTCTTGGAAAACGTGATCTCGCCGAACACATTGGTCCCGATGGCTTACAAGATGAGCACGATCGAAACGATCGACGGACGCGTATTGGCCGGCGTGATCGAATCGCAGGATGGCCAACGCGTG
Source organism: Rosistilla carotiformis (assembly GCF_007753095.1). Lineage (NCBI taxonomy): Bacteria > Pseudomonadati > Planctomycetota > Planctomycetia > Pirellulales > Pirellulaceae > Rosistilla > Rosistilla carotiformis. Next base: position 1,116,329 of record NZ_CP036348.1, read on the forward strand.
GTCCTGCAGACGCCAAAAGAAAAGATCACGCTCGCCAAAGACGATATCGAAGAGATCACGGCGACCGGAGTTTCGCTGATGCCCGAAGGACTGTTGGACGACTTGACGCACCAACAGATCATCGACCTCTCGGCCTACTTCCAGTCCGACTTCACTCCAGTGCAGTGACCGGAACACTTCACCCTCCCCAAACGCAGTTTGCGGGGGAGGGTCGAACGAGCGGAGCGATGTTCGGGGAGGGGAGTTCTTGAGTCAAATCCCGGCCGGTCGATGGTTGCTGGTAAGCCCTCCCCAAAAAACTCGCTAAACGCTTGTTTTTCGACCCTCCCAGCTCCGCCGGGCGGGTGAAGTTGGACGTCGCCGGCAGCACTTCACCCTCCCCCAAACGCAGTTTGCGGGGGAGGGTCGAACGAGCGAAGCGATGTTCGGGGAGGGGAGTTCTTGAGTCCAATCCCGGCCGGTCGATGGTTGCTGGTAAGCCCTCCCCGAAAAACTCGCTAAACGCTTGTTTTTCGACCCTCCCAGCTCCGCTAGGCGGGTGCAGGCTGCGCCAGTCGCGATCAGGGCGACAGGTAGCGGAAGAAGTTACGAATCGGTTGGTTCGGGACGTAAACGGTCGGCTGGCCGATGATTCCGCGACCGACTTGGACGTTGGGATAGGGCGATCCCAAGGCGACCAACGGACGATAGCCGGCGTTGTTGGGTGCGTAGGCGTTGGGAGCCAGATCGGGTGTGATGACCGGTGGCGTGTAGGTGTTCGGCGGCACGTAAACCTGTGGCGAGACGGCACTTGTCTGTGCGACGTTTCCGCAATCCCAGGCCCCGCCAGCGGTCCAAGTCGATGCTGGCGAAATGGCTGAGCTGGTTCCCATCGAAGCAAACGGCTGCCCCGAGACCTGTTGCTGTGGCAGCGGATATTGCTGCTGCGGTTGAGGATACAACGTCTGCGGGTAAGTCGGCTGCGTCTGCCCGTATTGCGGTTGCGCTAAGGTTGGCGGCGGAGCGATACTTGGAGCGATCGGCTGCTGCGGATTCTGAAAGGTCTGCGGTGGTTGCCCCTGAACCGACAGATTCTGTTGGTTGTTAAATGGGTTCGCTGGCACTTGGTATTGACCACCTGGGAGTGCTGGTTGCGCGAGCTGCTGTTGATCGCCAGGCACTTGGTAGGCGGTCTGCTGGATCGGGCTCGGTTGCAAAGGATACTGCTGCGCCGGGTATTGGCCCATCTGCGCACTGGCGACATTCACCGGCGCGGCGGGCTGCGGATTGGACTGAAAACCGCGCGGGCGATACCGATCGACGATGCTCGGCGCATCGATTGGACGAATCGCGCTGGACGGATTGGCTTGCGCGGCGGGAGCCGCGTTGCGCGAACCCCAAGCGTCTTGAGCGTATTGCCCGACCGCAACGCCTTGCAGCAGCAGCAGCGTGGTTGCGAGTAGTGTCAGTGGGTTTCGAGCAATCATCGTCATCCTCCAATCGGCATTCCTGTGCGAGCGAACATCGCTTGTAAATCGCATCGTTATCTTTCGGCAATGCCAATCGAAAGACAAGGCTAGCAAATCTCGGCTCGATCGATCGCCCAACGCCAACGGCCGCGCGTACAATCCGAACCGCAAACGTGCTATCATGCGATCTGTTTGCGAGAGTCCCGCCAGTCGGCGGCGACGTTCTTCAGCCATCCAGCACGCGGATGCTTGTCTCGCGATAGGGGCTCACCCCCGCAGGACAGTTTTTCAGTCCTTCAGTTTTTGTCTGAACCGGAACCGCGTGTGACCAAGCCCGACCAACCACCGCCCCCCATCGCCCGTGCGATCGCGATGTTCACGCTTATCGTGGCTGGGGAAGCTGTCTTCTTTTTGCCGTTTGTGCTGCCTCGGGTCTTTAGGCCGACTCTGCTGGAAGTCTTTCAGCTGACGAACCTCGAACTGGGGATCGCGTTTTCGCTGTACGGCGTCGTGGCGATGATCGCCTATTTCCCCGGCGGCCCGCTGGCAGACCTGTTCTCGGCGCGGAAGCTGATGGCTGTGGCGCTGCTAGCGACCGCCGCTGGCGGCTTGCTGCTAGCATCGATCCCTTCGCTCGGCGGCCTCAAACTACTTTACGGTTTCTGGGGTGCCACCACGATCCTGCTGTTTTGGGCACCGTTGATTCGAGCGACGCGAGCCTGGGGCGGCGCGATGCTCCCCGGCCGCGCCTTCGGATTCCTCGACGGAGGACGTGGCCTCGTCGCTGCGGCGATCGGCAGCGGAGCCGTCGCGTTGTTCGCGCTGTTGATGCCCGAAGATGTCCAAACGGCATCCGCGGCTCAACGAACCCACGCCTTCCAACAAGTCGTCTACCTGTTCACAGGGATCACGCTGGCCGCTGCGGCGCTGGTCTGGTTCGCATTGCCGCGGCAGGGAGAACCGTCGGATCCAATCGAACTCAAACGCCCGCTGGGTGCGGTCCGCCGCGTACTAAAGATGCCGACGGTGTGGTTGCAAGCGATCGTTGTCGTCAGTGCCTACGTCGGCTACAAGGGCCTCGACAATATCTCGCTCTACGCGCACGAGGTGCTGGAGTTCGACGAAGTGCAAGCGGCTCAGGTCGGCACGCTTTCGATGTGGATGCGTCCCGTGGCAGCAGTCGCCGCGGGCCTGCTAGCCGATCGCTTTGGCGTCGCCCGACTGACGATCTTGAGCCTGCTGGGATTCGGAATCGGCAGCGGCATGTTGGCCGTCGGAGCTTTCCCGCCGGGTATGTCGATGTTCTTCTTTGCCACGATGGTCAGCACCAGCGCCTGCGTTTTCGCGTTGCGAGGGCTCTACTTTGCCATGATGGAAGAAGGCCGCGTGCCGTTTGGCGACACGGGCTGCGCGGTCGGCATCGTCTCGGTCATCGGCTTCACGCCCGACGTCTTCATGGGACCTTGGATGGGCATCCTGTTGGATCGTTGGCCGGGGGAACTTGGCCACCAATACTTCTTCGCATCCCTCGCAGTCGCCGCCACGATCGGGCTGATCGCATCGATCGCCTTCTCGCGGATCGTCCGTGGTTTGATTTGAAGTGGATATTTCTGTTGTCGATCGACGCCAGTTCGTGAGTGCTCGGTTGACGCACGATCGCTGCGTAGCGAAGTGATTTCAGAGGGCTGACAATTGGCCGGCGCAGCAGTGCTAAATCAGGTCGACAATGCTTCCGAATTCGGGATCGATCAGTCGGCGGTAGGTGCGGACGGCGAAGCGGTCGGTCATTTGCGCCAGCGTGTCGCAGAGGATTCGCGCCGCGGTCCGCTGGTCGCCGTCGGCCTCTCGCAGTGCCATTTCGGTTTCGGGGGGCAGCAGACGTAGCGGACGCTTGCGACCGCCGAGGTAGTTGTCGGCAAATATTTTATACAGTTCGCCGAGGACGCGGGCCGCTTTGTGGTCCAGTTGTTGCAACTGAGGCGCGCGGAATACAAGATCCAACGCGATGCGTTTGTACAGCCGCGACTCGGCCGCCGCTTCCGGAGCGACGGTCACGTCGTACCGGTATCGCGCGGTATGGGCGGACATGAAGTTGTCGGTGGCGGCGACGATGTCAGCCGCAGCAATGAAGTCGCCGACTTTGCGTCCCATTAAAGGTTCCAGTCGCCGCCGACGGATTGCACTGCAGAGATCCTTTATGTGTTGTCCGTCCTGGTCGGTGATGTCATTGGTTTCCGCCCAACGTTCCAGTTGTTCCAGATTGATGAAGCCCGCGTTGTTGCCGTCGACGATATCGTTCAACGAATAGGCGGTGTCGTCGGCCCAGTCCATGATCTGGCATTCGACCGATTTGAAACCGTTGCGTTCCTGGCCGGGGGCCAGTTGAGATAAGAACCTGTCGTTGCCAAACGCGAACGCCAGGAAACGTTGCTGAGAATCGTAGACGAAGTGATTGTCGGCGTGCGGCGTCTCCGCGAGGAGTGTTTTGTATTTAAGCGTTGCGTCCAAGAATCCTCGCGATGGATTCATGCCGCGTGTGCCATAGATCGTCTCGGTCAACAGACGCAGTGTTTGTGCGTTCCCTTCGAATCCTCCATGGTCGCGCATCAGATCGTGCAACACACGCTCGCCGGCGTGACCGAAGGGGGGATGGCCGATATCGTGCGACAGACAGGCGGCCTCGACCAGATCGGGATCGATAAAGTGATCGTCGCCCATCGAGTCGTTCGTCGCTTTGAGTCGACCGCAGATTGAACGGCCGATCTGCGCGACTTCCAAAGAATGCGTCAAACGCGTGCGGTAAAAGTCGTATTCGCCCGACAGGAAAACCTGCGTTTTGCTCTGCAATCTGCGGAATGCGGAGGTATACAGGATCCGGTCTCGGTCGATCTGAAAGGGCGTGCGGTAGTCGTCGGGCCGCTGTCCGCCGGCACCCGAGAGAGGTTCGATATCGAACGCGTTGTAAAATGTGTTGGCCATCGTAGGGTCGCGATTGAAGGAAAGGACAGGTTCGCTCGCTGTTGTACCAGAAAACCTGACTTGCCCCTGATCGGAACCGTACACACCAAAAAAAACGCCCCGATCCGATCGAGGCGTTTTTCTATAGGCACAGATTCTGAACGGTGCAGGTCTCGATTACCCCGGTCCGCCCGATTTTTTTAGGTCAAAGTCGACGTCCGCGTTCGAACCCGGTTGAACGTCGACGGTCAGTTCGGAGTCCACGTTGTACATCGCCGGAATCAGCTCTTTTTGAGGTGCAACGCCTTCGCCTTCCACCGTAGCGACCGTGATGCGGACAACGTTCTTACCGACGATCGCACCGGGGCGATCGGCCATGTAGGTGAGTTCGTAAAGTCCGCTGGCATCGGTCTTGCCGTGGGATGGACGGTCGTCCTCGTGATAAAACGAAACGAGTGCATTGGGCAATGGTTCGCCATCAAAGGTGACCGTGCCGGACACCGCGGCCAATCGTGGTCCCCCGCTACCGCCACAACCCAGGGTAACGCAGGCAAGGGCGATGAAAACGAAGGTCGATATGCGAGCTGCTGATAAGTCTATGACGTTCATGGATAAGTAGCCAAATGATGGAATTAAGTCGGAGTGCAACTAGTACGGGCCGATCACTTCGCCCCCGTCCATCGTTCCGAGCGCGGCTTGGAGACGCAGCGGAATGGACTCCGACATGAAAGTGACGCTGGCGTCGCCGCGGATGAATTGAGCGCCACCTGGATGCAAGCTGCTTGGGTTGTAAGCGCTTGAGCCATTGATGACGTAATCCGTGTCGTTCGACGAACGCTCCATTCGCATCCGAACCTGGAATTGCGATATGCTGCCGGAAATGCTGCCGCCGAAGTCGTTCTGATAGCCGATCCATAACGAGCCCGCGGGTCCGCCGATCGTGCATCGCTCTGCCACCATGATCGTGTTGCTTAAACCATCGATGATGTCGCGGAATTGTGTCGCCGAGTTGTCGGTGAAAATCGACGCTCTGTCGGAACCGCCCGCCCCATTGGTCGCGACAGGATCGGAACCGTTGTAATACGCCGAGTAGACGCCGACATAGTTGGATTTTGCGAAGTAGATTCCGCCGGTTCCGCCCAGCTTCCTATTCAGGTCCCCGCCTGGGTCCGAAGGACAAAGGAAGGCACTTACGGGAGATTGCGCGAGCGGTGGGTTGTTTCCGACGCCGTTTGTCGTGACTTCCAGAATGTCCTCCCACGGCTGATCGAACGCACCCGCTGTGGAAAGCGAATCGAACAAGGGGCCTTGTTCCATGAACGGCAGAATCATCGTTCCCCAAGCTAGTTGATTGCTTGTCACGATACCTGGCGGCAGCTTCCGGTAGGTGTCGTGGTAATTGTGAAGCGAAAGTCCAATCTGCTTCATGTTGTTGCTGCAGCTCATGCGCCGCGCCGCTTCGCGAGCCGCCTGAACCGCTGGTAACAATAGCCCAACCAAGATGCCAATAATCGCGATTACAACCAGGAGCTCCACCAACGTGAAGCCACTCTCTTTTTTTGCTTTCATCAGGAATCCCTAATACTAAATAGAAACGAAAAAAACGGGTGAGTTGATTTTTTTGGGGGAAACGCATTCGCCGTATCCTCCCCTCTGAGCGCAACTCATTCGACAGAAGTCGCATTGCAAAGAATTTGTGCCGCATTAGAAATGCGTACATCCCAGAGCACTGAAGCGTGCGGGGAGTAGATTAGTTGCTGTGGATTATATCGGTACGTTAGCAGTGAGGCAATGGATCTTTTCTCACACTTAGTAGATTCCTCATCGAAGCGTCGTGTAGGAATAGGAGGGTGAGCATGTATAGAAAGTGCTGATGTGGGGTATTGAGTTATACAGAAGTGGGGTTAGTGAGAAGGTTGTTCTATAGTTAAATGTTGATGCGGTGGTAGCTTGTGTGGTGTGAGGCGAGTATCCATAGGTGTCGTGTTTGTTGGCTGTGGTGCGGTGCGGTCCCGTGGGGGCTCTTTCACTGAAGTTGGTAGTAGTTGTGGTGGTCTGTTATTCGTCGTTTGTGGTGTGGCTTGGTTTTTAGTTAGCTCGTGTGGTGTGTTGAGTGTTCCTGGGAGGATGGTTTTCGGAGGTGTGAACTGCACGAGTGTGGGTGAATTGTGGAGTTGCTCGCTGGCGTAGTCGGAAGTGGGGGGCGTGTGGTCCGTGTGGGAGTTGGAAGCCGGGCGGAAGCAAGAGGGGGCGGAAGGCAATGTGTGCAGGGTGTGGCTGACGCAGAGGCGACGAAGGCACGCGACTTATTCATGGCGTTGGATTCGGCAACGGGAGACCATCGCTGCGGAGAGATCGGCAGGAGGTTCGTTCCTGACTTGTGGCGCGGCGTACAAGGTCTTCGCGTTCGGCTCGCGGTGGTGAACGCTTCGGCAAGCGCTCTCCCACGCTATCGGTAGCCTGATTCTCAAAGACGCCCGATTGCGCGCGTGGTAGGGGATTCCATCAAATCGGCATCGATCGTCGATTGGCTTGGCCGCCGAGCTGCTCGAGCGAGCAGCGACGTTAGCGACCTGAAACGCAAAAAGGCTTGGAGCGGATGTTCCAAGCCTTTTTGCGTATTTTGTACTCTCGGAAGCGGCTCACCAGTGCACGTTGTGAAGCCACGAAGAAGATGAGTACCCCCGAAGGGATTCGAACCCATTCAGAACCATTGTGTTTTGATGGTTTTCTAGCGGTCTTGTGCGCTTTCTGTGCGCCTGGACGTTTACCGTCCATTCCGTCCAAATTCGACAACGCAACCGTCCACCCCTTTCGCAGCCGCTAACTTTCTAGCACTCGACTTGGGAACACCAACAAACCACGCCTGCCGATGCGAATCGACCGGCCACCCCGCTGTCCCAAGTCGAGTTGGAGCAGCGGGGTTTTTTTGTGGACTTACGTTTCGCCTGTGTTGCTGAGTGGAAGGGCCCCTGATGAAAGAATCACTTTCAAACCGCGTCGCATTCTTGCGACTTCGAATCACACGCATCGTGATGCCGTGGCGACGAGTCGACCGTTTGGCGTCTCGCGTTGCCGTGCTTGAATCGAACGTTGTGTATCTCGCACACGAGAACCAACGGTTGATAGGGCACTTGAAGTTCTACGCGGTCCAGCTCAAAGAGTTGGGCGAACGGCTGAACGATCAGACAGTCAAGCAGAGTCCCAGCTTCGAACCAAGCAACAACTGAGGTGGGGTATGTCACGCGGATTGAACGTCGTAATTCTGGCGATGCAATCAGGGTTCTTGGTTTTCGGATTGAACGAAAGCCACCTTTCCATGACTGCGGTCGCTGCGTTCGGAGTTGGCTTCTCGCTGTCGGTATTGGTCCGCAATTAACGCGATGGCTCGAATTGGAATAGCTGGAATTCTGGCGTCACTGAATTGGAGTCAACCAACACGATGTGCCCGTACTCTTTTTGCCCGATCGGAAACACGCAGCGGAGCGTGAGTGACTCACCAGGTTTAACGATGATTGCAGGATCCATGAAGAACGAACAGTCAGACGTCAAATCGCATCGCGAGAAATCAATTGTTTGCGATCGACTTCGCTCGGCAGCGATCACCGTTCGGTGTGGCGGTATCGATCCGCCGTTGTTCGACGTCACCTGTGGCACGGTCCGTTGTAGCCCAAATCCGAACAACACGAGGTCGCGACCACCGTTGTTCTGGATGATGCAGTTGGACGTGTCTTCCGCGATGCGAATTGTACGCAGTACCACAAGCTGTGGTGATTCCCGCCACTGCTTGACCGTGTCCAGTTCGATCGTCAATGCATTCTCCTTGTTGGCGATGAACTGTGCACATTGTGAGGCCTTGTCGGCCGCAGCGTTGCCTGAACTGATCTGCCATGCAGCTATCACAACGGCCACCACGGCACCGATCGCGGCGATAGCACATTGCACAACGCATCCGAAATTGTCGTTGTCGTTCATTGAATCAGGATCCATTTGCATTGCTTCGGTCGGCGAAAGTGCCTCACGTCTCCTGTTTTCCAGAGAATCCAAAACGATCGCAATCCCTGGGCGGTTGAACCTTCTGCAAATGGTCAAAAAGGGTTGTGCCCGTGGCGAATGAACCAACCCGAATTGAACGAGATGGAACTTCGGGATCGCTGCGTCCCAACCAACCAAACCAAGAGACCAAAACGATGCAAGTGACGATGGAATCGACCGACGTAAAACTCGACATCGACGGCGTCCCGTGCCGGCTATGGAACGGCGTCACCCCCGGTGGCGTGACATGTTTGGTGATGGTGCATCGCATCGGCGTTCACGCATTGGACGACGATAGTGAGTTTTCTGAGTTGGAGCCAAGGCCCGGCAAACTCACCTGTGTTGACTATGAGCTATTGCGTGCGGTCCTTGAAACTGCCGAGAGCGACGACGCTGTCATGCGAGGCTTCGACCAGCAGGTGATCACCGATCTACGGGAGATTCTGCAGCGATGAGTCATACCGCCGAATTGAGTCTGAAGAACTTGCATCTGTTGTCGCCCGATCTGGCAACCGACTTCAGCGAACAGTTGCACGCGGCCGTGGTGGATTGTCGGCAACGACCAAGCTTGGCAGAGAAACGCGAAGTGACGATCAAGCTGATCGTGCAACCACACCCGGAAGATCCCGACGACGTCACGATCCAACCGGTCACGTCGCGAAAAACGCCAGCACGAAAGATCGACGTGGTTCGCGCACGGCGAACCACGCGCAATCAACTGCAATTCGACTTCGATGAAGAGTTGTTGTGAACGCCCGTAAACAAAGCGACGTTCGTTTGGGATGCGGTGGCTGTCTATGCCCCAGCCACCGTGCAGGTTCGAAACCTGCCGTCGCTTTTGGTGAATTGTATTTGTTTGTTCAATCGTAAGGAGTTAGCAGGATGTTAGTCCTAGCCAGAAACCCAGGCCAATCGATATACATTTGTGGCAAAGTGATCCGCGTTACCGTGGTTCGTGTTCTCGGAAACCGCATCTACCTTGGATTCGACGCGCCTCGCGAAGTTGACATCGTGCGAAGTGAGCTGGTTGACGATTTGGGTGACGATGGAGACTCCGCGAATATCAAAGTGGAGGCCTGAAGCGATGGTCGCCTACAACTTCCAAAGCCAGTTCGTCGATGCGATCGAATCAGGTACCAAATCGCATACAGTACGCCGGATAAGCAAACGGCGACATGCACGCGAAGGCGATCGATTGCAGCTCTACACCGGCATGCGAACGAAAGCATGCCGCAAGATCCTCGATCCGGATCCTGTCTGCTTGAAGGTGCAAAACATCGTGTTGGAGGTTGGCGACGAATCAATCGTTGCCGCTGAGATCGACGGCACGCCAGTCAACGATCTTGCCCCTTTCGCGAGCTCAGACGGGTTCGAATCGCTCGAAACATTCCATCGGTTCTGGCGGATGTTTCATGGCGTTGGCACCTTCCACGGCAAGCTGATTGCATGGGGGGCGGAATGCCACGAATAGCAACGTTGTCGCGCCCGATCGTCCGTCGCATCGAGCCGAAGCTAATCGTTCGGATCACGCCTGACGGCGTCTCAATCCGCGGATATCGCCGTCGTCGATGGCGTGACGTTTCATGGGCGCAGCTGGCATCGCTTGCCGACGACCAGCTGCCATTGGTCAAGCATTGCCAATTGGCCGATGGTCAAGAACAACTTCGCAAACTCGGTGCGATTGAGGATTGATCGGTGCGAGGCGCAAAGCAACAAACGATCGATTTCACGCGCGGCGACCAGCTGGGATTGCTGAAGTCTCTGCCGATCAAGTCCGCCGACGTCGGCGATGGCAAAGCGGCGGCGCGTGTCAGCTCACGCATGGCGCTAAGCGTGCTGCGCGCGATTGATGACTACTGCGGCAAGAGTGGTCGCTGTTGGGCTTCGGCCGCGACGATCGGTGCCGACATCAATTGCAGCGAACGGAGTGTACGCCGTGCCATTCGGCTGCTTGAGTCAGAACAGTTGATCGTGATTGAGCACAGGCACGGTCGAAGCCCCATCATGGTGATCAATTGGGGCGAAATCTCTCTGCGTGTATCGAAAGCAAACGCCACCGCAACCCCGGACATTTTCCCCTCCGGCAACCCCGGACATTTTTTTGCTAACCCCGGACAGTCTGACACGAACCCCGGACAGTCTGACCGGAACCCCGGACAATATGTCCGACGAACCGTAAGTAACCGAAAAAGAACCGCTCTCCCCCCTCCCCCCCAAAACACGAGCGGGAGTGAGGGGAGCGATTTTGATTTGCCTTCCCCGATCGAAGAGACCGCGACCTGGCACCACGTAGCCCAGCGCCTCGCGTTATCCGGCATCCGGGAATGGCGTCGAGCTTTAGCTGACCTGCAGGCAGCCGTCGACGTCGAGCACGCCACGCGATTGCTCGATGTGTACACCGACCGCGTCGGTGCCTATGGACCGTTTGCCCTGTACCGCCGCTGTCGCAACGCCTCCGCTGTGTTGCCGCCGGAGGATGGTTGGCCTGACCCGAAGCCGGAATCGGCTTACGCACGCGACCACGTCGCTGCAGAGCGGATCCTCGCAGCGGTACACCGCGACGCGGCAAATCGTGAATCGCTCGGATACGACAAGCCGAGCCCAAAGGCCATCGCGGCAGTGGCTGCGGATCGAATGGCCGCTGCTGGACTCGGTTGCGACCTGCTACCGGAGCGCTACCGGCAGTTGCTAGAACGCAATTCCCGAACCGACAAGGAACGCCAAATGTGCAGTTAAGTTACGGGATCGAGCCAACCATTTTCGAGGTTAAGCAAATGCCAGATCGAGAAAGATCTTTGATTGGCAATCCGGGATCGCACGATCCGTTGGAGGATCGCAATAAAGCGTCGGATGAGGTGGAACGTTGGGTTGTCGATAGGTATGGGCCAATCGAAACGGAATACGTCGACATGCCCCAGTTTGTGGACGGCAATGTCGTCGCAGTCGCGGTCCCGTTACTTCGCGGTGTGCAGATCGGCATGGGGTCATCGCGGCAGTTGGCGATCCACGATCTCTATCTTCGACTGACGACAAACCCGGTACTTGAAACATCGTTGCCGCCATGGTGGCAGAAACGTGTCGAGGGATCCCGATAACGTTTGTGTTCAGCAGGCGGCGGCGCACGACATTGACTTCAGGGCCGACGCCGCCCGCCGCTCCGTGTGCAACACATTGTTATTTCGCTTTGGCGTTTCGGTCGCGGATTGCACGAAACTTCGCAATTGCAGTTCTACCATATTCGAGGGCATGTTCCAGCAGTTCGCGATAGCCAACTTCCTGTAGGATGTGATCAGGAATAGTCTCGAGCAACTCGTGCGGTTCAAGACGATCAACAAGAGGTAACGACGGAACGCCTTCTTTTCGGAACAGCCGTGAGTATGGACAGAACGATTGCATGACAATCCCAAATAGGTCGTACTGTCGTTTGAGGGCCATGTATTCTTCTTTATCGGATTCAGGCAGATCGCCAAACCACGCAGGCAAGAAGGGTTCGGCAAATGTCATTAGAGGATCAAGGTGTTCGTCTACCTGAAGCGAGAAATAATTCTCGAACCATGTTTCTTCAAAGGCGGCTTGAAACTCCCGCCACGTCACCAATTCAAGATTGGTAAGTTCGGATGCAGTGAATGAGCCCGATTGAAAACCATTGAGGGAGATAATGTACCCGACGTTTGCGCCAATGTCTGAAACGACCGTTCGAAAGCTGTGAATTACTGTTTGAGGAACGCGGTTCTTCCAGTGTTTGCACTCACAGACGATCGTATATTTGCGGCCTTTGACAACCTCTTCGGCGTAAACATCGAGTTCGACAGCGCCTCTAGCGGTATCGACCGGTTTTTCCACTTCAGTGTCGAATCCGCATTGCTGAAGAATTGATGCAACGTCGGTTTGCAATGCCTGCCAAGTATCGGGTGTGGACGTTGTAATCATGCGAAATAACGTTAGTGATCAGCGGGGACGGGCGAACGGCTTGCAAGCAGACGAAAAAACGGACCACCCGTCCTCCGTTGCATCACATGGTTATTTGCTTTTTTCGGCATCAATCCGCGGCACAGCAGCTGTTGACGACACGATCTCTGGAAGGCTATTTATGTGAATATCCATACCCGCCAATACGGCACGGATATCCACGTCAACGCCCATTTCAGTTAGCTCGCGACATAACTTAGTTGCGCGCTCAAGCGAGGAGAGATATAGTTCCGCTTGTTTCTGCTTCACGTCGATTGAGTGCAACTCTGATTCTTGCCGATGCCGATGATCTTGCTCGCGCTCGTCGAGCTTGAACCTTCCAATTTTATCAAGCACCTCGGACAAGATTTGCTGCGCTCTTGCAGCTTCTTGCGCGGACTTCCCTTTAAACCAAGTTCGGCCTGAGCTAGACAAGTCAGTGAAAACTCCTGGTAGCGCTTCCTTGAGGTCTGTCAGCAGTTCCTCGACGAGTCCTGCGCGGTCGGCTGACTCCTTCTCTGTCAATCCGATCTGGATGATCTCCTTCTGTTCATCGCTCATCGTGTCGGCGCTCCTTCCAAGGTCAGCACTCCGGCATCTGATTGATCTTCGCGAACAGTCAGTCCGGAACCGCCTGCGCCGATGTGCATTCCGTTCAGGGCGACGTAAAGCTCGGCGAGTTTCTCGCCAACCAATTGTTCATCACAAAACTCCGGCAATGCGATGCAAATAGAGACAGAGTCGGTTTCCATGGTCGGTGCTTCGCCCACTTCCGCGTCAGCAATACCTGTAGCGAGCCAACGTTCAGCTTTCCTCATCGCTTCAGATGCGAATTCTTCAATGCGCTCTGTTGTTTCCTTGAACACATGTGAAACCTCTTCCAGTGTATAGTCGTATCCGTCGCCAAGTCCGGAGAGAAGCTTCACAATCTCGCGTTCGCGATACGAGAGTCGTTTCAGAACAGCGGACCGTTCTGCTTCAGGAATCTGTTTGAATTCAGTTAAGTTCATATGGTTTCGACGCAAATAACTATGTTTCTCACCCGCTTGACCGTGTGAGAATAAGGGTATTTGACTTGTTCTATCTGGGTAACCGGTGAGAACAAGTGTCGCGTGAGCGACATATTCTCCCCGATGATGCCGTAGCGAATGGGATGGGTAACCTGGTCTCACCGTTTCGCGTTGAACGAGCGAACGCCAGGAAAACGACGTTAGCTCTTTTGGGGGATTTTGTCAATCTTTACCGAATCGGGCGGATCACGGCCGCGGCATTGAAGTGCAGTCGCGATTATCCTCGCGTGGAAGATGTGGCTCGGTTGCTCGACGGGGGAGGGGCAGATTGTGGCGCGGCCCGGCTTGCGTAGACCGACCGCCAGCGCAGATATTTTTCCAGAAGTTTTTGATGGGGGGGCCCCCCTCGCCGGTCTCGTCCGGAAATCCTACGGGCGTCGAGTTGCCGGCTACGATTCGTAGCGTTAAAAAACACCCAATGGCGTGCCGGGCGAGTCGATTTCATTCAGATAACGGTAGGGTTTTGCGGGCGGCGGTGATTGACTTGCAAGCAAACGGAAAAGCGTGCCACCGCCGCTCCGCAACAACCCATGGTTATCTGCCGGCTTTAGACTGCAATGACGTCGCGGCACGAATGAATGTATCAAGTGACGCAAGTTCGGCATCGGAGAGCATTGCGACCGAGTGCCACAATTCGTCGCTTGGGTAGACCGAAAGCTGGTTGCGACATATCTTTGCGAAATCATGTGCGGATTTACAGTTAAAGAACGAGAGCGCATCTGAGGCGAAGTCCAACGCGTAGCCGGGCGTTCCAACGATGTGGTCAATCGCGTCTTGTTCCCGCCAATGCTCAAGTATCGCGACCGCAAGTTCGTGCTTCAAGAACTTGGAGCAATCTCGGTCGTTCCATACGTCGGGATTTAACACGATTAGTTGAAGGTTCGCATGACCATATTCGATTGTGTGTAGAATACCACGCGAATCGTTGATTGACTGACGGAGAGAATGAACTTCCCGCTGGTGGCGTATATGGTTCGCGTACAAGCCCATGCCGACCGCGAGAATCAGAATGGCGGTCAAGCAGTGCGCAAGAGTGAAACGCATGATCTAACCCAAGTTTAGCGAGTGGATTGCAGTCGGATAACGACTCGGATCACGTGGCGGCGACAGAGTGGGTTGAACAAACCGTACGTCGGGTCGCCGCTCGCGTGCATCCGTTGGTTCCCCGCTGTATTCCATTCCAGGTTACAGCGGGCAGCGTGAATGTATCACGCCCAAGCAGCAGTTATCAAACGCGAAATCAGTAATGAAAAATTTCAGCAATCACAGCCCACGAAATCAAAACAAAAACGATCAACGAAAACGCGCCGGCGGGGATTCGGCTTCGACCGCGACCATAGCAAGCAGCGTAGGAAAACGAAAGGAATGCCAGTCCTGTCGTAATCCATGCCGTGATGCCAAGAGTTCGGCGGAAGCGTTCCGAGTTTGGTGGCCGGTAACCGCCCGGTAGGTCAAAACCGTACCCAGAAGCGAGGATGACATAGGTCACGAACGAAAAGGCACCAATCATTACGAACCCGAACAGCGTTAGCACAATCGTTCCGCGAACCGATAACCCGCGAACTGCATTTGGACCGGCTGTATTGCCGTTGCTGTCGATATCGCTAGAAGCTGTATAAGGATTGAGGTGCATTATCCAGATCGGGGAACGTTGCCCGTCACCGGGCCGGGATAGTTAATTGTCCATTTGAGAAACCTTGCAAGCCCGGCTCCGGTGCACGGGATGGTTCCCCTCTGTTTGTTTCGCCCTCGGCGGGAGCAAAGGGATCGTCGTCTCGGTCACCTGCGAATTCGTCGAGATCACGCGAAAGATGAGGCCAGCCCGTACGTTCCAGCGGACTCCAGAAGTCAAAACTGTCAAACAACCGCTTTTGGAAGCGAGTCTGTTTTGCTGCCAGAGGCAATTCCGGTGCGAGTTGACCGTTCATCAAAACCGGATAGTGAATGTATCGCGTACGAGCATCGGGATACGAGTAGCCGCCGGGACCTCGAAAAAGAGACGGATCGTACGGACCCTTGTATGTCACCAGCCAGTAGAAGCGATTTTCGTCTTCGGACACGAGTATAGCGCGGTGGAAGGCCCACGCATGAAGATCACCGAAGCCCTTGAAAACAGTTTTTTCGTGTCGTGTCTTTGCGACCTTTATCGCTTGTACGATTCCGCAGGGAATCGGCTCTTCGCCGGCGTTCCAAGTTGGCGTTCTAGCGAGAATCTCAGGCGTTACGGTGAAAACCGTTGGCGTACCAAAAACCTCGAATTCATCGGCAGACGCATGAGCCTGCAACAGTCCTGCAATCAGGAAAATAGCTGAGGCACGAATTGTCATGATGTTGAGATTCATGGCTCTTCGGTCGGGGAACGACCGCGATAACCGAGTCGCGGCGATTGGTTTTCCATTGTCAAAAACGACGACTCCGCGACTTCGGTTCATCGCTTGGTTCGTCGGCTTCTTGGTGCAGGTTCAAGTTGCCGAATGCGATCTAGAATTCGCAGTGGGTCATCCCGACCGAATTCCCGAGGAGCATTGAAAGCAGCGAACTTGCAAAACCGAACGAAAGTCGCCCGCTGGTGAGCATTGTAGAGCGTAGCAAACGGAATGTCATCTTTGTTATTCGCGTGGACGAAGCCAGCAAGATCAAAGATGAAGGCGTCGTACATCAATCCATCCCGCATCCCGTCGGTCAGTACCGCGCGCATAATCGCCGGAGAGTAAAACCGCTTGCCACTAGAGTTCATGAAAAATATAGCGTCGTTCCGAGAGAATAGATCGTCAAACGGAACACGTCGCCAGTCGCTTCTTTCGGCGTTGTCGGAGCGGGCAAGTTCGCGCGGGTCAAAGCCGTAGTCTGCGTGGAAGGCTGCCTCGTAGAGAGTTGTGCCATCACCCAGCGTGACGCCAGCGAATGCTTGTTCGATGTACCGAATCAGCCAATCTCGCAAACGATTCTCTCAGTCCGACGAACGGCGGACATCACGGGGCACGGAGAGTTGGCTATCCATTGCGAAAAACGCTGCAAGCCGTGCTCCCGTGCATGTCATGGTTCTGTCATTTCTTCGATCGGGGAAACGTCGGCACCCCATCGACGATTGGTGTCCAGGCGTAACAAAGTGTATTCGGAACTGTTGCCCCAGTTGCTGAATTCTACGGTCACACCGCTAGGCATGTCAAAACGCCGCCACGTCGGAGTCGGACCCCCGCCAACAAAATCGATCTCCTGAGCGTCGGTTAGAAAGTCTTGGTACAGGTCGTCGATTCGAGCGCCTGGTAGAAACGGTCCAAGATTTACGTCAAAGCGAGAATCAGGCCAATCGTAGAGCATGTTCTTCCAACCTTGCTCCCAAGTTTTGCCAAAGTGTTCCATCGGAAGGTGGAAGTGTTCGGCATGTTTGAAATTGAAGCAAACGCGCAGCCGGAACTCAGGATCAGGGACGTCGTCATCAAGGATCTCGAATCCGACGCAACCATAGCCGTAGATCCCAGGGTACGTCATCCAAGAATCAGATGGCCCAAGTGTGGAAAAGACAGTGCTGCGTCGCGTAGCACGATCGAAAGCGCCGAAGCGACCGTTTAGAACAAAATCAGTTAGGTCAACAGGAAACGGCATCAGCACTCATTGACAGAACGTTACGGTTCAGCGGGCCGGGAGAGTTGGTCGTCCATTATCAAAACGCTTGCAAGTCCGGCTCCGTTGCAACCGATGGTTCTGCTCATTTGTCTTATCGTTAGAAGTCGGTATCTTTGACCAAATTGAGTTTACCGTCCTGCAGCTTGATGCGGTACCGCGTACCTTGCTTTAGCTGCGCGAAGATGGTTGCGTTTGATTCGGATACGTGGTCTTTCTTTTGGAGCGTTAGTTTGCGATTGCCAGGATTGACTAAAGCGACCGGCACGAACGTAACGAATCGCCCCTTCCTTCGTTTTTCCGGGCGATCATCAACTGCAATAAGACGATACCCGGAATCAAGCCCTTGTCTCACCGTGATGTCGTTTATCACGGCGTATTTGCTTGTATCAGTTTCAAAGTATCCAACGTTCGCCGCGTACCACATTGCAACAAGCACGCTGAAGGCAGCAACGGCGATTGCGAATGTCGGTCTCACTAAATGTTGCCGTGGACCTTGGGTTGAAACTTGCATCGAAATACTCTGCTTCATAGCAGAACGGTGGCGATCAGCGGGCCGGGAAGGTTGATGTTCCATTCGTGAAACCTTGCAAGCCCGGCTCCGTTGCATCGCATGGTTCGCCGCAATTACAACGGAGTGCCGACAGACACCACAATCGATGTTGGTGGTGAAGTGTCACAAATACTGTATCGATCATCCGGTCAGATCGGAAGACCGAGAAACAATGGAATTAGGACCAGTGAAGCAGTCAGCAATCGGGCGCTCAGTCGTTTTCGCGGCGTCGATGCGGTAAAGCAAAGAGCAATGCCGAATGGAAACGTCAGAAGCATGACGCGCCCCATCACACCACCGAAACGCCACCATAGCATCATGGACTGCGAGTACCGCGGAGTCATCCACGGATCATGCCACCGTGCATTGAGGTTTGTTGCGACGTAAATCGAAAGAGCAAACGATGCAGCGGCAACGAAGCCCCAAAACATAGCGTTGCCTTTGGGTCCCGCATGATGGTCAGATGCAACATCAGACTCGGATGTCTGTCGAGGAGCATCGTTGGGATTTGCGTCATCCAATGCGGGAGGGCACTACGTGAAGGTTTGTATGCGAAAGTCGGCGAACTATGTTTCTCACCGGTCGGCCCGGCTGAGAATAGGATTTATGGGCTTATTCTCACTGGTTGCTCCGTGAGAACAGCTTCGCTAGCAGCGGTTATTCTCGCAGGTTGCCCCCCCGTTTGCAACTCCCGGCTCCGCTGATGGCGTCAGAGCCCGCCTGCACAAGCTTTTACCGGACGTTTGACTCACGCCTCCCCCCCGCGTCGGACCTGCTGGGAAATTCCCCGGCCCCGATCCCACCGGGTAGGATTCTTTGCGTTGAAACATCGCTTATCGGGGGATACGGATGCCGGAGTTTGTTCTGTCGCTGCGCCAACTTGTCGCTTCGGGAACGTCGATCGAAGCTGCAGCTGCTTCAGTTGGAGTAAGTAAATCGACCGCCCATCGAATGCTCCAGCTTTGGGGCATGGGGGGCAAGAAACGTCGCCTTAACAAGCGTCTTTCCGACCAGCAACGTCAGAAGATCGGCGAGCTATTGTCGATCGGCCTGTCGCATCGGGAAGTCTCGCGCCGAGTGGCGTGTGATCACCGGACCGTAGCTCGATACAGCGATGTCGTCTCGTATTCATTTTGCCGACCGCGCCGCTGCTGTTCATGTGGCTATCGCGTTACCACCTCGGAATGTCTCGTATGCTTGGCACGTGTCGCGTAGCTGGAATTGGCGTCTGTCTGATTTTGTTGAGTCTGGCCGGATGCAACGGATCACTCGAAACGGCTCCTGCTACTCAACCCGTGCCACCCCCGGCGGCGGAGATCCCGGTCGCCAACCTTCCCGTCGATCTGCGGGAATGGAACTGGACCAATCGCCTCGGCATCGGTTCGTGCGCTCATGCGTCGTTTGTCTACCACCTGCGTTGGCAGAACCAATTGGAACTGGCCGAGCGATGGCGGGCCACGCATTCGGGGGGCGAATCGGCAACATCAATGCAGCGAGCCGTCCGAGCCGAGGGACTTCCATTTAACGCGACGACAACCGCGGATCCTGCATTCCTCGACTGGGCAAGCCGCACCCGACGCGGCGCGATCATCTGGTTCTTCAAGGATCACGCCGTTCACTTCTGCGGGTGGGCGAAGGTCGACGGAATCGAGTACGCGATCCTCTGCGACAACAACCGCATCGAACGCTACCTGCGCGTGGAACGAACCGAGTTTCTGCGGCGCTGGAAACAATACGACGGGTTCGCGCTCAGTACCACATTCTCGCCGGTACCGCCTACCCTATTCCCTGCTTTTGAAAGTGTCTGATGCACCCCAAACGCAACTTGTTCTGTCTCTGCTTTTTGCTTGTCGCCGCGTTGGTGCCGGTGATGAGCGGATGCGATGCCCAACAGCCCTACCCGCATCATCACCAACAGCCCGGGTGGAACGTCGATGTAAACGGAGCGGGTTGGAACGTTGATATCAACGGCCAATCGCCGCAACGCAATCCTTACTTTCCAAACGTCAGACCGGCCCCCGTCCAGCCGCGGCAACCGATCTTTCAGCAGCCGCGGCAACCAATTCTCCAGCCGCCTCAATTGTGTCCAGGCGGGCGATGCCCAGCCCGATCGATCGATTCCGTTGGTGAGGCGGAAGCCGTTGCCAGCACTGTCGCGGTGAAGCAAGGATCGTGCAAGTGCCTGCGCTGCATGAGGCCGACGGTCGGTGCCGACTGGCATAGCCTTTGGACGCCTGCAGGGGACGTTGCGACGTATCTCTGCAATGAATGCTGGGATCGAACGACACCCGAGGAACATGCGGGCTATCTGAGATTGGTCCTGCAGCGTGCAAAGCTGCCCGACGAAAAACGCGAACCGTTCGTTGCCGCGTTGAAGTCTACGATTGCCACCGATTGAACCGGCGCGTCGCAACTTAATCTAATAACCCCCGAGTGCCTCCGGTGGCCGGTTTCGATCGGCTGCCGGGGGCCAAGTGTGGAACCATCCAATGAAGCCGATCGTCATCGCAGTCCTGGCCGGAATCCTCGCCGCAAGCCATTGCCAAGCGCAAGTGCCGGAGGATGGTGGTCGCTATACGATCATCGTCGTAACGCAACCACAACCCTCTCCGACGGCCGAGCAGTTGGTACGGTGGCTCGCAGAGGATCCACACTTTGCCGAGTTGATGGCCCAGGTCCATTACCACCAATTCACGTCCGACAACGCTTTGTATCAACGTCGCTATGCGGCCCAGCTGCCGGAGACGCCCGTGATCGCGTTGGTCCGTCCGGACGGGGGCGTGGAGTACAAAGCCAGCGGTTCGAACATCCCGGCCACGGCCGCGGCGTTGCATGCTGAGATGCTGCACTATCACAACCTGCACCCGTACTATCCGCCACGGCAACCCGAAGCCTGGCCCGACACGCGAGTCTATGCCGAATCGAGTGGATACCCGCTCCGCGATTCTCGGCAGATCGCCCCACCTTATCCGTCAACCGGCGGACCGTCGGCGATCGCGTGGATGTTGCTCGCCGCCGGCGGCGTGCTGGCGGTTTGCATCATTGCGGCGTTGGCCTATCTGCTGTTGGCCGACGATTGATGATCGTCGACGCCGCGCTGCTGTGTCTCTTACTGATCGTTCTGTTGTTCGCTCCTAAACTGGGAATCCGTTAATGTCTCCGAATCAACAATACATTGCCGCTGTCGTCGTGGGGCTGATCGTTCTGTTGGCGATCGCTGTCGTCGTCGTGCTTGTCAGCCGTCGCAACCGCAAGCGTTGCGGGTGCGCCCCCGGGTGCGAAACTCCCACGCCGTTCACCTCGCTGCGAAACGTTCGCCCGTCCAGCAATTCCTTCGCTGTCGATTGTGAAGAGGCCCAGGCCTACATCGACATGAGAGCCGAAGCCAATGCACGACAACACAAGCTTGCCGTGGCCCGTAGCATGCGGGAACTAGCCGACGCTCAGCTGGCCGAGGAAGATGCCGCCGAGGTCGAATAGACCAATGTGCATTGCAATCATTGTCGCGATGCTGGTCGGCATTTCGCTCTTCCACATCGCGACGTTAATCCGTGATATCGTCCGACGGCACTCAATCCGCGTGTCTCACCGCAAGCTTTGGACACGGGCCGAGGATGTCTCTTGAATTCATCGCCGCTTTGATCGTCGCGAACATCGGCGGCGCGATTGCGGCTTGGGTCGCGCTCAACTCTCGCGTCTCGGCGAATGAGCAGTTGACCGACACGATCCGCAGCAAGATCGAAAAGCACGATCACGCGATCTACGGAAACGGCCGCAAAGGGCTGAACGAACGCGTCACCGTGCTGGAATCGACGTCCCAGCGAAAAACGAATGCCTAAGCGTGCCCGCCGGCTGGGCGAACGCAGGCCGGACCACTCACCGGCAGCCCCGCGGCCGATCACCTCACGCAAGACGTCGACACAGCGTGGCTACGATCGCCGCTGGCGAAAAGAGCGTCGAGCGTTCCTCGCTGAGAACCCGTACTGCGCCGAGCATCTACGCCGGAAGAAGATCCGGTTGGCCCAATGTGTCGACCATATCATCCCGCATCGCGGCAACAAGCGGCTGTTTTGGTCGCGCCGCAACTGGCAATCGCTGTGCAATTCATGCCACAGCAAAAAGACTCAGACCGAACGAACAGGAATCCCCAACAATGACTCGCGTCACGAAAGCACAACTGTCACGCCTGGTCGCGGCTATCGGCCGCAAGCGAACGATCGATAGCGAAAGCCGCGCCCTGGAATCGGAAATCAAGAACCTCCGAAAGATCGCGTACGATGATCTTCGATCGACCGGCAACCCGACCGCCAAGCGATCGGGATTCCTGCTGCGTTGGTCGACGGCCAAGGGACGCGTCTCTTGGAAGGAAGAGTTCATTCGCGAGGTTGGCAGCGAGAAGGCGACGCAGCTTGCGGAGAACGTCGGCACCGTGCAGTCGATCGATGTCGTTCCCGCTGAAGTGGCCTAATGCCAAAGAAGAAGGCGACGACCAAGCCGCGGCCGGGAACCAAACGTGGGCGCCCCAAGGGATCGACCACGAAGCCGCCGGCGAACACAGCCAGCGAGAAAGCGTTGGCTGCGGTCCCCAAGCCACCTGCCTATTTGGGCAAGTATGCCAAAGAGTATTGGGTGACGGTGGGGCCCGTGCTGATCGAAGCGAAGCTATTGACCAACAGCCACCTGGGAGCGTTCGCCGCACTGTGCGAAGCGTGGCACGAATATCGAACCAATCAAGACTGGATCACGGCGAACCCTGACAAGCTGACGTTCGCCACAGAAACCGGATACGTCGCAGAAGATCCACGGATCCGGTTTCGCAACAAAGCACTCGACACGCTGCAAAAGCTGTGGAGCAAGTTCGGCATGACGCCCAAGGCGCTGGCCGATCTTGGCAAATTGACTGACACCAAGAGTAGCATCCCCGCGATCGCAATCTTTGCGCGATCCAAGTACGACGATTTGGAAAAATGATGATCTGTGAACGATGTAAGACGGCCGAGGCCGTCAACGTGGAACGAGGGAAAGACTGGCAATCCTATTTGGGCGACACTCGCAGCGTGCTGAGCACGTTGCCCGACGAAAGCTTCGACGCGATCGTCAGTGATCCGCCCTATGGCAGCGGTGCCAATACGGTCGCCGGCCGACTCAGTAGTAGCAGCTCGAAGTATCGAAGCACGGGGGCCAAACCGCTCCCGGATATCCTCGGGGACTCGATGGTCCCCGAAGCTTGGCAAGGGATGATGCAGAGCATCATGGCTGAAGCGTACCGCGTGGCCCGTCCCGGTGCCGATGTGATCCTGTTTTGTGATTGGCGTTGCTATCCCGCATTGATGCAGATCGTTGGCGGCGCGAGGTTCCAACTGCGTGGCGTGGCGACCTGGGACAAGAAGAATTCGCGACCGATGAAGAATGGGTTCCGATCGCAGACCGAATGGATCATCAGTGCGCGAAAGCCCGGCAAACTCGATCGCGACAAAGACGTTTATCTGCCTGGCGTGTTCACCTTCCAAACGATGAGCAATGGCAAGCGTCACCTGACGCAGAAACCGTTGGCGCTGATGGCGGAGCTGGTACGCCTGGTCCCCGATGGTGGACACGTTCTCGACATGTTCCAGGGGAGCGGCACAACGGGCGTTGCATCGGTTCAGCGAGGGCTGAAATACACCGGAATCGAAGGTGTGAAAGAGTATCACGCGATCGCCTGCGAACGTTTGACCGAAACCGCTGCTTGACGTGCGGAGTTCGTCGTCAGAAGTCCACGGTTCTGGCGTCAAATAGGCCGACAACGTGACGAATCCTAAACCCAAACGTCCAAAGCGATCGCCAACGGCGCGTGTGCTCGAATTGCGATCGCAAGCCAAGCGTGATGGATGGCTGAAGTGGATTCGGCAAGGGCCTGGTGAAGAGGCCGACGAGCGAGCAATGCTCGGCGGTTGCTGGTTCAGTCAACACCGTGCCGACCACTGGTTAGACTTTGCCGACAAGTACGGCACGTTGACCGAGGGTGCATGGCTCGGCCAGAAGTTCGACCTGTTGGACTGGCAAGCCGAGGACACATCGCGGCTGTTCGGATGGCAGAAACATTCACCCGAGTGGGGCTACCCCGTTCGTCGGTTCAAGTTTTGGTACGAAGAGGTGCCAAAGAAGAACGGCAAAACGCCGCTGTTGGCGTTGATCGGCAATTACCTGTTCTTCGGCGACAGTTTCGGTCGACAGATCAACCTGTTCACGTGCGCCACGACGCGCAAGCAAGCCGAGCGGCTGCTGAAACATAGCGTCCGACAAGTTAAGAACGCGCCCGAGTTGGCGGCTTACACGCAGATCCGGAAGCTGGAAGGCTTTCTATCGCTGCAGTTCGGTGACAACGAATGGTTCGTAACATCAAGCGATCCCGATTCCGCCGACGGCGTCAACGGACACTGCCTGGCCGACGAAGTCCATCGTTGGCGCGGGTATCAGTTTTTCAACACGCTTCGTTGGATGTTGGCTTCGCAGCCCGAGGGATTGTTTGCGGCGATCACGACGGCCGGGAATGATCCCGACACCGTCTGTCGCCAGCTGCACGACAAGACGCTGGCGATCGACGCCGGCACGCAAACCGACGAAGCGTTCCTCGGGAAGATTTATGCTGCCGATCCGGCCGACGATCCGCATGCCGAGGCGACCTGGTTCAAGGCGAATCCAAGCCTTGGCAAATCAGCCGAGGCGCCGTTGAAGCTGAGCAGCTTTAGGCAAGATTACGAAACGGCCAAGGTGGATCCAACTCAGTGGCACGACTGGCTGCAGCTGCGGTTGAACCTTTGGCAAACGAATCAAGACAGTTGGCTTGGCAAAGCGCTTCCGTTTGGTCTGGCATCGTGGGACGCCGGCGAGCTGAAGCGATCGGAATCCAAAGATCGCGACCCGATCGATTGTTACGAAGACTTCACATTGGAATCGCTACACGGCATGCCATGCGTGTTGGGGTTCGATGGCGCTACAGTTCGCGACACGACCGCCGCGGTGCTGTCGTTTGTCGATCCTGATCAACCGGACATCGTTCGCGTGACGCCCAAGTTCTGGTTGCCAGAGAACACCGCGATCAAACAACAGGAAACGATTCCCTACCGGGAATGGATCGCCGACGGGCTGATCAAGACCACGCCGGGAGACGCGGTCGACTTTCGCACCATCCTCGACGATCTGATTGATTGGCTCGAACCGTTCCGATGCCATCGGTTGTATTTCGATCCGAACTTCCAAGCCGAATGGTTGACGCAAGAGTTGGCCGATGCGACCGGCGCCGAGCGTGTTGGATTTCCCCAAACGTTCGTCGGCTATGGTCCCGTGATTCGGATCGCTGAAACGATGATGATCCGCCGGCAGCTGCGTCACAACGGCCACCGCGTGTTGACGTGGCAGTTGGGCAACACGACAGCCCGCACGAATGCAAACGGCGACAAGCGGCCGGTCAAACCGCCTGAGGGCGAGAAAAAGAAGATCGACGGCAGCTGTGCCATGTTGATGAGCCTGCAGGACGTTGTTACGGGGGACGGTGAGCTGGCCGACTACTACGACGACCACGACGTGGAGGTTCTGTGATCGAGACGATAAGAGACATCGCGTTTGTGATCCTGTGCTTGATCTATGTGCTGACGCCCCGCGAGCCAGAATTGGCTTGGCGTCGCAATCTCAATCGAAAACATCCCTCGGAGAATCGCCTGTGACCGCCGGAGTCTACGACGCACTATCGTGCTTCGACATCTATCATTCGACCGAACAACGCAGCGCCGCCGGCGGTGGTGCCGGATGGGATGTGTTTGCGACGGGCGACACCAGCGATGCAGGCGAAACGGTGACTGCGACCAAGGCCCTTGGCTATGCGCCGGTCTATCAAGCGGTGAGCCGGATCAGTGGCGACGTCGCCAAGCTGCCGCTGGGCATCTACAAACGCGTCAAAGGTGGGAAGGAACTGCAACGCAATCACGCGGTCTTTCCGATCATTCAACTGATGGGGCGGGCGAATCCAAGTGTGTCCGCGTTCAAGTTCTGGCGACGGCTGATGGCTCAGGCGTTGTTGTGGAACAACGGCTGGGCGTGGATCGAACGCTCGGCATCGGGACGACCGATCGGACTCTACAACCTGTTGTCGGATCGTACTGGATACGGACGCGACAAGAAAACAGGCCAGTTGTGCGTTCACACTGAAGTGGGCGGCAAGCTGTGGCAGCTGCTCCCCGACGACGTGATTCATATCGAAGGCGTGTCGATCGACTGTGAAGCCGGCGAATCGATTCTGAGGTTGTTCCGGCACGACTTTGGTTTGGCCCTTGCAGCACGCAAGTTCAAATCGAAGTTCTTCAAAGGGAACGCCAACCTGGGCGGCATCTTAATGGTGCCACCTGGTTCGAATCCCGACAACGTCCGCAAGGTGCGTAATAAGCTCGACGCCAAGATGAGCGGCGAATCCAACGAAAGTTTTAAGACGTTAGTGCTGCGCGACGGCTACAAGTGGCTTGGAACCCAAGTCGATCCGCAGAAGGCCAGCGTGTCGTCGATCGATGAAGATGGAATCCGCTCGGTCGCGCAGATGTATAACCTCGATCCGTCGCTCTTTGGTCTTAAATCGAGTGTCAGCTACAACAGCCGCGAAATGGCCAAGCAGGATTATCACGAATCGGCGTTGTCGCCATGGTTGGTCGGTATCAAGTCGGAATGCCAATTGAAGCTGTTGTCGGATGCCGAGCGCGAGGCCGATACGCATCTGATCGATTACAACATCAACGCGATGCAATGGACTGACGCGAAGACGCGCGCCGAGATCGCCAGCAAGGGCATCCAGTCCGGACGCTACTCACCAAACGAGACACGCAGCTGGGAAAACATGAACGCCTACGACGGCGGCGATGTTTGGTACCAACCGCTGCACTTGGCCACTGTCGGCAAATCAGCCGACGACGAATACGAAGGTGAGCCCGACGAAGATCCGGAGACCGACGACGCGGAGCGATCGCTGCACCGCGCGTTGATGGTCGAAACTCTTACCCGCATGCACGGCCGGCTTCACGGCCAGGCTCGCAAGCATGCCGACTACGCCTCGAACATGGCCGCTAATCGGTCGATTTGCGAAAGCATGTTGTCGACGCCGGCGGCGATCGCACGTGTAAACGTGGCTTCAGTGTTGGACGCTTACGACAACTGGATGCGCGATGCGGATGACAACTGGGACGCGGTTCGCGTTTCGATTCCCAACTTTGCAAAGGCTCTTTTGAAATGACAATGAAAACAGACCACCGAGCGGGATACCATCGTAGCGACCGAGCTGGTCGCGAGAATTTGGTAGTCCACCAACGCCATAGCCGTGTTGAACGGCGCAGCGGATCGGGAGACGATTCGCCCAGTATGATCCGCGGCTATGGCGCTGTGTACTATCGCGAGGGAGACGAATCAACCGAGTACTGGCTGTGGGATGACATTGTCGAACGGATCCGCCCTGGCGCCTTCGATCGTTCGATTGCTGAACAACAGGACGTCCGCGGATTGTTCAATCACGATCCCAACCAAGTCCTCGGTAGGACGGCATCGGGAACAATGCGGTTGCGTTCCGACGCGGTCGGATTGGCATACGAAATCGACGACGATCCCAACAGCCCCATGCACGTCAACATCGGCCGGATGATTGATCGCGGCGACGTTTCCGGCAGCAGCTTTTGGTTTCGGCCCTCGCGAGTGAGTTGGACCGAGACCGACGATTACGCGGTTCGATGGATTGAAGACGTTGATCTCTACGACGTCGGTCCCGTGACCTTTCCGGCCTACGACGGCGCCTCTTCTGGGCGATCGGCCGACGCCGAAGCGATCGTTACCGAGTTGGCGAACTATCGCACCGAACGCAATGCCGCCGAAGCCGAGCCCTACGACATCGCGATCGCGGCTCGGCTTGCGTCTCTCCCACCGATGTAGCTTCGCGATCCAGCGTCCAATTCGATGCTGAATTCTGGGAAATTCCCCGCCTCTGCGCAGCCCGCCTATTCTCGAAGTCTGAATATCACTCGGATCTCTACGCCGCAGTGTGGACTCGCGCGTCCTGACGCCGGATACCCGCTCGGTGGTTTGCCTTCGGAATCTTCCGGCGTCCAGACGCGATGGCTGAGACCGCGACAACGACTTTGCCATCGCTTCCCCCAGGCGATCACCAAACCAATAGGAATGCCCCCGATGACTCCCGATGAATTGAAAGCGTTGCAAGAGAAACGTGGCAAGCTGGCCGCGGAGATCAAGCGACAAGCGAACGAATACAACGGTCGCAGGGACAAACGAAAAGACGCGCCCGAGCAAGAGCTGTGGCCGGACGAAACCCGCACGCATTGGGACAAGGTCAACGCTGACTACGACGCTGTCGAAACGCAGCTGCGGGAAGCAACCGAAGCGACCGAGATCGAACGCCGTGTTGGATCGTTGGACGATGGATCGGGGAACCGTGGCCAGTTCGATCCCACCGCCGATCTTGGTCGCGGCGATCGTCGCCGCAACGATCCCCAAACCAACATCGCGGAGCAACGCGCGTTGGCCCTGCAGGGGTGGGCCAGAACGGCCGCCGGAATGGACCTGTCGAAAGAACATCGGGACGCGATGAAGCAGGTCGGCTACCGCGGCAAGAACATCGAGATCAATTTAAGCGGGACCGAACAACTGCGGGCACGCCAAGAGATCTTCGCCACGCATCACCCCACGCACACCAAACGTGCGTTGACAACGCAAACTGGAAACTCAGGTGGATTCACGGTCCCAACGGGGTTCGTCAATCAGCTCGAAATTGCCATGTTGCAATTCAACGGCGTCGAGCAAGTGGCGTCGATCTTCAGCACCACCGAAGGGAATCCGATGCCCTTCCCAACCGCGAACGATACCGGCAACGAAGGGGAAATCGTTGGCGAAAATGCCGACGTTTCGACTGAGGCGAACCCAACGTTCGGTCAGATCCTGTTCGGTGCCGACAAGTACTCGAGCAAGCTGGTCAAGGTACCCTTTGAGTTGTTGACCGACAGCGCGTTCAACTTCGCGTTGTTGTTGGGTGCGATGCTTGGCGAACGCATCGGACGCAAAGCCAATGGTGAATTCACCACCGGAACCAACGGTATCGTGACCCAAGCGACCGTCGGCAAAACGGCGGCTTTGGAAACGGCGCTCACGCCCGAAGAACTGATCGATCTACAAGAAAGCGTCGACTCGGCTTACCGCTCCGGCAACAGCGTCTGTTTCATGATGCACTCGTTGATCATCAGCGCAATCCGCAAACTGAAGGTCGATGGCAACTTCATCTGGCAATCCGGCCTGCAGGCTGGCGTCCCCGACACGTTGCTTGGTGATCGCCTGGTTCGCAATTCGAAGATGGCCTCGACGATGGAGGCCGATGCCAAGGTCGCGTTGTATGGCGATTGCAGCAAGTACGGAATCCGACGCGTTGGCTCGGTCCGATTGATGCGAGCGAGCGAACTCTACTTGGAAAACGACCAGGTCGGATTCATCGCATTCTTGCGTCAATGCGGTCGTCTGATCGACGCCGGCACGCATCCGGTCAAAGTGCTGAAGATGGCAGCCGCCGAATAATAGTCCACGATCAGAGACAGCAGGCTGACCGGTACGCCGGAAGACTCGCCTCGACACTCTGATTGCACCCATGCGGCGGAGACGTCCGCCGCATGTTTTTAACCTCTTACACGTTTTTCAACCGAGCGATCAATGATTGTTGTTTTGGCCACGGGCATATCAGGCACCGAGTTCGCGTTTGATCCGGGCACGCTGCTAAACGTCAGCGATACCGCCGCGGCGCGATTGATCGCTGGCGGTTTGGCCAACCCGGTGGTGGATGCAGATATTGATCCGGCCAAAGTCAAAACGCTACCGCGATCGCGCAGGCAATCGGTTGCACCCTCTGTTGTTGACGCATCAAACACAGTCGACAACATTGACACCAACAGCATGGATGTGGACGTCGACCTTGCGGATTTGGTCGATTACGGATTGGACCCCAAAGTACACGCGAAACTTATCGCGGGGCTTGCCGAGTTGGACGCGACTACACGTCCCAGTACCGGTCGCCAGTTAATTCAGTGGTCTGCCGACAATGGTGGCATGGATGAGCTGGCCGGCGTTGGTGCTGCATCGGTTCGCGACATCCATGTCGTGTTCCGCAGCCTTGGCCTGATCCGATAAGTTTCGATAACCAAAGGTCTCTTCAGGATGGTATCGAAAGCAAATCTCCGCAGGTATGTGGAACTTGACAATCGCCGCACTCAATTGCTCGCGCGGCTGGCCTCGATCGACGAAGAGTACTTTGCGATCAAGGATGACATCGAGAGCGATTTGGAATGTCGCCACAACAGCCGCTCTGTCGAGATGGTTGGCTATCAAGTGAGAGTTATCCCAGGCGAACGCACTGTTCCGTGGGAACGTGAACTGCGGTCGGTTCTGGGGGACCAAGCGATCGCACGACTGATCCGATCCGCACCACGAGCGACCACGCTGCAGGTCACCGAGGCGGCATGCAATACGAACTGACAACGCTGCAGTCGCCGGCGATGCAACCGCTAACCCTCGCGGCCGCAAAGCTGCACCTGTACGAAGACGAAGAGCACAACGACGACGATATTACGCGAGCGATCGCCGACGCAACGTTGTGGTTGGAACGTCAAACCGATCTGCGTCTGATCACTCAGAAGACACGCCTGACGGCCGACAACTTCCCCGCCGCCGGCACACCGATCACGTTGCCCGTCTGGCCTGTGAAATCGATCGACGCGATTACCTACGTCGCGGCCGATGGGACCGAGACCACACTGGCGACCGAATCGGTATCGCTGCGAAAGAACGACTACGGGCGATCACGGATCGCCATGAAAGATTGGGCCCCCTGGCCAACCACGCGGCACACGCCCGATGCCGTCACGATCGATGTAGAGGTCGGATTCACAGACGCCGACAGCGTACCGGAGATCTACGTGCGGCCGTTGCTGACGTTGATCGCTTTCTTCTACGAAAACCGTGGAGACAGCGATATCGCGCTCCCGCAAGTACTCGGCGACCTGGTTGCAAACCTCCGGCCTGCAGACGAATGACCATCCCCAACAAAAACAGCGAAGCCACCACCGCGAAAGCATCGCCGGCCCGACCTACTGAGGCACGACCGGCGATGCCTCGCGGGGTGCAATGCGCGGCGATCAGGCACGCGGGGCTTTCGCGATTGATCGCCGACCAGTCGAAGCGTAAGCCGCAATGAAATCCAAGCGACGCATCGGCCGTTTGCGGCATCGGGTGACGATCAAGCGACGGTCGATCGAGTACGACGAAGTCGGCCAAGTCACCGAGACTTATACCGACGTGAAAACGGTTGCTGCAGCGATTGATACGTATGGGGGAAAGAACTTAGCTCAGCAAGGTGTCGCGGATGCGAGCCTTATTGTGACGATCCGGCATCTTGCTGGGCTAACCCCCTATGACCTTCTCGCCTGTCGCGGCGAAACGCTTTACATCGGAGCGATCATCGATCCGGATCCCGATCATCCCCGGCGTTGGTTGGAAGTCTACTGCAGCAAAGAGCCTTTCGAAAATGTCGAAGACTAAGGTCAATGTGACGATCGACGAAACCGGAGACGTCGACCGGCTGCTGCAGACGATGCCCGACGTGTTGCAACACAAGCAGCTGCCCAAGGCATTGCGAGCCGGTGCCAAACCGATCATCCGCGAAGCGAAGCAACGTGTATCGCAACCTGGCTACCCAGGGGACAAGCCCGGCAAAGAGCCGCTCAAGAACACGATCCACGCTGTGATCCGGAAATACGAGTACACGTCGATCGCGGTCGTCGGTTGCACTTGGCCCGAGGGCAACCACGGCTGGTTGGTTGAATTCGGGCACGACATCAAACGCACAACCAGCGGGCAAATCTATGGTCGCGTGCAGCCCTATCCCTTCATGCGACCGGCGATCGATGCCACGCGAAGCGAAGTGGCCGGCAGCGTGTTGCTTGTGTTGCAGATGGGTGTTCAGGAGTTTAATTCGCAATGATCGTCGACGTTCAACAATTTGTAACCGCCTGGCTCAACACCGACGCGACGATCAATGGGATTGTTGCCAAGCGCATCACGGCCGACGAACTGGACAAGCATCAAGTTTACCCAGCAATCCGGCACACGATCATTAGCACGAATGAAGACACCGATTTGGATGGCAACGCCGTCGCCTTGCATTCGCGTCTACAGATTGATTGCCTCGCACTCAACCGTCACGAAGCGAACGCGTTGTGTCGTTTGGTACGCAATCGGCTGCGTGGCTATTGGGGTACCTACGATGGATTCGTTGTGCACGGCCTGATCCCCGTCGACGCACAACGCAACCAGTTCACACAACCCAAAGCCAGCGACCAAGGCATTCGCGCGGCAATTCAAGACTTTCGAATCAGCTACCAACCTTAAAGGATCGAGCATGGCAACCGGCAACGGATCGACAGTAACCTTCGCAACTTCCGGATTCACAGCACGGTTTGAAGAGATCGGCGAAGTCAAACAGACACGCGGAAAGATCAAGGACAGCGACCTGTCCTCTGAAGATTTTCATGAGTACCTTCCCGAAGATCTGGCAGAGCCGGGTGAACGGGAATTCAAGATCTTTTGGGAGGGTAATAACGCTCCCCCATCGATCAATTCGCCAGCCGAGTTGGTCACCGTCACCCATAAGTTGGAAACGGGGCAAGCGACTGCGGCGAAGTTTATCGGCAGCGCGTTCATTACCGACCTGACGGTCGATCCGAAGCATGCCAACAACGAAACGAAACAGGGCACGCTCAAGATCCAATACGACAACAAGGCGACCGCTCCGGCGTTCACCGAAGCGGTCGCATCGTAACGACGGCCGCGTCCCCCGTCCCGTTCTGATTATCAATCCTACAGCTCGATCGAGTAATTCAATGCAAGTGACTTTCAAGCCCGTTGTTGGCCAACGCAAACGCCAACGCGACGGCAAAGCAATCAACGTTCCCGCAAAATCGCCATGCGGCGCAGCCCAACTATCGATCCTGATCGAT
Organism: Rosistilla carotiformis; assembly: GCF_007753095.1. Lineage (NCBI taxonomy): Bacteria > Pseudomonadati > Planctomycetota > Planctomycetia > Pirellulales > Pirellulaceae > Rosistilla > Rosistilla carotiformis. The sequence goes on from NZ_CP036348.1 coordinate 1,149,024, forward strand.
GGCAAGGAAATCGGCTTGGTTCTCGATCGGGCGAAGTCGCCGGTCTCGTATTTGGTTCGGGATCTGACCGACCAAGAGAAAACGGCCGTCGACGAAGCGATCGCACTGCGGACGGGCGTGGCACCATCGGGCAGCCAGCAGCCGCCGGCCGAAGACTCCTACGACGTTGAACCGGACGACGATTTGGATACCGACGTCGACTTCGACTAATCCAAGCCGTCGAGTCACACCCCCAACGATAACTTCCAACCTTACCAAAGACTGCAACCATGCAATTTAGCCGACAAGCCCTCTGCGACGCGCCCGATCGCGTCTATGACACGTTCCCCACCTGTTTTGGCGACGTCACGATCCGATCGTTGACCGAGACCGAGCGCTGCACTTTAGACGCGCAGAACCTCGACGCCGATGGCATCTATGATCGCAAGCTTGCCATTCAAAGCCGAGCTCGCATGGTCCGCGCGTCGATCGTCGATCCCGACACGAAGGACCTCGCGTTGACCAAAGACGATATGCCGATGCTGATCAAGCGATCGGCATTCGTCGCGACCGTTTACGCGCGGTGCCTGAAGTTGAACGGACCGAGTGAATCGGGGCCCGAAAGCGACACGGTAAAAAACTCGCTAACAACAGACGACTTCGACTCGCCTGCCGAATAGCCGTCCAGACAGGCGACGATCCGATCGCGTGGCTCGATTCGATGCCACGCGAATCGGTCGATCTGTTGTTGCGATATTACTCGATCGAGCCGTTTGGCGACCCATGGCGGCAGACCGCCGAGATCGTCGCGGCCGTGCTGAATTCGGCTGGCCTGTTGGATCGCAATCAAAAGCCGATCCATGTGGATCCGGAAGACATCGTTCCGATCCATCCGCCCGGCTGGATACCCAAGTCGGCCAGGTGTGTCACGCTATCGGCATCCGAATCGGCCGCCCGCAGCCGAGCCGCTGCCGGCTTCTAATCATCCTCTGATGAGACCACCATGCAGACCGCGACCATCGGCCGACTCAACTATCAGATCGGTGCCGAAACCGGCGATCTGCGACGCGATACGCAGTTGTCGCGATCGGAAATCGGCATGGTGCGTCGCGCGATGCGTGAGAGCAAAACGGATGCCGAGCGGTATGCCGAACAGCTCGACGTCCTCACGCGAGCCATGCACACCGGGGCGATCACGTCAGCCGATTATGTCGACACGGTTGCTGCACTGCAGGCGAAGACGCCACAAGCGGTCGCCGCGGCAAAGGCACTGGCTGACGAGACCCGGCGCGGCGAACAGATCACGCTGCAGTATCTGACGGCCGAGGAACGCCACGAAGCCCAAGCACGCGATCTGAAAGCGATGCTCGATAACCAGTCAATCTCACAAGAGACGTACACTCGCGCGTTACGAGATTCAGAGCAGACGCTGCCGTCGGTGATTGCGGCCGAGGAACGTCGCAACCGGGAGCTGGCCGAAGCGGCTCAGATCACCGATCGAGCGACGACGGCCGAAGAACGCTACGACCGCGAAACGCAGGACCTGAAACGGCACCTCGACGCTGGCCGGATCTCGCAAGAGACCTACACGCGATCGCTCGCCGAAGCGGAAAACCGTCTGCCAAGTGTGCGACAAGCGGAGCGGGAACGTACCGAAGCAATGCAACGGTCGGAACAATGGACCCGCAGCCTCGAAACCGCGACGGAAAAATACCAACGCGAAATGCAAGAGCTAACGACCGCGTTGCGTCGCGGCGAAATCAGCCAAGAACTCTACGCCCGCGGTGCGCGACGGGCAGCCGATTCAATTCAATCGGCAAACCCTGGCCGAATCGCCAGCGGAATGTCGTCGATGCAGACACGCATGATCGGGATGGCGGCGGCTGCGTTTTCGGTTCACCAGGCATTTGCGACCATGCGTGATGGCGTGGTCGAAGCCATGGGGCGGATCGATGAAACCGCAAAGAACAGCCGCAAGCTTGGGTTCGAAGAATCCGGCGATCTGATTGGTCTGCAGATGGCCGCGTCGGAGTACTCCGGCGTCGACGGCCGGACGACAAACACCGCGGTGCAACGGATGGTCCGCCGGATCGCTGAAGCTGCCAACGGTACCGGCGAGGCCCGCGGAGCGTTGCGCGAGCTGAAGCTGGATGCGAAAGAGTTGGCCCAGCTGTCACCCGATCAACAGTTTGCCGCCGTCGCCGATGCAATCAGTCAGATCGGCAACCAGGGGGACGCGGTTCGGCTAACCATGAAGATGGTCGACAGCGAAGGCGTTGCGTTGGTCAACACGTTCCGCGCAGGATCCTCCGGCCTGGCCGCGGTGCGAGCCGAAGCCGACGCGTTGGGGCTGACATTCTCCGATGTTGACGCGGCAAAAGTCGAAGCGGCAAACGACGCAATCGGACGGGCCAGCATGGCGCTCGATGGAATGTGGAACACGCTGGCAATCGAGTTTGCACCCGAAGTGGTTGTCGTCAGTGAAGAGCTGCAGAACTGGGCCAAATGGCTCCGGTCTGGAAACGCCGAACTCGATGAGACCGCCGACAAGGTGGGATTCATCGGGAAGGTGTTCAAGGGGCTGGGCCTGCTGCGAGATCACGGCGTGATGGGCGTGCTCAATGGATCGGCTGCCGCGGCGACGCTTGCCGATGGGATCACAAGCGGCCTGACGCCAAGTGCACCGAAGCGTGAGCCGATCGACACCCAGTCGCCAGCCGATGTGGAAATGCAGCGGATGGAATCGCAGATGAATACGCTGCGACGCAAAGCGGAAGAAGCGGAGAACGGACAATCCGACGCGAATCGAAACGCCCTCAAGCAATCCGGTGCGAGCCCCGAAATGCTCGCCGAATACGATCGGTTGCAAAAGAGAATCGCAGCGGCCGAAGCACTCAAAAAGGCCGAAGCCGACGCGGCACAGTCAGCCAAGCAAGCAGCGGCGGAGAAGCAATCGGCTGACGATCAGGCCCAACGGCAGGCCGAGCAATTGACGCAGCAATTGGAGACCAAAGCAGAGCGTCTGCAGCGAGAGCTCGGATACTACCGCGATCTACGCGACGCCGGTCGGATTTCGGACCAGACGTTCGCCCGCGCGAAACGCAAGGCCGAACAGGACGCCCGCGGCGGAGCCGAAAAACAGGGTGCACCATCGACGGCCGGCCGCGGTACCGCCGAGGCCTACAAGATGATCGTCGACGCGATGCGAGCCCAAGCCGCCGACAAACCGGAGGACAAGATCGTCGCGGCGACCGAGAAGGGGAACAGCGAATTGGAAAAGCTAAACGGCAAGATTGAGCAACTGGGCGATGTCTTTGGGAGCGTTGGATAATGGTCGATTGCAGCGTCCACGGTGCACCACGTCGCGGGTTGACCGGCAGCATTGTCGGCGACGACAAAGGTAAGCTGAAATTCAAAAACCAGCTGATCTATCGCGTCGAGGTCGACGATCCCGACGAAGCGAAGGATTGCACCTACTTCGACGCGATCACCGCATCCGGCTTGCCCGTCGTCAACCTGTCGGTCTATTCGATCGGCAACAAATGGATCCCCTATTCGATCTGTCGTTCGAAATCGGCGAAGCAAGATCCCGCAAACATCCGCTATTGGGACGTTACCTGTGATTTTGAATCGCCGAAATCCGAAGGGGGCGAGCAGGACAACCAGCCGCAAGAGAAACCGGAGAGCGTTGACGACGTCCAGCCGAAGGTCGAATACAACAGCGAAACGATTGACGTCGTCGTTTGGAAAGATATCGACGGCAACGAGATCACCAACCCGGTTGGCGAACACTTTGCCGAGCCGACGACGCGGCCGGTGACGTTGGTCGTCGCGAACCTCACTTTCTACACGACGACATTCCCCTGGACGACGATAGCCGACCACGGAAGCCGCACAAACGCCGGCGTGTGGAATGGCAAGCCGCGCTACAGCTGGATGATCTTCGACGTCAAGAGATCCCCCGCCAAGATCCCGATCGCCGGCGACCCGGGCGATCCCGAAGCTGAGCCCCCCGTACCGCCGACGCCCGACAGCGAACTCGACGTGTTCCAGGTTAGCTACACGGTCAAATACAACCCGCTCGAGCACGGTTGGAAAGAGACCAAGATCTTGACCGGAACGAAGTTTCGCTCGGCGATCGATGCAGATCCGGAGATCTACATGGACAGCAAAAACGATATACCAACGACCGGCTTCCTTGATGAAGACGGCTTGAAATCCGATACCGCCGTGATCGGCGAATGGGAACACATTCCCACGTTGAACTTCTCTACAGCCTTAAAACTACCGAGCTAGCGCATGGGGCTGTGGGGATATTCAACCGAAGAACTGGCTGCTGAGATTCGCCGGCGCGCTTTCCAGCTGCCGTTGCCGCGAGATCACTCGCCGCGCGTTGGCGCCCCAACGCAAGGAACCTTCGTACGCATCCCAGTTGACGGAATCCAAGGTGCAACCAAGGGCGGCAAGAAGCCGAGCATAACGAGCTGCACCAAGTACGATCCCATCGGCACCGATGGCGAGCTTGAAAAGTCATTGGACAGCGCCGGCGATCCAATATCGATCGACATCCGGCACTACGGCGCACCGATCGCCCCGCGGGCCGATCACGAATTCCAGTACATGCAGGTCAAACGGCATCGCGGCGGTTGGGTTCTCATCGTTGAGTATTGCAATGGCGATGGATCTGGAGCTGCTGGAGCAATTATTGGATCCGCGGTGATTGGCACCGACACAATTTAACGATTCAGGAACACGACATGGCCACGGCCTCAGCACTGAAGGCACTATTCGAGACGGGCGACATTCTGACGGAGGCATCATTCGTTTCGCTAATCGATTCGATGCACCCCGATGTCGTCACGCTGGGGACGTTTACAGGTGAAACGATCCCAACCGCGTCGACGGTAAAGGCGGCGTTGCAGTCGCTAGAAACAGCCCTCGAAGCCTTCGAAGGTAGCACCGACGGAGAAGACGGAGCCGACGGCGCATCGGCTTACGAGATCGCAGTTGGCAACGGATTCGTCGGAGACGTGACTGCTTGGCTTGCTTCACTAGTCGGAGTCGATGGGGAAGACGGTACCGATGGAGAAGATGGAACCGACGGCGCATCGGCTTACGAGATCGCAGTTGGCAACGGATTCGTCGGAGACGTGACTGCTTGGCTTGCTTCACTAGTCGGAGCCGATGGGGAAGACGGTACCGATGGAACGAGCGGCACTCCGCTGGTCAAGACTACAAATTTCACCGCCGTTCCAGGCGAAGGACCATATCTGGTTTCACTATCCGAAGGGGACGTGATTGTAACTATCCCTGTTTCGGTTGGGGCCTACTCCATAATCGTAACCGAGCCCGGCGAAACCATCGGATATTATGAGGCGTCCGGACCGACACCCTACAGCGTTTTACTGCACTGCGACGACCTGACCGACGGCGAGACAACCAACGCAGCCGGCGGCACGGTCGACGTTGTCGGTGGTCGGCTTACGGACGGCGCGTGGGGGAATGCGATCGTGTTGGAACCCGACGCGGGGTTGCCTGTCGCTTCGGTCGACTTAGCCCCAGCGATCTATTGGGGCAGCGACTGGACGTTCGACGGAGTCTTTTTTGTGTTCGGCAATCCGGTCGGGGTTGCGCAAGTGAAGCTATTGGAGGTTGGGAGCCTGGTCTTGTCGCTCTCGCCCCACGATGAAGGGTTCCGACTTCGACTGTCGCATGCATCGGGCGTCGTTTACGGCGATACGCTATATGGTGATGGCGGGTGGTTCGAGCTGCATTCCGCCAAGATTGGCGTGACGTTCGACTCGTCAACCAATGTTGTTAACGTCTATTTGGACGGCGCCCTCGATCTGACGGCGACGATCGCGGCATTCACCTATACCGAAGGGATCACGCCGAAAATCAGCACTCGGGGCGAGTCGAGTACCTACCCGGCATTGTTGATGGAAGAGGTACGGTGGTCGCAACAAAAGGAATGGTCTAGCGACTACACGCCTGCGACGTCCCCGTATATCTATTTAGAGGGTAGCAGCGGCGGCGGATATCTCGATCCGGTACCGAACAAGCTGACGATCGCGGGGACGACAATCCAGCTTCGGGAACCTGGCAGCCGCGTCGACATTCAATGCGACGGCACTAATACCGTTTATCAATACGTTGGGCATTCGCTGGAAACGGTTGCGGCCGACGCGTCGGTCGCAACGCTGATCGCCAAGCTAACCGACGCTGGCCTGATCCTTGCACCCGCGGAGGCGTAACGATGAGACCTCGAACTGTCGTTTACCGGCCTCGCAAGATCTACACCACCGACGACGTCACGATCGTGACGACGCACTTCAACCCGGTGGGGTTTCGCCGGGCTCGGGAGACCTATTACGAATGGCTGCCGACACTGGGTAACCTGGCGTCGCAAATGGTTTGCTATGAGGCGGTGCTTGATGGCGACGCGCCCGAGATCGACGGTTCGGTCCGCGTCTATGGCACACGAGCCAAACACTTCATGTGGCAAAAGGAATCGTTGCTGCAGATCGCTTTGGAGCGATGCCGCACGCGGTTGTTTTGTTGGATGGATCACGACATCTACTACCACTACGACCGTTGGCTGGCCGATGGCGTGGCGTTGTTGTCGCCGGCCGTTCATGCGGTGCAGTTGTTCGACCAGTTCATTCGCTACGATCGCAATGGAGTTGACACCAGCTTTGGCGGGACGGTTTCCGGCGGATACTGTCCCGGTGGCGTTTGGGTCGGGGAAGTCGATTGGCTACGGAGTATCGGCGGCTTCCCGCATCACAAGATCATCGGATCCGGAGACGATGAATTGTATGCACGAATGAAGGGATACTGTTCGCACCTTCCGAAGCCCGCACATCACATTTGGCATGGCGACCGAGGGAATCGGAAGTATGTCGAGCGTCACAAGATGCTTGCGGACCTTGGATTCGACGATCAACGCGATATTCGCGTTGGCGCAAGTGGGTTAACCGAATGGTGCACCGAAAAACCCGCGTTGCATGCTGGCGTCCGGGATTACTTTGAAGGTCGACGGGAGGACGGGTGATGCGAATCATCACGAGCCTGGCCCCTTCGCGAATGGACCGGCAAAAGGAATGTATCGACAGTTGGAGCCGATACGGTCACGCGGTCGCCGCGGTTCAGTCGACGCTCGATGTGATCGATCCGATTGACGGGGTCGATTCGCTGGCCGTGTCCCCAAGCCAAAGCAAATTTGCGAAACCGCATTTGCCCTACATCACCGATCTAATCGACCAAGGGCCCGGTCTTGTTCTTAATTCTGACATCTCGTTGACCGGTCCGATCGATTGGGATTGGCGTCCCGGCACGCTCTACTGCGGAATCCGCCACAACGGTCCGGAGTTGGAGCGGTGGGGGATAGATGCGTTCTTTGTTCCGAGTGATATCCGGCACAAGATCCCCAACGTTGGCTTCTTGGTCGGCATGCCCGGCTGGGATTGGTGGCTGCCGTACCACTGTCACTTGCTTGGCGTGCCGATACACGTCGACAAACGACCGGTATTCCAGCACACGCCCCACCCGATCCGCTGGTCAAACCAGGATCACGAGACCAGCAAAGCGATCTTGCTCGAACGATACGCAATTGATCACGATGCAATGAAGCGGTTTATCCTCGACATCACCAAGAGAAATTGACGATGGCCTTCAGTTGGAGCCCAGGCGGTTGTTGCTGTGGTGGTGGATGCGGAATCGCCACGCATCGGTTTGTCGCCGATGGCGACGGTGGATTGATTGGATGGACGGTGGTCCAAGGAAGCGTGACGGTCAACGAAGATGGGTCGATCGAGCTTGCAGCCAACACGCGGATCATTCTCGATGCGCTGCCGGCCAAGGTCGAATACGGTGATCAAGCGGTCGTGAGTTTCCCAGCCATCAATGGCAAACTGCGAATCGGTCACCCGATCGGAAACGGGGTGCGTGGCGAGTTTTTCGACGTCATCTCCGATGAGGTTTCGTTTTCCCGTGTCATGTACTCAACCGAGATCGACAACCCGCAGTCGATCCCAATCAGCGAGTATCCGGTCAGCGTCCTCCTGCGCACCGAATCAATTGACGCCTCCGAAGGTGGGACTCTCGCGATATCCTGCGTGGATCAATTGACGCGTGGGAAGTTCGCACCGGCCGGAGAATCGGTGCGTGGGAGCGATGGCCAATCAATCTACGCCCATCCATTGCGGATGATGCCAAATCTGAGCGCGATAACGCACACGGATCCGCGGTGGCCAAGTATCTCGTCGGAAGCTTGGCCTGGTGACGACTATGTGAACGCGGCAACGGATGACTTTCTGACGGGGGTTGGCGCTACGGTAGAAAACCGGCTGATGTTGGAGAGCTTCGACGAACCCGAAACCATTGCGGGAATCAAGTTCGAGCAAAACGCATGTTACGAGTACAAATACTGGGGTGGTGGGTTTCGCGAAACTGCAAACACTTGGAATTTTTCACCATCCATTGACTTCGACACAGGCGGCGTTCACGCGCTGGTCAATGGTGGATTCCTGTCTAGCTACTGGATCGACATCGTGCAGTTTGGGGACGATTCAACATACTTGCTGGACTACAACCGCGGCAGTAGTTGGAGCACGAACGACGTTGTGATCTACGACCAATCGACGGGCAAATACATTGACGCCTATTGGGACAACGACGCTTGGGAGCGGGTCGTGCGTGTCAACGGTTTCGTCGGTCTCGATCCGTCTGGTGAGTACGAATTGTCAGCGATTTCGCGTAACTCCACGACGTCTGGCGGAAGCACTGGGAACGGTGCCGTCACGCGGTTCACCTACGACGTGCCAGTCTCTGGCAACGGCTATTCCAAATCGATGCGTGTGGAGGTGCTGATCTGGTACCGTGCGGACCTGGACGAGACGATACTTCGCGTGCGGATGTACTTGGGGTACAGCGCAGTGCCTGGTTCGCCGCGGCATGAATGGACGTTCCAGAAGATTGTTCCGGGGCTGCTGTCGGAGGAGACATCCTCCCACACTCTCGATATCATTCCGGCAGGCATTGTGCCGTTTGAATGGGACGCCCCTGGCGGATACACCGGCGGAGTGTTTTACGATGCACCAACCAGCAGCTATGTTTCGTCGGCTGGCCGGATGCGTCCCAACGGTAGCACCGTATACGAACACGTGCCGACGGGAGGCAAACGCGGTGGCACTTGCACGATCTCATGGTGACCTACGGCGTGCGACTCGGGGACGCGTTGATCGCTCGGTACCCAGATCTCGACTTGCAACGGCCGTGCGATGACTGCCTGCAGCTGCGTGTCGCGTTGAATGCGGTTCGCCCCGGCGACGATTCAGGGCTGCCCGAGATCTCGAGGCGGATCGTTCGCAACGCCAACCGTCACGCGCTGCTGAAGTTTGGGCGAACTCGAAACGAGCAGCAGACCGCGATCGCGGCGCTGCTATCGGCGACACTTAACGGTGTCCCTTCTTTTTCTTGTGATTGAACGCGATGCGGCTCGACTCTTTCGAGGCCTGCACTCCGTCTTCGCAATTTGCGCCCGTTCGTAGCTCGCTCAAATGACACATCAGGTCATTTGCAGGAATCTTAATATCTGCTCAACATTCCGTTTGCTGGGCATGATTTAGCGGCTAGATTTGCGTGTTCGCGACACCCAGAACAACGTCCATTGACGTGGGACGCGACCATGTCCTCTGGGCAACGCGACAATTGACAACCGCAATTCCAAGCCCTACTCTGTGAAACGGCTGGCTGCGTGGTGTTAGTCGCACCACGCAGCCCGTCCCGAAATCTCAATCCAGTGCATCACCAGTGTCTCAAGAAATCAGTCCGCCGCCGCGTGGATTGTCTATTGCGGCGCGCAATTCCAAGGATGGTTCATCCATGCCCCGTTTTCCCTAATCGCTTTCGCGTCACGCATTGTGGCTGCGCAATAAAAAAGGCCCTCCGATTGGCGTCGGATTGCCTTTAAGTTTTGCAGCTTAACGCCGACCGTCCTCCAGAGGGTTAACAACTCAAAGGACGAATCAGCAACAACCATTTTTTCCTGCTCATTGAGCCGGACCGCTGTCTGCTTGCCCAAGGGTAACTGCGGCCAGCGGCAATGTCAACTGGATTTGACCATGGCGGTGGATACAACGGTTTCGAGGTATAGGGCTGCACTATTGCAGGAAGCGGAATTGGAAAAACGACTCATTGACGCCAGAACCGAGCGTCAGATTTGTGAAAAGATGCTGGCGTTGAGAGGCGGCCGCGGCGACGATAAATCGGCCAACCGTGTCCATGCCGAAGAAGTGATCACAAAGCACGCCGATCGACTGGAGCCAAGCGATTGGGAAATGCTCGATAGCGAATTTTGCACGACCGGCGAGGCAGCTCGCTATACCGGACTATCGGCTACATCGATCAAACGATATTGCGATAGAGGCGACTTTGCGACCAAGCGGAGCTCAATGAAGCGGCGTCTAATTAGTACGGTTTCGCTAGTGGAATTTATGATCAATGGCAAAACCGAAGAAACATCCTAACGGCACATGGACGCTGATCGCTTCGTACCAGAAGGCGCGAAGAAACGTGACGATCGGAAAAGTCAGCACATCCGAAGCGCGGAAGTTTGCCGCGCAGGTCGATGCCGTGATCAACCACAACCGTCACGGCAGCAAAACTCTTCCACCAGAATTGCTGGCGTGGGTACAATCGCTATCCGAAATGCACAAGACCCAGCTAGGCGAGCTTGGGTTGTTCGACTTCCGCACCAATGATATGACCGTGGGGGAACTCGGAAGGGCGTTCGAAGCGGACTACAAGCAGCGATCCGACGTCAGTGCGAAATCGACACGCAACGTGAGCGTGATGCTACGGAATCGAATTAGCAAAATCGAAGACGTCCAGCTGAAAGACATCGAGCCCACAATGCGTTCGGTTCACTCGACCGCCGCACCAGTGTTCAGCGAATCGGCAAAGCGGATCCTGGCCGACTTCAATTCATGGCAGCGGAACTTCTACGCGCAAGCAACGTGGACGCGTGACAATAAGATGTGGCGCAGCATCGGGCTTTGGGCTGTCAAGCAAGGGATTTGTCAACACAGTCCGTTTTCAATTCTATCGCTGGCCAGCATGGTCAACGACGAACGCAACGTCTACATCCCGGCCGAGTGGGTTCTCGACGCGATGGAATCATGTTTGACACCTGACATTCGGATTACGTTTGCAATGGGCCGGTTTGCTGGATTCCGGACTTGTTCGGAGGTTCGCACATTGAAGTGGCAGGACGTCGACGTCGAATCCGGCACGTTAACAATTCTTGACAGCAAGAAGAAGAAGCCTCGGGTGATGCCGTTATTCAATCACGTTCGCGATGAACTTGAGCGCCAGCGCAAATCGACGGGCGACACTCGGTTTGTCGTGTCAGAGCAGATGCGTAGCCGATCGTCATCGGCTACTTACCAGCGAGCAAGGGAGGCGGTTTTGCGATCGGGCCGCGAACCGTGGGGGCGGCTACTTCAGAACCTTCGTGCAAGCTGCGAAAACGACCTGCTTGAAATCTTCCCGGAGCGGCAAGTGACGACGTGGATTGGGCACACCGTCAAGGTCAGCCGAGACCACTATCAGAAGATGCGTCAACGCGACTGCGACAACGCGATCGAAGCGGCCAAGCAGCTAAGCCCATTCTAGTCGCCGATCCCTTTCTAGGGCGGTATTTGTGCGCCCATTCTCATCCCCTCGCCGGATTTGTGCGCGCTGAAAACAGCCTTGTGCGCTTCTTGTGCGCTGAGCCAAAATCCAGTGATTCTGGGAAATTCGGTGGACGGCCGGTTTGGCCGGTTTGGATGGCGAGGGTTCGGAGTATGCAAAATGCAGGGGAAAAGGCTGGTTGGAGGGTGGACGGTTAACCGTCCAAACCGTCCACTTTTGCCGTCCAAACCGTCCACCCCCAAAAAAAAAGCCCCTCAAAAACTCAATGTTTTTGAGGGGCTATACCCCCGAAGGGATTCGAACCCCTAACCCCCGGTTCCGAAGACCGGTGCTCTATCCAGTTGAGCTACGGAGGCATCCGCACCGAAGTGCAATACCTTTGGCTGGCCGAAAGCGATGTCTCGCTCGTTGCCAGGTTGTCCAAATCTTACAAGATTTTTGCAGGCGTGCTAGTCCTGCAGGGGACAAAATTGCCGACCGGCTCGCTTTGGCCCGGTTTATGCCCCTTTTCTTCAATGACCGTTACAGGGTGATTCTCGCTCGCTAACGCCCTGTTCTGCCGCATCGGCGTCGTTATCGCCGCCAGGCGTCGGGATCGGCATCGCTCGGCATTCGCCAATCGCCCCGCGGCGACAGGCTGACGCTGCCCACTTTGGGGCCATCCGGGACACACGTCCGTTTGAACTGATTCGCAAAGAACCGTTTGAAAAAGGTCTGCATCGTATCGGCTAGCGTTTTGTCGTCGTAAGGTTCCGAAAACTTGGCCTGCTTGGCCAGCCAGAGGATCTTGTCGGGCGTGTAGCCGTTGCGGATGAAGTGGAACAAAAAGAAGTCGTGCAGTTCATAAGCCCCGATCGTTGCTTCGGTGCTCTGGCGGATCGCTCCCTCTTCGGTGGGGGGCATTAGTTCGGGAGAAATCACCGCGTCGGCGATTTGGTGCAGCGTGCTGCGGACCGATTCGTCGAAGTGATGGTCGCCGGCGAATCGGACCAGGAAGCGGACTAGCGTTTTGGGGACCGATGTGTTGACGTTGTACATCGACATGTGATCGCCGTTGTAGGTCGACCATCCCAACGCCTGTTCCGATAGGTCGCCGGTTCCCAAAACAAACCCGCGACTCATCAGCAAAAAGGTTCGAATCCTCGCTTGAATGTTCTCGAACACCAAGTCTTGGGCATCGTTGGGCGTTTGAACCAACTGGAGCTGCAGCGTTTCAACGTCCCGATTTTCGGCATCGATTCCCAACGGCTGATGCTGCAGCGATTGAAACGCTTGCAGGCACAGGGGGCGAATGTCGATCGTCTCCCGCGTCACGCCCAGTTGTTGCATCAACCGGTCGGCACTCTCCCGCGTCTGGTCGGTGGTGCCAAAGCCGGGCATGGTGATTCCGTGGATTCGGGAGGTCGGCCAGTCGTAGCGCTGGCACATTTTCGCGGCGACGACCAACGCGAGCGTGCTGTCGAGGCCGCCGGAGACGCCGATAAAGAGAGGCATATTTTGGGGCAGCTGACGAATTCGCTGAGCCAAGCCGGCCGATTGGATCTCAAAAATCTCGCTGCAACGGTCGGCAAGCGTATCTGGATCGCTCGGGACAAACGGCCGCGGAGCGATGTCGCGCTGCAGGGCGCGATCAGGAGTTTGGGCGAGCGAAAAATCGATCTTGCGATATCGACGCGGTAGCGTGCTGCGTGCGTCGTCAAACGAACCGATCGTGCGGCGATCGTGTCCCAGTTTTTGAATGTCGACATCGACGGTGGCCGATGTCGCCCCCTGCCACGCCGGTTGACCATCGCCCACGCGGCGCGAGTGGCTCAGGATGGCTCCGTTTTCGGCGACCATGCAATGCGCACCAAAGACGACATCGGTTGTCGATTCGGTTGGGCCCGCGCCGGCGTAAGCATAGGCGGCGATGCAGCGTCCGGATTGCGACTTGACGAGATCGGTTCGCCAGCTGGCTTTGCCCACCGTTTCTGTGCTTGCGGACAGGTTTAATAAGATGTTAGACCCCGCGACTGCCATCAGGCCGCTGGGGGGATTGGGAGTCCAGAGGTCTTCGCAGATCTCGATCCCCACAACCGCATCTCCCGATCGAAACAGCAGATCGATGCCAAAGGGAATCGGTTCGTTCTCGATTTCAATCGTTGCCGGTTCGCCGCCGTCGGCGGCTCGAAACCACCGCGCCTCGTAGAATTCTTTATAGTTGGGGAGGAACTGTTTGGGAACGATTCCCAACAGCCGGCCGTTATCGATCGCGGCGGCGCAGTTGTACAGGCTGTCCGCGACACTGACCGGCAACCCAACGACGATCAATTGATCGCGGCCGGCCGATGCGGTAACGATCTGCTGCAACGCGTCCATCGCCGCGTCGAGCAATTGTTGTTGTCCAAACAGATCGGCCGCGGTGTAGCCGGTCAGGGAGAGTTCGGGAAAAAGGACGATGTCCGATTCAACGTGCTGTTGCAGCAGAACTTGAATCTCCACCGCGTTTTTGCGAGGTGCGCCCACATGAACCGGAGGGCTCGCGGCGGTGATGCGGACATATCCGTGAGGGTGCATGAGCGAGACGATCCTTGTTGGGCACGAGGTTTTTCTTACGTGATTTGTAGTATACTCGGCGCGGCGGCGGATCGGCGAGAGCGCTGAAGCAGGCGATGCGATACCGGAGAGAGGTACCCGATGAGTTCCCGATCGATGTATACGGACGACTGTTTGCAGTTCCTGGAAGAGTTGCGGCACAACAACGATCGCCAGTGGTTTGCGGAGAACAAAGAGCGGTATGAAGCGTCGGTCCGCGAGCCGAGCTTGCGGTTGATCGAAGCGATCGGTCCGCGTTTGGAAAAACTATCTCCTTTCTTTCCGGCAGTCGCCAAACGCGTTGGCGGTTCGCTGATGCGGATCCACCGCGACACGCGATTCGCCAAAGATAAAACGCCTTACAAGACGAACATCGGAATCCAGTTTCGCCACGAGGCGGGCAAAGATGTTCACGCCCCCGGCTTCTACGTTCACTTTGAGCCAGAGCGATGCTTCGTCGGAGCGGGGTGTTGGCATCCCGATTCGCAAGCACTGTTGGCGATCCGACGCAAGATCGACGATGAACCGACGCGTTGGAAACGGGCACGCGACGCCAAGGCCTTCCGCGAGAACTATCGTCTGGAGGGAGAGAGTCTGAAGACAACGCCCCGCGACTTTTTCAAAGATCATCCGTTGATCGACGATCTGCGTCGCAAAGACTTCATCGGCTTGAGTCCGTTGGCCGAGAGCGACGTGACGTCACCGGATTTGGTGACGACGATCCTTGCCAAGTTTCGAGCGGCGAGAGCGTTGATGCAGTTCTTGTGTGAAAGCGGTTGCGTGCCGTTTTGAGCGCCGGGTGGGACCGAGGCTTGCGGCCGTCGGACGGAGCGATGCGTTAGAATCCGCAATCGAGGACCAGTTCGTAGTCTTCGATTTGCAGTTTCTGGGGCAGTTGCAATTCGACCGGTTGCCGCGGCAACAGCAATTGATCCGCGGCGAGGCACTTCGCGTCTGCCACGAGGACTTCGGCAACGATTCGGTCGGCGCCGACGCGTCTGAGTTCGAGATGGGCAGGGGCGATCGACGTCTCCACGGCGTTTGCGATCACGCAACGCGTGCTCAATCGCTCGCTGAGTAACGCAAATTTTTCTGGTTCTTCGGCTTGTTGTCGGCCGAAGACCGTGACCAGTTTTTTTCGATGCTCTAGAAAACGTTCGCCGCGATTTTTGAGAAAGCAGTAAACGGGGAAGTTTTCGTCCAGTGCCGTTTCAAAAATACGGCGGAGCTGTTCGCTGGCCGGCAGTCCGACGAGCATCTCGTCGATTGTTGGGCGATCGCCCCACTGCGATCGGACGATGTATTCATGTTCGAGAATCGACACGTAGTGCTCGGGATTCAGCTGAAGCGCGGCCAAGATGTCGGCGTAATACCGTGTGTCACGCGGTTCGTTATCGACGCCCAGACGCCATCGCCACTCCAGATCGATCATGGCAAATTCGACCGCCAAATCGCGGCGATAGACTGGGCTGACCGCAGAGATCGCATCCCACATGTTCAGCGGTTTGCCCCGTCGCCAAGACGTTTCAAATTGCTTCCACGCCTCGTCGACTTCCGCTTCGTTCCAATCCGTCATTCGTTTTCTGCTGCTTCAATCTTGGTCAGGGTATCGCGGATATTGGAGATGTGTCGTTCCACCGTGCGAACCGAGAGCTTTAATGCGTCGGCGATAAACGGCTTGGCGTGTCCTTCCAGTTGCATCAGCACAATGGTTTGCAAAACGTCTTTCCCTAACGCTTGCAGCAATTGTTCCAACGTTTCTTGGACGATCAATGCTTGTTCGGCCACCGGCCCGGTGGGGAAGGCGAAGATCGAAAGGAAGTTGTTGCTCGACGAGTCGCCCGCCTGTTCGGAGATGTGGATGTAGCGTCCGTCGCGATTGCTGTATTTGATTGACTTCCGCAACACGATCACACTCAACAATCGGAAGAGGTCTTGTTGAGTTTTCAGTTGGGCAAATCGTCCTGCTCCCGCCCCGCTGACAAAGCTGCGCATGGCGCTGGCCGCAGCTCCTTCCCCGTCGCATCCTAGGCGACGGCGGCGCATCCGGCTGTGAGCAAACGACACCAGGTAAGGGAAATATTGGTGAAATACCTGTTCCAGGGCGAGGTTGTCGCCACGCCGGACACCTTCGACCAATTCATCCAGTTCTGGATTGTTGTTGCTGTCGCCTTCACTGTTCATTGCACTCTCGACCTGATTTGGAATCATTGCCCAAGCGCGGACCGTGCTTCACGCCCCTGTAATTTTGGTCCTGGGTCCGATTCGTTGTCTAGTGAAAATTGAACAAAATGTCGGATCCGTTGATCTTCCTACGGAAGGTTTATGTCGGTGGCCTCGACGATCATCCCGGGGGTGTTGCCGGAAAACCGATTGATGCTACCGACGGTATCGGCGCGAATCACGCCCGGATCGATCCAATAGCCATCGGGAGTCAATTCCATCGTTCCCATATCGAGATCGAGGTTGCGCCGCACGACTTCGTAGTTGACCCAGATGTTCAGGAAGCCGTTTTGAGCGTTCAACAGATCGCTTAACGCGAAGATGATATCGCGAGCCGCGGTCGGACCGCTGGACAAACCGCGGGCCTCTCGCAACAGTCGCAAGTCCTCGTTCAAGCTGATCTGTTCGGCGGCCATGCGAACCGCCGAGCGTTGTAGTTCGAAGTTCACTTGGTTGGCGCGCAGCTGGCGGATCTGACCCCGCAGCAACTGCCACACCCCGTCCTCGTACTGATAGTAATTCCGGCGTGCTTGTTGGTATTCAATAAGCGATTGACGGTAGGTGTTGCGTTCCTGCAGCCGGGTCAGCGGTGCGTCCCATTGCAGTCCGGCACGCAATCGTCCCGCATCGCCGCGGAGTTTGAACGGATTGCTATCGGTGTTTTGGATATCGCCGCTGAAGGTGATGTCGAGCGAACTTTCCAGGTTGTCGGCGTTAAATTCGATCAAACGCCAGGAGTCGACAAGCGAAGCGCGTGCGTTGGCCCAATCACGCCGCTGTTGTCTCGCGATTTCGAGCGCTTGCGGTGCGCTGATATCGACCTCCGGCAACGAGACGCTTTCGATCCGTGCCCGCGCCTGGATCAGTTGCATCGCCAGGACGTCCTCGCCGATCGCCGCGATCAGATCTTGAGCGGCTAGGATTCCCTTGTCGCGAATCTGCTCGGACAACCCGCCTTGGCGGTCGGCTTGTTGGATCGCCTGTTGAGAATCGCGCGAGTGAACCAGTTCTTGTAAACCTTCGTCGATCGATTTGATTTCGATCGCGTAAGCTTTCATGCGACTTTCGAGCTTGTTGAAATCTTCGACAAGCCCGTCGCCGATGCGTTCGAAATCGGCGGGGTCGAACAGCGATTCGTCGACCATCGTCAGCGGTAGCAGCGTGCAGATCTGGTCCTTTTCACGCTGGTAGATCTCCAACAACTGGCTCGAAGCGCGTTGGCGATCGGGAACCGCCGCGGCCAAGGCTTCGATATCGCGTTGGATGTTGGGGAGATCGGTTTGGATAAACGTTTGCTGCAGCGCGGCGATCGGGGCCAATTGTGCTTGCAATTGCTGCAACGATTCGGCGACCTGTTCGTCCCAGACGATCTTCAATTCGGGCAGGTTGGTGGTTGGATTGATGACTTCCTTGCCCGAGAGCAACAGTTTCGTATTGATGTTGCCCACGCGGGTGCGGATATCGGCGATCTCGTTGCGACGGTTTTTCAGGTCGGGAGAGATCAATTGAAATTGATTGAGCACGGGGTCGCGGATTTCGACGCAGAGATAGGGTGGCAGTCCCAGGTCTCCTAAGAACGAATCGACCGATGCGTTAAACGCCGCTTGCTGGCTGACCAATTGGCTTTGTGCTGAGAGCAACGCCTGTTGGGCCTGAGCGACCTGCAAGCGTTGCCGCGGAATTGCTTCCTGGTCCAGCGGGATCGTGGTCAGCATTTCGACGAGCGTGTCGTTCAGCAACAACAGGTTCTCACGCAGCCGAGCCACGTTTTCCTCTTGGTTCTGAATCTGCAGTTGGTCCTGCAACAGGCCCAGGAAACCGCCCGCCTGGGCGACGCCGCCGCCGTTACCAATTCCCGCGTTTCCACCGCCGCCGAGTCCGGCGAAGCCGCCGCCGAGTCCCGAGAAGCCTTCCAGGCCGACGCCAAACACGCCACCGCTGCGCGAGGGGCCCGAATCGACGCTGCGGCCCGTGGTGATCGACAGATAAAAGCTGCGACGGTAGCGTTCAAACGCGCGAACGTTCGCCAGCAGTCGCCGTTCGGAGAGCGTCAGCCGCTCCATCACGCGGTCGCGTCCAGCACCGCGCAGTAGCGGTTGGATAAGCGTGAAGTCGAGCACTGTCGATGCGCTTTGTGTGTTGGGACCGCTGAATTCCCAGACGATCGAATTTGCCATTCCCACGACGAGGTCGGCACCGGTGGTGAAGCTGCGCTGCATCGACCAGGGCCGTTGTCCCGTGCTGTAGGGACCGATCGCCAGGTTTGAACTGCTCTCGCCGTCCCCTGAACGCAGGCGTCCGTCGGCGGTGTAAAAGGATTGAAAGCCGCCGAAGAATTGGGTGTCGAAGCGGAACCGTTCGCTGCTGACATCCAACGCCGACAGGTACAACGTCTCCAATTCCTCTTGGTAGCCAGGGGAATTCAACCGCGCCAACTGGAACGCCGTGTCCGAATCAAGCACCAGCACGCCCCGTTCATCCAGCGGCAAGAAACGCCACCAGTCGGGATTTTCGGCAGTGTTCGTGTCGCCGTTGGCGTGCCACAGCGGATAGCCGCGTTTCCCGTCGACGCAGTTCATGTAGGTGTTCGATTTGGGATCGTCCTTGGGCATCGGCGGACGGTCGGGATCAAACGGATCGAACATCCGGCTGTGGCTGTCGATTTCGATTCGCAGCGCATGGCCGGGATCTTCCCCACTGTGACAGACCTTCTCATCGATCAAGTTGTACGCTTCGCGGTCCGCTTTTTTGCGATACAGCGCGCGGTTGCAACCCGCGTTGCCCAGCACCACGCTGGCAATCAACAATACGATGGTTGATGATCGGAGCATTGCCGCGATCGTGGGGCGCACGAAAAGAACCGTCTGGTTGTCGGCTGCCATGCCTGAATTCCCTATCCATAGAGTTGTTGCCTGCGGACGACCGATCGATCCTGATCGTGTCGCCGCCCAAGCGCGGTTCGGTGCCCGCCGGTCTAAGCGGCTGGGCGAAGGTTCATTGCGATCTGCGTTTTGGTCGCGATCCGAGTGATGCCGGTGGTTGCAGCGTCGACGCGGCTCAAAAGGTTGGGGTTCGATCGACCGCGCATTCCCGACAGCGTTGCGTTCCAGATTGAGGGGATGTCCCCAATGCAGTGGTTGGCCACGATCTGCGGGTGCGGAGATTCGCGGCCGATCGTACCGTTTTTCACGGCTATCGGCCCTGTATAGGTTCGGAGCGATCTACGGTTGGACTTGAAACGGCTGGCGCGATTGAGCCTGGAGAAGAAGCACGCCGGACCACTTGATCCGGATATGCGGGTTGTCGCGGTGTTAGCAATCCGCCTCAGGTCTTCCGCATGGTTTAATGAACAAGCGCCCTCTTGGTGGGTTTTTCTTGACGCTTGAATAGTCCCAACTTACCATCAGAGCATAGGTTAAGCCTTCGTCTTGTCCGCTCCGACGCGATCGACCCCGCATCCGCTTGTCTCTGCCACTCCGGAACACCGATGGAAATCGTTATTCAAATACTACTCGGACTCTCAGTCATCGGTTTCGGTGTACTGATGTGGAAGAGTGCTGAGCGTTGGACTTGGGTGCCGTTGGTGATCGCTCCCATCGTCTTCATCGAAGCGGGCGTTTTCATGGGATTGGTGGCGCTTTCGGCAAAATCACGCGTCGCTTGGCAGAAGATCTCGGTCGAATTAGAACAACGCCTCGACAAGGCAACCGTCGAAGAAGAAGAGCTGAAGTATGGCGTGATCGGATTGGAAGGCGATCAACGCGCGGTCGTTCCGATCGAACTGGCGCTGCAAAAATTGCGGGTCGATGCCGGACGCGTATGGCGTGGGCTTTCCCCGCAAGGAGCCGCACAAGGCCAATTCACGTTGAACATGCCCCAAGGACCCGCCGCCGGCGCAGCGGTGGATCCCGATGCGGCCGCTGACCCCGCTGCCGCACCGGCGGCCGGTGCCGCGGCGCCCACGGCAGCGATTCCTGTGGAAACGCTGGTGTTTGCTTTTTCGGAAGTCATGGATCCCAATCAAAACCGAATTCCGCAAACCTTCCTTGGGCAATACCTGGTCACCCAAAGCACGCCTCAATCGTTGACCCTGCAGCCGTTGCGTGCCCTTTCGGCACTCTCCAAACGCCAGCAGCAAGGGATCAGCCAGGCCCAATCGTGGGCGATTTATGAAGTCATGCCGTTGGACGGTCACGAGCCGTTTTTCATCGAGGCGAGCCGAAAACGGGACGAAGCGATTTTCGGCGACGCCGACGAAGCGTTCCTCAACGCGGCGTTGGCCGGCAAGGTCCCGCCGGACGTTTTGCAGGCGTATCTCAAGGACGGCAAGCAAGCCCAGGCCGATGATCCTCCCGAAGCGAAATGGCGAAAGATCAAACTGTTGAAAGATCATTCGATCATCGTCGACGGTTCGGGCCAACGAACAGCGACCGAAGGGAGCTATTTCGACCTCTTGGGGCAAGCCGTCGATAGCCGCTTGCAATTGGCCGACGGGGACGAAGTCCAATTCAAAGCGGGGACCGAACTGGTCTTTAAGTACGAAGAGGCGACTGAGCTGATCAGTTCCGGGGTGGCCGAATTGATCGATGAGATCTATGTCCGACCGTTAAACGATTACGACGAAATCGAGCGGCACGTCTTCGAACGACTCGACGTCCTGGCCGAAAAAGTGGTCATCTTGAATCGTGAAATCGCGATCATGAAAAAGGTGAAGGGGGCCAACGACACGATGTTGGTGAAGGGCCAAGAGGACAAGTTGAAGTTGGAAGCGGAGTTGGCACAGTATCGCGTCGAAAAGTCGGCGATCGAAGCCTATGCCAACGAACTGCAACAACGGAAATCCGCAATGCGGACCCAGTTGGCGGCGCTGTACCAAGACAACGTCAAGATCGTGCGCAATCTCGAACGCGTGCAAATGCAGCTCAAGCAAGAAATCGATCAACGCACCGCCGCGGCGGCTGCCGGACGCTAATCTCCCCCTCCGCAATCGCCCGGCGACGCCGGGCAGACGTGCCGAATTTTCCGGTTGCGCCGGTTGTGACGTCGTCGCCGTCTCAGGGTTTCCGTAGGCCCAAGGAAATTCATTCTCGCGGGTATTGCCGCTGGACGTTGGCTATCGCGGTTGTCGACAGCTGTATAATGCCGTGCTGCCCACGTGGTGTTCGATCGTCGGCCGCCGCGGAACCTAAGCCGATGCCTCGTGGCCCGATCATGGATCGCGCGGCTTCATTCCTTCAAGGGGCTATCTGGTCGTGGATCCATTTTTCATCACCTGTACCACCTGCCGTTCGCGGTTAAAGGTGCGCGATGAAAGCATGCTCGGCCAGATCCTGGCTTGCCCCAATTGCCAAGCGATGGTCTTGGTAGAACCGCCCACCGAGGGGCAGCTGACGATCGGTCGCCAGCACGATATCGATAGCCAAGCGATCACCAGCGAATCGATTCAAGATGAATTGCAATCCGAGGGATCGTTTCCGCAGGCAGGTCCTCCCCAGCCGCCTGTTGATTCGCAGGACTCTGACGACTCGCTCCCCGCCGGATCCTTTGGGACGGTGCCACCGGGCGACTGGAAGCCGTCGAGTTATCAGGGTTATCGCCGGATCGGCTTGATCGCTTTGGTCTCCTTGATCGCAATCGTCAGCTCGGCCGCGATCTTTGGGCTGTTCATCCAGTCCTCGTTGACCAAGGAACCACAGACGGCTGCAGTCGATAACGACTCGGCCGACGCGGAACCTGGTTCGGACGAAGCCGCTGCTCCCGCTGAGGGAGAGCCTTCCGTTGTCGACGATTCAAACACGGCCGATGCGGTCGATAGCGAAGAGCCTGCCGCTTCGCCGACAACTCTTGCGGACGTCGATGCGACGTCACCGGTACCGCCCCCCGATGGCGCCGCGCCAGCCGATGCCCCAGCCGCGCCCGAGGCGTCAGCGAACGAGGCGATGGTCGCCGAGCCAGCCACCGGCAACGAAACGCCTCCGGCTGCGGGAGTGAACCAAGCCGAACGGATCTTTGCCGACGTTGGCCAACCGGCGGATCAACCCGAAGCGGCGGCGATGGAAGAATTGCCGCCCAGCTTGCAAATGTTTTCCAGCATCTTTGGTCAAGGACTCGATCTCGGCCAGCCCGAAGCCAAACCGCAGCCCCTCGCGGTCAAGGCGATTCGTTTCGAACCGCCACCGAAACTGAGCGAACGCTATCCGACGCCCCAGCCTGCCGTCGATGCTCAGCAGCGGCTGCAGCAGCCACTGGGGATCAATCTCAGCGGCACGACGCTGCAGGCCAGCGTCGCCATGATTTCGCAGTTGGTTTCGGTGCCGATCACGTTGGATATCGAATCGTTCGATTCCGCCGGGATCGATCTCCAGTCGCCTGTCTCGGGGCGTTACCTGAATACAACCGCAGGGGACGCACTCCGCGAGATCTTGGCCCCCATCGGATGTGTGTTGCTGCAATCTTCGCCTGGCCAAATGGTGGTGCGGGCGAGCGATGCTCGGATCGCCAGCTTTATCGAACCGGCGCTGCTGGTGACCGATCTGCAAGACCCCGAAACGATCCTTCCGATGGCCACCCAGTTGGCGAATCTGCCTGACGATCCCGTCGAATTGACGCTCGATCCGGCGACCAGCATCGTTCAGGTGACGGGTTCGCCTCAGGCCGCGTGGCGCGTGGGGCTAGCGTTCGACGCGCTGCGAATCAGCCGA
Source organism: Rosistilla carotiformis (assembly GCF_007753095.1). Lineage (NCBI taxonomy): Bacteria > Pseudomonadati > Planctomycetota > Planctomycetia > Pirellulales > Pirellulaceae > Rosistilla > Rosistilla carotiformis. The sequence goes on from NZ_CP036348.1 coordinate 1,172,198, forward strand.
AACCTGCCGCCGAAATTGCCCGCGACGCAGACATCGCGATGGCTTGTCGACGGCACGCCGTTGGACCTGCCGCGCCCCGAGCCGGGGGCGGTCGTGCTGGAAGGCGATCTGCCGCGTCCGGTCGAACATTGGCTGGCCCAGGTCGCGGCGGCGCGTAATGCTCGCGTCCTGATCGATTGGCCGAGCGCTTGGCAATACGGTATGACTCCCGAGTACACGGTGTTGCCTTGGCCAACGCACGAAACATTGACCTCGTTGGAGCAGGAGTTGCTGTCACCGTTTGGGCTGACGATTCGCGATCTGGGGGATGGGAATTGGTTAGTGACCAGCTTGTACGCACTGGCGCTCTCGTCACGAACGGTCGTTTTCAGCCCCGCTGTTCCTGCAGAAGCGAACCTCTTGGAACGGATTGCGGTAGCGGCCGGCTATGAGTCGGCCGAGACCTTTGCCGGAGTGATCGACCCGGTTTCGCGGCGTCTAATCACGCGGGCACCGCAGTTTTTGCAGACTCAGATTGCGGCGGAACTGTCGGCAAACCGGTAGGACCGCTGCGAGGGCGGTTTTAAGTGGTTTGGAGAACCGATCCGACCGAAGATATGGGCTACCGCACGGCTGCATTTTAAGTCATACTGGGCAACCAAACCCTTTATAAACCGTGCGCGATTATCGGCGGCACAAGCCTCCTCGCTCAGGCGATGGCAGCGCTCCCGAGACCGCGTGAAGTAAAAATACAACGTAAATCAACGTCAGTTTGTTGAGATTAGAGGCACAAGCCAATGGCCAAGAGCAATAAGAAAGCGGACACCATCTTCCTGGTCTGCGAAGAATCGGGCGATTACAACTACAGCATCCGCCGCAAAGGTGGTGGGGAAAAGCTGCGTCTGAAGAAATACTGCCCTCGTTTGCGTAAGCACACTTGGCACAACGAGAAGAAGAAATAGTCTAAAAGTCAGCGGAAGGAAACGCCATGGCCAAGCGGTGGCGTCTGCTGCCTCATGATATGGGCCGGGTTGAGCATCTCATGCGCCAATCCCGGTTGCCCGCGGTGGTCGCCCAAGTGCTGATCCGACGCGGCGTGTTTCAGTCCGAAGACGTTCAGCGGTTTCTCGAGAGCCGCTTGACCATGCTGCGTGACCCCGAGGATCTACCCGGGGTTCCGGCCGCTGCCGACCAGATCCATCAAGCGATCCTCGATCGCAAATCGATTGTGATCTACGGCGATTACGACGCCGATGGAATTACCGGCACGGCGATCCTGTTCAATGGGTTGAAGTTGCTTGGGGCGGACGTCAGCTATTTCGTCCCCAATCGGCTGGAGGATGGATACGGGCTGAATTGCGATTCCCTGCGGAAACTGGCCACCCGCGGCAAGCAGATGGTGATCAGCGTCGATTGCGGGATCGCAAGCCCCGACGAAGCCGATCTGTGCAAGGAGCTGGGCCTGGAGCTGATCGTCACCGATCACCATCAGTTCGGTGAGCGTTTGCCCGACGCCACGCTCGTCCATCCTCGGCTGCCTGGCAGCCATTATCCATTCGCAGGACTCTGCGGGGCGGGAGTGGCTTTCAAGTTAGCTTGGTCGGTTTGTCAGCGGGCCTGCGGCGCCAAGAAGGTTACCGAGCGGTTGCGTTCGTATCTGATGCAGTCATTGGCGGTCGCGGCGATCGGCACCGTTGCCGATGTTGTTCCGATGTTGGATGAGAACCGAATCTTAGTTCATCACGGGCTGCGAAGCCTGCTGTCGAATCCTTCGATCGGGATGCGCGAGCTGCTGAAGATGACCAAGTTGGATCAGAAGTCGGCGCTTTCCAGCGAGGATATCGCTTTTATGCTCGCCCCGCGGCTCAACGCGACCGGCCGTCTGGGGCAAGCTCAGTTGGGCGTCGAACTGCTGACCACCGACAATCCCGTCCGCGCCGCCGCCCTGGCAGAATACATCGACGGGCTCAATGGTAGCCGGCAGACGCTGGAACGGAGTGTCTATCTGGCGGCGGATAAGCAAGCCAAGGATGAATTCGATCCCGAACAGGATCCTGCATTGGTGCTTAGCGGAGTCGATTGGCACAAGGGTGTGATCGGTGTGGTTGCCGGGCGGATCGCAGAGAAGTACGGCCGGCCGACGATCATCCTGTCGCTTGACGGTGCCGCGGGCAAGCCAGCGGTGGGCTCTGCCCGGTCTGGCGGAATGGTCGACTTGCACGCGATGCTTGGAGAGTGCAACGAGCATCTGATCACTTACGGCGGGCACGCCGCAGCGGCGGGCGTCAGCTTGGATGAATCCTCGCTGGATCGTTTCCGCGAAGCGTTCTGCGAAGCGGTTTCGCAAAACGTGCCAAGCGACTATCAGGCCGAGATCAACATCGATGCCGAAGCGTCTTTTAGCCAGTGGAATCTCGAAACGGTTAAGCAGGTCGAGATGTTGGAGCCGTTTGGCGACAGCAATCCGCGGCCGATCTTTTGTGCTTCGGGGGTCTCGCTGAAGGAGCCCGCTCGGAAGATGGGGGGAGGCGACCGGCACCTGACCGTCAACCTCGTGCAGCACAACAGTGCGATGCGAGCTGTTGCGTTTGGAGCGGGTCAGTGGTGCGAGGAGCTGAACGCATTGAACGCTCCGATCGACGTTGCTTATCGCCCGGTAATCAATGAGTTCCGGGGCTACCGGAAGGTCGAGATTCAGATCGTCGATTGGCGACCCGCGGGCCAGCGCGTTTCGGATTGATCGCCTGCTGGCTTGGTGAAGTTCCGAGGCGGGCGTTCTTTTAAAGCGGACGGACCCAGATGTTGCGATAGCGGACGGGGTTGCCGTGGTCTTGCAGCATGATCGATCCGCCCGGTGGATGCTCGCTGTAATTCGAATTCGCTCGGCCGGTAGGGCCTGTCAATTCGCGGTGGTGGTGGAGCAACACGCCGTTGTGGAAGACGGTCACGTAGGCGGGCTTGGTCAGTTTGCCTTCACCGTCGAATTCGGGCATCTCGTAGATCACGTCATACGCTTGCCATTGCCCGGGTGGTAGCGTGGCGTTCACCGCGGGCGGGTACTGCCCGTAAACCGCGCCCGCTTGGCCGTCGGCGTAGGTTCGGTTGTTGTAGGAATCAAGGACTTGGATCTCGAACGCGCCCCAGAGTTTGATCCCGCTGTTGCCACGTCCCTGTCCGTCTCCAGCAACCTTTTCGGGGGAAGCCCATTCGATGTGCAGTTGGCAGCTGCCAACATTTTCAAGGGAGCACAGGTAGCCGGTGCCACGGGTCGCTTCCATGTACCCATCCTTCACGGTCCAGCGGGCGGGGACGTATTGCCCTGGAGCCTTGCGGTCTTGGTGTCCCCAGTGCGATAGGTCGCTTCCGTCAAACAGCACGATTGCGTCGCTGGGGGGCGCGGCGGGGGAGTCGTCGCCCGGCGTGACCGCTCGCGGCCGAGGCCGCAGCAGATCGTGGACGCGCCACGGTTGTCCGGGGATCTTTTGTGTGTCGGTGTAGCCGATCGGCACCATCGACGTGGGGGGCTTCGCAGCCGGCTTTTCGGGGCTGGCATCCGCCTTTGGCTTTTCGGGCTTTGCTGCAGGGGCTTCAGTCTTTGGGTCTTTTGCTTCGTCAGCGGGCTTTTCTTTGGCCGCTTCCTCGGGGGCGTCCTCTTTGTTCGCCGCAGGCTTATCGGCTGGTTCTTTGGCTTCGGATGCGGCAGCCACTTCGGCCGGCTTGTCCTGGGGGGCAGCCTTCTCCTGTCCAATGGCAAGCCCAGCGGAGGCGAAAACGAGGCACAGGCAGGTAATCGAATGATTCATGGAAGCGGTGTCATGGTGCAAAGGGGAATCGCGGCGTGGGGCGCCGCGTTGGAGATGCCTGCAAAGGCTGGCGCTGGAGAGCTGGTGCGTCGAGGCTACTTGCTTTGGATCGCCGCGACAGCTTCCGCAGCTGCTGCGCGGACCATCGAGCTTTCGTCGCTCTCAAGTGCTTTCAGTTGGTCGACCGATCCGGAGGCAGCCTGTCCCAGGGTCCCGAGGCTGCGAGCGGCTTCCAGACGCACGAATTCGTTTTCGTGCTGCAAGGCGCCCGTCAGTAAGGGGACTGCTTGCGCGATCAGCTTGGGGTCGCCAGGTTGCAGCTTCAGCAGCGACCAGGCGGCCGATAGTTGTAGGAAGGGGTCGTCGCAACCCAATCGCTGTGTCAGTTCGGTCAGGACGTTTTTCGCATCCGATCCGATGCTGCCTAGGGCATAACATGCACTGTAGCGGACACGGCGGTTTTCGTTGGAAAGTTCGGCCACCAGGACGTCGCTTGCCGGTTTGGCAGCCGTGCCGATCGCGGCCAGAGCAAACGCGACTTCACGGACTTGTTCCGGATCGTCGCTCGACTTCATCGTTGTGATCAGTTCGGGGACCAGCGGGGCGGCGTCGGGGCCCAAGCGACGTGCCAGTTCGATCGCCAGCGGGCGAAGCGTTTTGTTCGACAGCCCGGTTTTGATCACGCCCAGTACAGCGGTTCCCTTGGCGGCCAAGACATCGACGACCTGCGAGATAACCGCTGGTTCGCTGTCTTGGAGCGCTTTGGACATCGCTTCGATCACTACGGGGTTGGGGCCGTTGGCTCCTGGTTTGATGTTCCCCAGTGCACGGATCGCAAGTTGGCGAATTCGCGGTTGGTCCGACGAAAGACCCGCGATGATCGATGTCAGGGCCGCAGCCCGTTTGTCCGAATTCGGGTTCAGGGTCAGCAGGCTCCATCCGGCCAGCAGTTTCAATTCGGCATCGGTCGCATCTTCAAGCGTCGCTTCCAGGGCGGCCGCGCCGGTGGTCGGTTCGGGGTATTGGCTCAGCGCAAAGCAGGCAGCATATTTGCCGGCCAGAGGCGCGTCTCCCCGCAGGACCTTGACCAAGCCGGGAACGATCTTCTGCCCATCGCCTTGGATTTTTCCGATCGCAATGATCGCTTGCAATTGAACTTCAGGTTGAGCGTGATCCACAAGTTCCATCAATTCTGGGGTCAGTTCGGCGGCGTCGGGGCCGATTTCGCTGACGACCAACAGTGCCCAGTAGGCAGCTTCGGGGTGGGAGAGCGTTTCACGCAGTGCGGGCACCGCATCGCCACCGAGATCGGCCATCGAATGGATGACTTGCATGATCGTTTCGGGGTCGCTGCTTTTGAGTGTTTGCGCCCAGATTGGCATCGTCAGTTCCCGGGGGGCTTTGATGCGGATCAGCGCTTTGATGACCGCGTTGCGTACGCGTTGGTCGCTGTCGGTTGCGTGTGGGATCAGCGCTTTGGCAACGTCGACATTTCCTTCGGCTAGGTAGCCCAGTGCATAAGCCGAGCGGCCTCGCACGGCAGGCTGATCCGAGTCGAGCAATTTCACGAGTCCGGCAATCGCGGCGGTGCGAGCGGGGCCGGTCGGCGCGGCGACAATGGCCTTCATCGCGGCGGATTGTTGTTCGGAGGTTCCCGTTCGCAGTTCGTTCAGTAGCGACGCGACATCGGGGGATTGGGCCAGGGAAACGCTAGTCAGAGACGTTTGAATTATCAGCAATGCCAACAGGAATCGGCAGGTACGCAATGCGGTGGACATGATGGGTGAACTCGGGAATCGAAGAGAAATGGCAGCGAGGGGGATGACGCAAGGTGAGTGGCGGAGAGCCGCTAGCCAGCGGCTTGTCGGGCTAGATAGGACAAGCTTTTGATGAAGGCTTTCGCCTGGGAAACCTCTTGCATCGGCAGGGTGTCCAATTCCGCGCCGACTTGCTTGTCTAAAACTTCGCACAGACGTGCGATTTCAAAGTAGGCCGACGCTTCCAGGCGGCCGTCGGGGCTGCGTTCTTGCATCAATTGTTCGATGCGTCGCCGGGTGCCATTCATCATGGGCTGCATCGCAGCCAACGGCCAATGGATCTCACCGGTCTTTGGGTTGTATTGGCTTTCGGTCAACGGTTTGGGCCGCTGCATATCCGCTAGCCGATGAACTTGTTCGGGCGTGATCTTGTTGCGGTCGTAGCTCTTCGCTTCTTCGCGAATCCGTCGCTTTTCATAATAGGTTTCTGCGTACTTCACGCGGTTATCTAATTGTAGCGAGCGGGCTTGTTCGACGTTGATTGCCGCTTCGGAGTTTTGCAAGTTGGCGTACCCGCTGGACCGCACTAGGTCGGCCATGCCCGCCATTTCACTACCCGCGATCGTCGACCCCGCTCCGTACATGCCGCCGCCTCCGTAGGGGTAGGGAGGGTATGGGTACTGGGCCATCGCCGGGGTTGCCATTGCAGCGGCGCACGCAACGGTAAGGAGGAGGAATCGCGACATGAGGGGGCATTCTTTTCTTAGGATTCAAAAACGCAATCGGTTCTTTCAATCTTAGACACATTTTCCGACGATTCAATCGTTATGTGTTTCCAAGAGGGATCAAAGCGACCGTTCGAAAAAAAACGGGTCCACCGGTCCGCAATTTGCCGGCTAGGTATATCATGCGGGGCATGTTCGGGGCGTCGCCCTGCAAACTCCTAGCCGCCACCTCAGTCCCGGATGATCCTCAATGGAACAAAGTTTTTTAGCATGGTTGCGTGGACGCCAGCGTGACCTGCCGCAGGTTGCTGTCGGCATCGGCGATGATGCGGCAATCCTCGATTGGCCTTCTTCGCGACAGTTAGTGACCAGCGTCGACACGATTGTCGATGGAGTCGATTTCCTTCTGGACAAGCATTCACTGGCGTCGATTGGTCACAAGGCCTTGGCGGTGAATCTCAGCGACATGGCTGCGATGGCGGCCGATCCGGTTGCGGTGCTGGTGGCGATCTCGCTTCCCAATCAGCAGGCGACTCAGGTGGCTGCTGGGATCTACGAAGGCATCCTCGCGACGGCGGCGGAGTTTGGCGTGGCGATCAGTGGCGGCGACATCACCGTCTACGATGGTCCGTTGGCGATCTCGATTACGATCATCGGGCAGGCCGCGCCGCAGAAAGCCTGGCTTCGGAGTGGTGCGGAGCCCGACGATGCGGTCCTGGTGAGCGGTTCGCTGGGGGGCAGTATCCTGCAAAAGCATCTGGCATTCACTCCGCGAGTTCGGCTGGCACAGCAGCTGCGCGACAGTTTCACGATCCACGCGGCGATCGACATCAGCGATGGGCTGCTATTGGATCTGGACCGGCTGTGTGCTGCCAGCGGTTGCGGGATCGAGCTGCAATTGGATCAAATCCCTATTTCCGACGATGCGAAGACGCTATCGCTGCAGGATGGTGGCGATCCCTTGGAGCATGCCCTTGGCGATGGTGAGGACTATGAATTGATCCTCACCTGCCCCGCCGAACAAGCCGCGGACATTCTTGCCGCCGACTTGGGGACGCCGCTGACGCAGATCGGCGTGTTGACCAGTCGGACGGGCCTGTGGTCGAAGCTTCCTAATAAGTTGATCCGCTTGTCGCCTCGCGGTTTTGTCCATGGAGGCTGATCGCAAGGTGGGGATTGCCGATGAACGGTTGGGTCGATTTTGTGGCCTAGGTAAACGGTGTCTGTGCGTTAAGGTGGATCAATGCGCGAAGCCGGAACATCTGTAATGATCGTGCGGGTGGCCGGATCGGGAGCGCTGTATCGTGAGCCAATAGCGGATTGTGATTTGCATTTGCTGGGGCGTCTCGCAAACTTGGGCATCCTTCGCCCATGCAGCACATACCGGAGAATCTTGTGCGACGAATTCAGCTTACTTTCCTCCTGGCAATTTCCCTCACCTCCCTGACTGGCTGCAGTGTCATCGGCGGCATTGAGCAGTGGAAGTGTGACAATCTCGGAATGTGCCACTTCGGCATCCGTCCCACACCAAACTGTGGTGCCTCGCCCTGCCAGGACTCACAGCCTTGTGGTGGGCAGCCCTGTGGCAGCCAGCCATGTGGCGGTGGTCAACCGTGTCAGTCGCAACTGCACCAACCAACGTTGGCAGTGCCGCAGATCTAGATCGATCGCGATCTCTGTCGGGCGCCGCGCCTTGATCGCGTGGCGCTGTGGGCGCAATCTCTCTTTAAATTGAAGCCCCCTTCCCAGCCGATTCGCTGGATCGGCGTGTGGATGATGATTCCGCCGATTAGTCTTTGGGTAGCAAGTGGCCCCGTCTGGAATCGAAGACCAGCTTGATGTGGTCTATCTGATCGGCCGCGCGGTCTCGCTCCAGCCTGGTGGGTATTGTCGACGAATACCCTGAAATAAACGGGCGGACGCTTCTCGCTCTTCGCTTGACGGGCCTCGGCTGATTTTCCGACCCGCAGCAAGTTGCGCGCTGTCGATCAGATGAGATGGCAGCAGCATGCCTCGCCAAATGCGTTTTTCGCATGGCGGCTTGCTGGCTGCAGGGCCCGAAGCTCTTCGTTTTTTATTGCATCGTAAGCGGCGTCCGCCAGAGATCGGATGGCCGATCTCTGCAGGAACGTGCTACGCCGATTGCAGTTTCGAAGTCTTGATCAAGTGTTGCAAGCGGCTCTTGGTGCGGGCTGCAGTGTTGCGGTGGATGATGTTCTTCGATCCAGCACGATCCAAACGCTTCGCGGCAATGCGGAACTCAGCTTCAGCAGCGCTAATGTCGCCAGCTTGTACAGCTTCGCGAACCTTGCGGATTTGGGTGCGCATCGCAGTCTTGACCGCCTTGTTGCGATCGCGACGGACAAAGCTCTGGCGGAGACGTTTTTTAGCACCTTCGGAATTTGGCATTCGTTGTTCCCTATACAAATCTCGTAGTAATTGATGCAATAGGAGCAGTTTGAAGACAGCGGGCCAAAATGTCTAGCCCAAAGTCACCGTTTCACCCCATCGAGCGACCGATTCATTCGGCGACCCGCATGCCTGGACACGTATATTTGATCGGAGCCGGTCCCGGCGATCCTCAGTTGATTACGCTGCGGGGGGTCCAATGTCTGAAAAAAGCCGATATCGTCCTGTACGATGGGTTAGTCAATCCGCAACTGCTAGCTCACGCCGCCGCGGATGCCGAACTTGTTTGCGTCGGCAAACATGGTCAGCAGCGGATCTGGACTCAAGATGAAATCCAGGTCGAATTGCTCCGCTTGGCTGGCGAGGGGCGGGTCGTTGCCCGGCTTAAGGGGGGCGACCCCGCAGTCTTCGCGCGGGGGGCTGAAGAAGCCGCGGCGCTGTCGCAGGCAGGGATCCCGTTCGAAGTCGTTCCTGGAATCACTGCCGCCTTGGCCGCGGGAAGCTTTACTGGCATTCCGATCACCCATCGCCATCACGCCTCTGCAGTGGCGCTTGTAACGGGCCACCAGCAGGATAACGACGCCACCGATCTCGACTGGAACGCGCTGGCGAAGTTCCCCGGTACGTTGGTGATCTACATGGGGGTCACCACTGCCCACATCTGGTCCAAGGCTCTGATCGACGGCGGCAAGCGGGCCGATACGCCCGTTGCGATCGTCCGCCGCTGCACCTGGTCGGACCAACAGATCTTCCGCTGCACTTTGGCAGAGGTCGCCGATCGGCTGTCCCCAGCCAACAAGATCCGCCCGCCGGCGCTTGTGATTGTCGGCCCGGTTGCCGATCTGCCCGATCAGCTCGATTGGTTCCAGCGACGCCCGTTGTTCGGGCAACGCGTCTTGGTCACGCGTCCCATTGGGCAAGCCGATGCGTTGGGGGAGGCCTTCAAGGAATTGGGAGCCGATCCGCTATATCAACCCGCCGTCGAGATCGCGCCGCCAGCCGATTGGGCCGACGTCGACGACAGCATCGCCCGGCTTGCCGATTTCGACTGGATCGTCTTCAGTAGCCGCAATGGCGTCCAGTTTTACCTGGATCGGATCTTGGAACTCGGCCGCGACATGCGACTGCTGGGGCGTTGCCAGATCGCCGCGGTAGGCGATCGAACGGCGGAGGCCCTGCGGCAGTATGGCTTGCTGGCCGACCTGGTTCCCGAGGACTTCGAAGCTGCCTCGCTGGCGGCGTCGCTGGCGCCGCAGACCGCGGGGAAACAGATCCTTTCGATTCGAGCCAGCCGCGGCCGCGATGTTTTGCGGCAGCAGTTGGTCGATGCGGGGGCGAGCGTCCGCGACGTGGTCGCTTATCAGAATCGCGACGTGCTTCAGGCGGACGCAGGAATCGGCCAACGGATGGCCGATGGCCAGATCGATTGGACCACGGTCACCAGTAGCGCGATAGCGCGGTCGTTGGCGCAGATGTTTGGCGATTCTCTGCACCGGACCAAACTGGCCAGCCTGAGTCCGATCACGACCCAAACGCTGCAGGGGCTTGGTTTTTCGGTAGCTTGCGAGGCCAAGCAGTACACGATGGATGGCCTCGTCGAAGCGATTCGCCAGGCCGACGTTTAGCCCGATCGCGCGAGCGTCGCGCGATATCGAAGATGCGGCGGCCCGCAAGGACTACGCGTTTTCGATCCCGACGCCGTCGGGGAGCGTGCCGTCGGCGACTTCGTTCTCCCATTGATCCATCAGCGGCCATTCGTTGGCGAGGGTGCCGAAGTCGGCCATTTTCAGATAGCCGCGCAGGCGATCGATCGTGGCGTTAAGCATCTTTTCGTCTTTGCGGAAGAACGGTCCGTGGCTGGGCATCAGCCAGACGACGTCGCTGTCGCGGATCCGTTCGAGCGACTTGATGAAGTCGTTGATATTGCTGCCGTGATGCGCGTCGATCGCACCGACGCAGCCGTCGCGATAGATGTTGTCGCCACTGAACAGCACGTCCCCCAATCGGAACGCCAGCTGGCTGTCGGTGTGTCCGGGCGTGTGCCAGACTTCCAGTTCCAGGTTGCCGATACGGATCGTGTCGCCATCGTTGACCTGGTGCTCGATCTCCACCGGCGGCATGTCCAAGTGGATGTTTTGAGCTTTGATCTCGGCAAACGTGGTCAGTTTATCGCCGGTCTGCAACGCTTCGACAGCTAGTGGATGCGACGTGACGGATGTCCGCAGCATCTGTTTCGCTTTGGCAAGCCCTTGGATGTGATCGACATCGGCATGCGTGGCGATCAAGGTCTTGCACTTCGACAGCGGGAAGTCGAGTTGGCGAATCAGTTCGATGAACTCATCGACGGTCTCTTCGTAACCGATGTCGATCAGCGTCCATTCGCCCTGGTCGTGGACTAGGTAGACGTTGCAGCCGAGCACTTCACCCGCCTGGAAGTTCAGTTCGATAACGCCCGGAAACAGGGTTTTGTGGGGCAACATTCGTCTGTTCGTGGCCTAAATGATAAGGAAAAATTGTTTCCCTTGATGATAGGCCGCATCGCCCCAAAGCAACAGATGCGAGATCGGCGAATTCATCGATCGCCGCCCGTCACTGGCGACCGGTCGTTGGCCAAACGCTCCATGTGATGTCGGTTTCGCCTGGCGAATTCGGGGGGGCGCCCTGCCCCTTCGCCGCGACTACTCGACTTTTGTCGCTTCCATCTCGTAGATCGCCAAGTATTTGCCGTCGGGATACTTGTACTTTTCGGTCAGATGGAACTTCCCTTTGACAGCGACCGGACGCGTCGAAAAGCTGGCGCCGTTGTCGCCAGCCATCCGGACCATGATGCAGTCGTAGAGGGCTGCGCCGGGGCCAAAGCAGCATTCTTGGTTGTCGCGGACGAGGACAAACTGTTTGATACCGACCTGTTGGAAGACCGATGCGGGGAGGATGAAGCCGCGAATCGTGACCTCTTTCCCCTCGAGGGCTTTGATCTCGGGAGTGACCATGCTGGGGTCGTAGTCGGCTTCCTTGTCCATCTCGAACAGGATCGTGTCGAACGAGATCTCTCCCTTGCGTTTGGGAGGCATCCGCCGTGGCGGAGCCGCTGGTTTGGCTTCGCTTGGATCGGGACGCAGGCCGCGAGCGGGGCGTTCGGTCGTCGTCGCGGCGGCTTCTGCTTCTTTACCTTCGTCTTTTTCGATCGGTGCGGCGGTTAGGGGCAGGACGACTGTCGATGCAAAGATCCAACAGATCGCGATCCGCAGCGTGCTGGAGGCGGGAGAGTGGGACAACATCTAGACGCTCGTTTCGTTGGGTGAAGGTTTTTTATTGCTTCACATAATCGGCTCGCAGTCGATAGAACAGAATGTTGTCGATGTCCTTTTTCGTGCGAAGCGATTTGTTCAGCTCGAATTGCCCGGCCAGCTTCATCTTCGTTCGCCCGTAGCGAACTGTCTTCGTGCCGGTCAGCGTGACTTCTATCATACTACTGGATCTCGGTTGGCCTCCGAAACAGCAGGTTCCCAGATCGGGTACCAAAATGAACTGTTTCAAAGCGCCTTCGCCCGACGCGGGGTGGATGTAGCCTTTGAGAAAGATATCTTCGCCGTCGATCTCAACAGCTTTTTCGGTCGGCGCGTCGGGGCCTTTGGTCCGTTCCAGCTCGTAGAACCCAACGCGTTGATAGCCGTCGGGGACTTCGGTTAGGTAGATGTAGGTGTGCTCGGCGATGCCGCCGATCATCAAGGCGACGTTCAGGAAGATTCCGGTTTGAGCTAGCATTAGCCCGCCGTATTCTTCAGGAAATTGCTTGATCGAACGGACTGCGAAGATTCCGCAGGCCGCACCGATCATCGCCAGCGAAAGCATCGGCTCGAACAGCGGCACTAGGCCCAGCAGGCCAACGATAAACAAGCTGACCGAGGCGATCGCCAGCTTGCTGAGGGCTCGATAGGGATAATCGACGGTGTCTGCGGTTGCAGACATCGGGGCAATGTCCGTGGCCATGGCTTTGTTGGGTCGGGCGGAATGAGGCAGCGACGAATGTCGGGAACTCAGGTCTGCGCCGGCAGAGTTCCCCCGCTGATGACGAGCCAGATCAGGATCGTCAGGCTTGTGGCGGTAATGCTTGATACGAACAACAGTCGCAGCGGGTTCACTGCGGGGAGCGCGGTTACCGGCTGAACAACTTGCGGAACGACAACCGCAGCCGCGGCCAGCGGTTTTCCCGAATCGAGCGTTTGGACCAATCCAGCGGCTGGCGAATCGGAGATTTGCGAGGTTTCAGCGTCTTTCTTCGGGGCGTCCGATGCGGGGACGGGGAAGAAAGTGTTGGCGCGTCGAACCGCCGCCGGATCAACTTTTTCCAGCTCGACAAGCGCCGCGGCCGCTTCGGGCAGCGGGCAGGCTCGCAAATAATTGATCACGGGAACGCGGACCCAGTTGTTGCCAGCTTCGGCAGTTTTGAACAGATCGACTAGGGCATCGATCTGCGACCAGTCGCCCCAGCGAGCCAGGTCGGGAATCACCAGATCCGCCAATTGGGGACGTTTGAGAACGTGGTGCAGCGAGCTGACCAATTGCTCCTTCGGGATCACATCGGTCTCGGTGCCATGGAATCGCAACGCCATGATTGCCGCGTAAGTGTCCGCGTATTCGGCCTTTTTGTTGTCCAGGAACAGTTCGTTGACGACGGGCAAGCCGTCGGCGCCGTTGAGCGTTAGATAGCAAGCGATCAACGCATCGAGGCCGCCGCGGGTACTCTTTTGCGTGCTGGTCAGCATCGCTTCGAGCATCGGGACGTCTTTTTTGTCGCCACAAACGCCCAGCATCGTCAGGTACAGCCGGCGGCGATCCGATGCGACTTCTGGGTTTTTGATCCACTCGATCAATTGGTCGTGATGCATCTTCGGAGCCAACGCTTTGACAGCCGAATATGGGGCGACGGCAAATTCGTCGTAGGCGTCCCGTGCCAGCAAATCCTCTTCATCCTCCAAGAACTCCTGGAAGAAGACCAATCGTTCGATATCGTCGTCGGGCAGCTTGGTCAGTTTCAGCAGATAGTCTTCGGAACGCTTGGTCAGCGGCAGCGGCGAGGACCACATCAGTTCGGGTGGATCGACGCCGGTCAGCATGAACCGGCGTCCCTTTTCGGCTTTGCCGAAGTAAACCGATTTGACCCGTTGGTCGACTTTGACCAACTTCTCCCCTTTCAGGACCACTTTGACGGTCAGTTCGACTTCGCCGGTGTCCGACGGCTCGATCGCTTCGGTCGCTTCGGCGACGACGACCGCATCCATCGATGCCATCTCTTGGCGAAGGGTTTGGGAGACTGCGGTGCAGAATGGGCAGGCCAACAGGTTGGTGGATTGGCTGAGCGTGGCGCAGATCAAAAGGAGGGGAACGAATCGACGTCCCATAGAACTATCCTCGGTTTAGGCGGGTGGGGTTCCTGCAGCCAACCGCTCCACGTGCGAAGCATGTCGGCATTGTGACGAATCGTCTCTACATAATAGGTGATTGTTCCGCAAAAAAGCACCCGTTGTCGCTGCGGATTGCCATAAAGTGCAAACTGGTAAAGCTTTGCAGCTTGCAGCGATTTTGCAGGCAACGCTCATGGCGATTGGTCGCTGGGAACCTGCTTCATCCGAAACCGCATGTTCAGGAACTCCACCATCAACGAGAAACCCATTGCAAAGTAGACGTATCCCTTGGCCAGCGGATTGCCGACCGCTTCGGTCACCAGGACGACGCCGATCAGGATCAGGAAGCTCAGAGCCAGCATCTTGATCGTGGGGTGGTTCTCGACAAAGTCGCTGATTTGATTGGCAAACGCGATCATCACGCCTACAGCGATGATCACTGCCGCGACCATCACCCAGATCTGATCCGCCATGCCGACGGCGGTGATCACCGAATCGATGGAGAAGACGATATCCATGACTGCGATGGTGGCGATCGCGCGGCCGAAACTGGCTTTGCTGGGCTGGGCGTGTTCGTCGATGTGTTCGATCTTGTCGTGGATCTCGCGAACTCCGGTCCACAACAAAAACAGCCCGCCGAAAAAGAGGAGCCCGTCGCGGACCGAAATCCCATCGGCCTCTTCGTTGCTCGCAATCGAATCGGGTAGCAAGCTGGCCGGCACCAAGTCGGAAAGATGAAACAGCGGGGCTTCCATTTTCACAATCCAGCTGATGCACAGCAGCAGCACGATCCGGCTGACCAACGCCGCCAGCAATCCGAGTCGCCGTGCCGTCGGTCGCTGTGCTTCCGGCAGTCCGCTGGTCTTGATCGCGATAAAAACGATGTTGTCGATCCCCAGAACGATTTCCATCAACGTCAGGGCAACCAACGCGATCAGGGCTTCGACAGTAAAAATTCCACTTGCTTCAACGTGCAGGTCCGCGGCAATCATGGTTTACCGAGTGGGTGGAGAGAGGGACGTGGTGGTGTTCTTAGAAGCGGAATTATCTGGACTGCGGGCCGGGCTGAACAGCGGTGACAGTAGCCCCACCAGCCCGACGACCAACAGCACGCACATCGTCACGCGTCGCAACCGGTGCCGGCCCAGCCATGTGCCAACGTGCAGCCCCATCCAAGTTGCCACCAGCAGCAGCGGGATGATCGCCATCGCCGTCAGCGATGGGTTGATGATCCGCTGGCCAAACCAATAGTACAGCAGGCCCCAGGCGGGGAGCATCGAGACCAGATACATCGTGAACAGAAACGCTCGCGTCCGCTTGGTGCTCCAGTCGTGCGCCTGCACCCACAGCACCATCATCGGGCCGCCCGTTCCGGTGCAGCCTTGGAAGAAGCCCGACGATAAGAAGGCGAGCCAGGTCCAGCCGATGTGCAGATGCTCGCGCGGCGTGGGGCGGAAGATCAGCAGCATCATCACGCACAGAATGACGACCGCGCCGATCAATTGACGGATGAATTGCACCGGGAAGCCATCGATCAGCGAGAGGACGGCGATCCCGACCGGCAGCGATGCCATCCGAAGCGTCGCCGGAAAGGCGAATTCTTTCAGTTGCACCGTTTGGCGGTACTGCCACAGGCCCCATGCGTTTTGTGGCGTGGTCGCAACCAGCAGCGCCGCCTGCGTTTCGGGGATCCCCTGGCCAGCCCATAACATCAATGGCATGATGACCAGCCCGCCAGCAAAACCGGTTGCCGATTGGACGAAGATGCCCAGACAGACAACGGCAGCAAAGGCGGCGAGTTCTTCCAGTGGTAACATTTCCATCATGTTAGAGCGAGCTGGCGGTTTGGTGTAGGCCCGCCGCTGGAGTCGCGACGCTAGCCGAAGTAGCGCATTGTTCGTTGGAGTCAAGGCTTTAGCCGACCAAGCGCACCGTTGGAGTCGAGGCTTCAGCCGAAGATGCGCAACGTTGGAGTCAAGGCTTCAGCCGAAGATGCGCTCGGTCGGCTGAAGCCTTGACTCCAACGAACAATGCGCTCGGTCGGCTGAAGCCTTGACTCCAACGCCTCTCAATCCATATTCAAACCGCCGATGTCCGATCTGACATTTCAATTCCCGCTGGCTGCGACAACCGCCTACATCGATCTGGCTTGGTGGCAGGTCGCGATCGCCGCCAGTCTGATCCTGATCAACGCCGCGGTCTCGTTGGCCCTGCGGTTGGACTTGGGCAAGCGGTTCCTCGTCGCTTCGGTCCGGCTGACGCTGCAATTGATCCTGGTCGGATACGTGCTGCAGTGGATCTTTACCGTCAACCAACCCGCGGCGGTGCTGGCGATCGTCGCCCTGATGACGACGATAGCGGGGCTGTCGGCTGTCGGGCGCAGCGAGCTGCGCTATCCCGGGATCTACGTCACCAGTCTGATCAGCGTCTGGGCCAGCAGCTGGATCGTGGCGGCGATCGCCGTCGTTTGGGTCGTCCAGCCCGATCCTTGGTGGCGGCCGCAGTATCTGATTCCGCTGGTCGGGATGATCTTGGGGAACGCGTTGACAGGGATCTCGCTGGGCTTGGATCGGTTCCTCAGCGAACTCAGTCGCGGAAGAGCGGTGATCGACGGAGCGCTCTGCCTGGGAGCGACCCGTTGGGAAGCGGTCCGCCCGACGGTTCGATCGGCGATGCGAACCGGGATGATTCCGATCATGAACGCGATGACTGTCGCGGGGATCGTCAGTCTGCCAGGGATGATGACTGGGCAATTGCTGTCGGGAGTCGATCCGATGTCGGCGGTCAAGTATCAAATCGTGATCATGTTCCTGATCGCCGCAACCGTCGCGATCGGCACGCTCGGTTCGATCATGATCAGCTACCGCCGCTTGACCAACGACCAGCACGCCATCCGCTGGGACCGAATCGAAAAAAACGGCAAGTTGTAAAGGCGCATGCGCTGGAGTCGAGCCTTCAGGCGACCGACGCGCCCCCTACGGTCGCCGGTTTACCAACCGCGTCGCCCCCTCTGGTGGTCGCACGACCTTGCGGCCGACGACGCCGGTTGCGATCGTGACGCATGCAACTGTCGTATCGCCCGGCGGTGGAGCGGCAAATGTGCGGAGGATTGGAGGCCGATAAGACTTCGACGCGAACGGTCCATGTTTCCTTTCAGTCGATTGAGAGTTGTTATGCCATTTTTGGGCGGTAGCCTTGCATTTGAGAGATTCGACGTTTCGGGTTTTGATGCACCGCAATTCATTGATGAGCACATCGAGATCTTAGACAGCCATCGCGCTGGCCAGACGCAAACGTCGTCGACCGAAAACATCCACGTCGGTTTCCTCGGCGGATCGCATCTGTTTGATCCCGATTTCGACATCAGTAAGAATGTCATTAACGATGCGTTGCACTGTGGCGTGCGGATCGATACGAATCAGATTCCCGCAGCGATCCGCAACGCTTGGTTGCAGATGGAACTGGCGGCGCTGGCGAAAGATAATTCCAGCGGCGTGCCGACCAAGGCGCAGCGAAAGGAAGCCAAAGAAGCGGTGGAGCAGCGCTGCGATGTCGAAGCCGCGACTGGCAAATACCGCAAGATGCAGCAGTTCCCGATTCTGTGGGACCAACGCAACAGCATGCTCTACTTCGGCGGATCCACCGGCACCGCCAGCGGTCACTGCGCCGACCTGCTGGAACGCACTTTCGAGATCGAGCTGCGGCATGTCAGTGCCGGGACGATCGCGATGCAATGGGGACGCGACAACAAGAAGCTAGCCGAAGTCGAAGACCTGGTTCCCGCTTGTTTTGTCCCCAACCATCACCATGGCGATATCGCCTGGACCAGCGAACATTCGCAAGCTCCCGACTTTTTGGGGAACGAGTTTTTGCTGTGGCTGTGGTGGACGTTGGAGAACGAAACCGACACCTTCGAACTGCCCGATGAGTCGGAAGTGGCGGTGATGTTGAACAAGACCTTGACGCTGGAATGCCCGGCGGGCGAATCGGGCAAAGAGGTGATTTCGGCGGAAGCGCCGACGCGGTTACCCGAAGCGATGCAAGCGGTTCGATGTGGCAAACTGCCTCGCAAAACCGGGATGACCGTCGTCCGCGATGGCCAGCAATTCGATCTGGTCCTGCAAGCCGAGACGTTTGCGATCAGCGGAGCGAAGATCCACGTCGACGAGGATATCGAGTTTGGTGTGGAGGACCGGATCGACGCGATCCGAACGCTCAGCGAAACGATCGACCTGATGTTCCACGTCTTCTGCGCTCGCCGCGTCAGCAGCGCGTGGTCGAAGGACCTCGGCGAGATCGTCAACTGGTTGGGCGCCAGCGATCAACAAGACCAAAAGTCCGCAGCCTAAACGCAACCGCTGGAGTCGAGGCTTCAGCCGAAGAGGCGCAACGTTGGAGTCAAGGCTTCAGCCGACGGTGCGCAGTCCGGACCTGCGGCTCGCGCCGCAGGCTTTATGCGATCGCCGCATCCGCGGCTTGCTGATGCGCTTTGTCGGCTGAAGCCTCGACTCCAGCGCGGCGCTCATTGACTCCATCGCCGCAGCGCGGTGCTGCGCAATAGGCTGACGGCGGCGAACATGGCGATCCCTAACAGCGTCGCCATCGCCACGGCGGCGAAGGCTTCATCGGCGCGCAAGCGGTCCATTTTCTGAGGGACCATAAATCCGAGCCCGTGGCCGCGGCTGCTGTTGCCGGCAAAAAACTCTCCCACGATCGCTCCGATCACCGCCAGTCCGGCCGATGTCCGCATCCCGGTGATCAGGTTCGGGACGGCGTGCGGTGTCTGCAGCTTCCAAATCTGTTGCCATCGCGTGGCGTGGTTCAAGCGAAACAGTTCCTGCAGGCCGCGCGGGACGCTTGTCAGGCCGGCGGTCGTGTTGGCGATGATCGGAAACAGGCTGACGATAAACGCGATCAGCACCACGCTCTCAAAGCCGGGTCCGCGGGTGTAGGTGATCAGCGGCGCGATCGCCACGATCGGGACGGTTTGCAAGATCACGGCGTAGGGAAAACAGCCGAGCCGCAGCAGCCGGAACTGGGCGAACAGGATCGCGATCACCGATCCGACAAGCGTGCTGAGAACGAAACCACAGACCGCCGCACGGGCCGTCAACCATGTTGCAGCAGCGAGCTCCGGAGCGATCCGAACCGCGGCGGTGACGACGGTCCAAGGATAGGGAACGAAGTAATCCTCGACGGCGCACAGGTACTTCGCCGCCGACCAACCGGCGATCAACAGCACCAACGCCACCAGCATCGGCCACAACGAATCGGTGAACCGTTCGACCCGCTGGTTCATTTGGCCTCTCCTCGCAACAACTGAGTCAAACGCTCGGTCAATCGATTGAATTCGATCGACGATCGCAAAGAAGCTTCGCGCGGGTGATCGAAAGGAACGTCGACGATCTCCGCGATCCGCGCCGGGCGATCGGTCATCACCAGTACGCGGTTGCTCAAGAAGATCGCTTCGCTGACGTTATGGGTGACAAACAATCCGGTCCAACGCTGTTGCCGCCACAACTGAAGGATCTGTTCGTTCAAGCGGCTGCGCAACAGATCGTCGAGCGCCGCGAAGGGCTCATCGAACAACATGATCTGCGGCTGCATCACGACAGCTCGAGCCAGCGATACTCGCATCCGCATTCCGCCCGAAAGCATCGCCGGCAATTTGTTGCGATCGTCGTCGCGCAGACCGACCATCGACAGCACGCCCGCCGCGGAAGCGGTCGCTTCGCGGCGAGATTTCCCCGCCAGTTCCAACGGCAGCGCGATGTTTTCCAGGACCGTCCTCCAGGGGAGGAGCGTGGGATCTTGAAAGACGTAGGCGATCGGTGGGCGGTCGCGATCGGCGACGGAAAGTTTCAAGCTGCCGCCGCTGGGACGCTGCAGGTCGGCGACCATCCGCAGCAGCGACGTCTTGCCGCAACCGCTGGGGCCAACGATCGCGACGAATTCGCCCGCTGCGATTTGAAGGTCCAGCGTTTCGATGATCGATTGCCCGTCGATCGATAGATTCAGCGAATCGGCAACAATCATCGGTGTGGAGTCTGCGGGGAAGGCATAAGATCGCGGGAATCGACCGCGGTGGCGCTCGATGGGATCGACAATCGTATCAGAAAGTGGGCGGCCGGCCACCGTTGGGACTCATCCCGTCGGGATCTCCGATCACCGGCAGGTGCGTGTATTCGAGAGCTCGCCAAATGTCGCCCGACTTGCGGAACTTGACGATCAGCCGCCGAGGGACCTGCGCGTTGGTGTGACTCTTGTCTTTCATCGAAACGGTGACGTTGATCGTAAAGTCGACGATCGCTTCGGGAGGCTGCAGATCGCTGCGGATCTCGAACTTGCGAAAGCCACCCATGTTGACCTGGGCCCGATCGAAGTGAAAGCGCGGCAGTTCCGCCTTGGCCGATTGGATCGCCGGTTCGGCATCGGGATCGATGAACTGAAAGACGCGCGGGTGGTCGTTCGCCTGCAGCGCGTCGGCGACCTGCAGGATCGAATCGACAAGCGATTCGCGGTCGGTCACCCAGATCTTTTCGACGTAGATCCCGATCGGAATCAACAGCAGGAAGACGCCAGCGATGATCAGCCCCGCCCGCTTTCCCGTTTGCATCCAACCGTAGGCCGATGCGACGGCAAAGGCCAACAGAATGAAGGTCAGCATGAACGGGCGTTCGGCGATTAGATCCACCATCGCACGGGTCTCCAAATCATCGGCGGTCGAGGCGTCGTGAGCCTTCGATTGTACGCCAGACCCTGCGAGCCGTCGAACGGACGGCATGTCAGCAGATTAACCGGACGCTCACGCGTGCCGGATGGTACCTCGCCCTGCACCGCCAGGATCAGGCGGCTTGAGGAAGCGTATCGTCCAACGGTTGGATGTGCGTTCCGAGCGTTTCGATCTCGAGTTTAAAGATCCGATCGACCAATTGAGCTGCTGTCGGCCGATCGGTCGGGGTCGACGAGGTCATCTCTTCCAACATGCCGACGACCGATTCGGGAACCTGGAATTTTTGCAACAGCTGGCGATTCAAAGGCTTCGCCGGGACTGCCGGTTGGTTGCGGCAGAGCATTTGTTGGAAGACGATTCCCAGCGAGTAGATATCCGACTGGCTGGTCGCCCTGCCCTTGCCTTGGATCTGTTCGGGAGCGGCGTAGGCGGGAGTTCCTTGGAAGCGATCGGCTTGCAGCGTGTCCCCTTCACGCATTGATAGGCCCAGGTCGATCACCGTCAGGTGGCCGCTGAGACTGACCAGCATGTTGTCGGGTTTCACATCGCCGTGAATCCAACCGGATTGATGCAACGCTTGGAGCGCTTGCGCTGCTTGGCGAATCCACCACAATCCGACCGGCAATGGCTGCGAATATTTGCTGCCCAGCCAAGTCGAGAGCGGTTGTCCGTCCAAGCGTGGGAAGACGACATAGGGACGCGGCGCGGAGAGCCGAGCATCCAACAGCGCGATCAAATTGGGATGGTTGGCCGCTTTGGCGCTGGTCGCTTCCTGACGCAATTGCAGCTGGCCTTCCAGCTGCGCATCGATGCTGTCGGTGAGCATTTTGACGACGTAATCGGCGCGCGGACTACCGGCCGCTTCGGCGGGCTGCGCGTAAAACAGATCGGTCCAAGGCCCTTGATGAAAGCACTCCAGCAAACGCCAAATGCCAACGCATTGATTTCGTTTTGCGCTGGGAACGCGATCCGTGGTGACACCTGTTCGATCGGTCATGTTCTCTCCGTCTGCCTTTGCAACGAGCCAAATAAATGCCCGTTAGCTAGGATCGGCGGATGAGAAACTCGCCTGCAGATTGGGCGGCGCAACCGCTAAAGTCGACGCGACCGGCAACCCGGCATCTTGCGTCGACCATGCGGTTCAGCGGCGTTCTACCCTGTAAATTGCCTACCCAAAGTCACTTTCGGGGAGCAATGCTTGCAATTCGATCCATTGGGCTTCGGCTTCGCTCAACTGCTCCGTCAGATCTTGGATCTCGTTGTGCAGGTCGAGTGCCTTTTTGGCATCGGTGGTTTCCAATAACTCTCGATTCAGCGCGTTCTTGCTGTCGTCCAGTCGAGCGATCTTCTTTTCGATGCTGCTGATCTCCTTCCGCAGTTTGCGGTCGTCGCGTCGCGCGGCGCGGTGGTCTCCCTTGGGCGCCTTGCCGGCGGGCGAGCCCGCTTTGCCACGCTTGGCATTCAGTTCACGCTCTCCGTCGTCGACCTCTTTGTTGACCGCGTACAGATACGATTCGTATCCGCTGCCGTAGTTCCGCACTTGTTGATCGCGGACCTCGATCACGCTGGTGGCGATCCGCTGCATGAAGTGCCGATCGTGGCTGGTGAAGATCACCGTACCCTTGTATTCCAACAACGCGTTGGCCAACGCATCGACGGTTTCGACGTCCAAGTGGTTGCCCGGTTCGTCGAGCACGAGGATGTTGTAATCGCCTAACAACAGGCCGGCCATACACAACCGAGCGCGTTCACCACCGGAGAGGACCGAGATCTTCTTGCGGGTGTGCGAATCGCGGAACAGCAACGATCCGGCGACGGCAAGGATCTGTTGATGCGTCGTCCCGGTGAGCGCCTTGGATTCTAGATATTCCAGGACAGTCCAGGTCGGCGTGAGGCTGGTGTAGACGTGCTGCGCGTAGGTACCGATCTCGCAACCATAGCCCCATTTGACCGCTCCGGCGACCGGTTTCAGGGATTGCACCAAAGTTCGCAGCAGCGTCGTTTTACCTTGGCCGTTGTCACCGACGATGCCCGCCCGTTCGCCATGTTCGATCTCCAATTGGATTCCCGAAGCGACCGTATGGTCGGGATATCCGATGCTGAGATCGAGACAACGAACCGCAGGTCCCTGTCGCGGGTTATCGATGATTGGCGCACGGATGTGGACCGTTGGCAGGTCGACTTCGATCTCGACGGTTTGCAGGCGTTCGAGCTGTTTTTGTTTGGATCGAGCTTGGCTGGCGGTGCTCGCGTTGGCTCGGTTCTTGTCGATGAAGGTCTGCAATTGCTTCTGCTTTGCCAACACGGCGCTGTTGACGCGCAGATCGTGTTCGCGGCGCTCTTCCTGATATTGCAAGAAGGCTTCGATCTTGCCCGGGTACATCGTCAATTTGCCGCGGGTCAGGTCGAGGGTCTGGTCGCAGGTCGCTTCCAGGAACGCGCGATCGTGCGAAACGATCAAACACGATGCGTTGAAGCCACGCAAAAAGTGCTCCAACAGAATCTGCGTACGAACGTCCAAGAAGTTTGTCGGTTCATCGAGAATTAACAGATTCGGTTCGTGCAGCAGCAGTGCGGCCAGTTTAACCCGCGTTTGCCAACCGCCGGAAAGCTCTTTGACGGGGCCGTCGAGGTAGACGCCTTTAAGTTCGAATTGGCCGGCGACCTCGCCGCACTTCCAATCGGGCTGGCCGCTGTCGCGCATCAGGAAGTCGAGGGCCGATTCGCCCGGTTCGAACGGGTCGTGCTGACGCAGGTATCCGACGCGCAGATTGTTGCTGTAGGTGACCTCGCCCGAATCGAGTTCCTCTTCGCCCATAAAGATTCGTAGCAGGGTCGATTTGCCGGCGCCGTTGCGGCCGACCAAACCGAGTTTTACGTTGTCGACGATCGTTGCGTCGGCATCATCGAGCAAGACTTGTTCGCCGTATCGTTTGAAACCGCCTTTGATTTGGAGCAGCGTTGCCATGGGGCCTTTGAGTCGTAAGAGGATACTTGGCGACGCCCGGCCGTGGGGGGCGGCAGGCGTCGCAGCTGAATGGAGGAAGGGGGAAACGTGCGTGTCCGATTGGAAGTATCGGAGCGGCTGGGGTTAGGGCTTGATTTCGCTTCCCAGCAGTTCCAGGAAGGCACGCATCCAGGCGGGATGTGCCGGCCAAGCCGGCGCAGTGACCAGGTTGCCATCGACATGGGCATTGTCGAAACCAGCGGATGCGGGGACAAACTGACCGCCCGCGACGGTGACTTCCGCGGCAACGGCTGGATACGCGCTGCACTGGCGTCCCGCCAACAGTCCCGCCGCAACCAGGATTTGCGGGCCGTGGCAGACCGCGGCGATCGGCTTATTGTCGGCGTGGAATGCCTTGACCAGATCGATCACCTGCGAATCCATCCGCAGATATTCGGGGGCGCGGCCGCCGGGGATCACCAAGGCATCATAGTTTGCTGCCTGAACGTCCGCAAAGTTGGCGGTGATCGCAAAATTGTGGCCTGGCTTTTCGCTGTAGGTCTGATGCCCTTCAAAATCGTGGATCGCTGTCGCGACGGTCTGTCCGGCTAGCTTACCTGGGCAAACGGTGTCGACCTGGTGCCCGACGCACAGCAAAATCTGCAGCGGCACCATCGCTTCGTAGTCTTCCACAAAATCGCCGACCAGCATCAGTATCTTTTTGGCAGCCATCGCCTAGGAATCCTCGGGGCTTAAAGGAAGCAGAAAACGTTTGAATGTTGAAGGCAAACGCCCTTCAGACCACAGGCTAACCTGGGCCTTCTTTTTTAGCCAGGCACCCAGCCGCCGGAGCCGCATCGAAAAATATCTGAGGTCAGGGGAAATTCTGGCTTGACGCGGGGAGTTTCCGATTGGTACTCACCCTCCAGCCCACTGTTTTGCGTGATCGCATGATGAGGGGCAAACGCGGTCGTTTGGTTGGTCAGACGATTGTGGACCTTGGGTCGTCCAGTTCTGCGAAAGAATTTGCCACGGATGGCGTGCGCAGCGGCGGGACGATCTTGATATCGCATCGAAAATGAATTTCGATCGCGAACATTGGCTGGCGGGTTAGTTTTGCTTAAAAAGCGTGCCCGCGATGAAGGAGATTCGCGTTGATTGCAACGGTGAACTACAGACTTTGGATCGCATCAATCGCTCTGCTTGGAGCTGTGCTCTCGAGCGTTGATGTGAATACGCATGCCCAGGCCCCCGCCGCAGCGCCGGTGCCTGTCCAGCCTCGTGCTGCCCAGCCAACCCCGTTTGATCCAGGCAGAGCCTATGCCTTGGTTCAACAAGCCAAGCAGGCGATAACGGACCGGGATCTGCCAGTGGCAGTGACGGCTTTCCGTGAAGCCGCCGGCATGTTGCCCATGGTGCCTCAGCTGCGACCCGAACTCGATGGGCTGTATCAACAGCTGCAATCGATGGGGGTGCAAGCCAAGGACCTAATGGCAATCGTCCCGGCGATGAACGGCCAAGCGGGATTGCAATTGCAGTCCCCGACGCAGCCGTTGCCCGGTGGCTTTAGCATTCCACCGATGCAATTTTCCGCCGGATCCAACCTGACGGCTCCTATCGATATGACCCGGTTGCCAACAACCGTAGGACAATCGCCAGCCGCCGGTTCCGACAATTCACAAACAACACAAATCACCAAACAGGCGCCTGTCGAACAACGTTTGATCGAAGCGGGCCGCTTGGTCGCGCTGGGACAAGCGGCGATGGACCGGGGCGATTTCCGAACCGCGCAACAGCTCGCGACCCAGGCCGACAGCCTGGAAGTTCCCGATGCCGCCTTCCGACCCGGACAAACCCGACCGTGGCAGCTGATGCTGGACGCCGATTCGATGTCGCGCCGGCAACCGCAGGGAACCCAACAGGCTCAATTCAATCCCGCTCAGTTGGGCGGTGTTATGCAGGCTGGAGCGACGGTTCCGATTGGTGCCGCACCCGGTATGGGACAGGTTCAGCAAAGTGGATACAACGCCACCGGCGATCGTTCGCAAGTGATGCAGGTTCAAGCGAACTTGCCTCAAGTGCCGGTCCCCAGCGACGCAGCGGAAACCTATCGCAAGGGAGTCGAAGCGCTTTCGGCCGGCAACAGCGATCAAGCGAGAGCTTTGTTCCTGGAAGCTTGGAAAAGCGAAGCCACCTTGGATCCCGCGACCCGTCAACAATTGAAAGACAAGCTGACGTTGATGCGTCCAGCGACGGAACCTCGTCCGATGGCGGAATCGACAGGTGCGTTTGACGCCGTGACGCAAGAGCAAACGTTGGCTCGTGCACGTCTGATGCGTGAAGTCACCAGCGAACTTGCGAACGTCGAACAAGCCAAGAAGGACAATCCGATCGGCGCCTTGGAGCGGCTGCAACGCCTGCGTCGTAGCATCGAAGCCAACACCGATGCGGATTCCGCATCGCGGCAACAGATGTTGTCGATGGTCGATCGCCAGATCACTACGCAACAAAAATACGTGGAACAGAACCGTGCCCAGATCGATCTGGACATGACCAACGCTCGGATTCGCGAAGAGATCAATCAAGATCAGTTCGACCTGATCGAATTGGACGAGAAGGTCTCTCAATTGGTCGAACAGTTCAACGAACTGATGGATGACCAACGTTATCCCGAGGCGGAGATCATCGCGAAACAAGTTAATGAACTGAAACCCGATTCGCCGATCGCGACGCTGCTGTGGCACAATTCGCGAATGGGAATCCGTTTGAACCAAGCCGAAGAGATCCAAGGCAAGAAAGAGATCGGTTTTGTCGACACGTTGCAAGCTGTCGATGAATCGTCGATTCCGTTCGACGACCGGAACCCATTGAAGTTTGCCGATGCTCGCGAATGGGCTCCGATGAGCACTACGCGGTTGCAGCGTGAACGTGCGGCCAATCGCCGGATGGGGCCACGCGAATTGGAAATCGAAAGTCGTCTAACAACTCCTGTGGAAGTGCGTTTCGACAAGCGACCGCTGGGCGAAGTGATCGACACCTTGAGCAAGATGACCGGCGTGCCGATGCACATCGACGACCGCGCTCTGTCGGCCTTCAACATGACACGCGATCAATCGGTTAGCATCGATTTGAGCCAACCGATCTCGCTCCGCAGTGCCCTGCAATTGATCCTCAGTCCGTTGGACCTGAGCTATGTGATCCGCAATGAAGTCTTGATGGTCACCAGCCGCGAGATGCAGCGATCGGATGTCTATCCGGTGACCTATCGTGTCGCCTCGTTGGTGCTACCGATTCCTAACTTTACAACGTCGTACGAAACCGGTTTGGCAGGAGCCATTCAAGCGGCTCACGCGATGGCGAACAATCGCTTGAACGTGAACACGATGCCAGTATCGTTGACGGGCCTCGCGTCGAATAACACCCCGATGTCGCCGACGTCGATGAATCCCAACATCTTGGCACAAGGTGGCTTCACCGCACCGGGAGCGTTTGGATTTGGTGGCAACGGCGGGCATCAAGGTCAAACCACACAACCCGGTTCGATGGGTGGTGGTGCGATCGCCGACTTTGATTCGCTGATGGAATTGATTCAAACCACCGTCGTTCCCGATACGTGGGAAGCATTGGGTGGTCCAAGTACGATGAGCCCCTATCCGGCGAACTTGAGCTTGGTGATCAGCACGACCAGCGAAGTCCACGACCAGATCACTCAATTGTTGGAATCGTTGCGTAAGCTACAGAACTTGCAGGTCACGATCGAAGTTCGCTTCATCTCGTTGGCCGACAACTTCTTCGAACGCATCGGTCTCAGCTTTAACGTGGAGTTCGACGACAATGTCTCCAGCCTGCCGCTGGATGACCGCGGACCTTCGGTGGCGATCGGTATCGGCGATTCGGCCGGTACACCAACGGCTGACTTCGACATTGCCTTCAACCAAGGCAGCTTCGGAGCGTCGGCCCCCGCGTTTGGTGGTTTCGATCCGGGATCCGCTGCCAGTATCGGATTTGCGATCCTCAGCGACATCGAAGCGTTCTTCTTCTTGGAAGCCGCTCAGGGTGACAGCCGAACAAACGTTCTGCAGGCACCGAAGGTGACGCTGTTCGATGGTCAAATCGCGTCGATCAACGATCAATCGCAACGACCGTTTGTGATCAGTGTGACGCCGATCGTCGGTGACTTTGCGGTCGCACAACAGCCGATCATCGTGGTCTTGAACGAAGGTACGGCGTTGAACGTGCAAGCGGTGGTCAGCGATGACCGACGCTTCGTCCGACTGACGTTGGTGCCGTTCTTCAGCCAGATCGGTGAAGTCGACACGTTTACGTTCGAAGGGCGTTCGTCGACCAGCAATTCGACGCGTCGTGACACCAACAACGACGGCGTGATCGACGAAAACGACGAAGATGTATCCGAAGAAGAAGTCAACGAAGGTACCACGGTCCAGTTGCCGACCTTCGCTTTCACTTCGGTTTCGACAACGGTCAGTGTTCCCGATGGCGGAACGATCCTGTTGGGCGGTATCAAGCGTTTGCGAGAAACCCGCTCCGAGCAGGGCGTGCCGATCTTGAGCAAGCTGCCCTACATCAACCGTCTGTTCAAGAATGTCGGAACCGGGCGTGAAACCAACAGCCTGATGTTGATGGTCACGCCACGGATCATCATTCAGGAAGAAGAAGAGTTGGCGCAAACCGGATTCGATCCGACCCGGTAATCGCTAGCCGAATCGGTTGTCCTTCGTCCCGCGGAAGTAGTGTCCATCGACACTGCTCCCGCGGGATTTTTATAGGGTGACAGCTCCTTTGTATTCGCCGGTGCCGACGACACTCACGACGACAGTCACGACGATGAACCCAATCCTTCGGCGCATGCTCATTCATCCAACCTGGACTTCGCGGCTCGCGGTTGCTCCACTGCCTTGGCGATCGGTGGCGGAGGTTGCGTTACGCCGTGCCAGCCGGTTGCTGGGCAAGATGGTCCTGGTGGGGTTAGGGCTTTGCGTTTCGGCGATCGATAGCCGGGGGCAAGAGCCGGTGACGGAGTTGGCTTGGGAAGATCAACCGGTCGTTCGGTTTCGCAAAAGCATGTTTCAAGGCGTCAGCGTTTCCAGTGGTTACGTGAGCGATGCCGGTGAGGACGCGTTGTCGATCGCCGACTACAAGGTCTCCGCTCGACTGGCGGTGCCGCTGGGCAGCTTCCAGAATTTGCTGGTGCTCTCGCCCAGTTTTCGCCAATACTTTGTGAACGCCGGCGACGCGATCGATGTCCCCAATCGGTTGTACGAAACCGGCGTGTCCTTCTTTACGCGATATCAATGGAAACCAGGGCTCTCGATTCTGGCGATGGTTTCGCCACAGCTGAGGACCGATTTTGAAACCGAAGATCACTCGTGGCGGCTCTCCGGATTCGGCCTCATCGCCTGGGAATGGATCCCCGAAGTCTTGACCGTTTCGTTTGGAGCTGCCTATCTCGGCCGCGATGACCTGCCGGTGCTGCCGGCGGTTGGACTCGATTGGCGGCCAAATTCGGATTGGCGATTGGAGTTGATGTTTCCGCGGCCACGGTTGCTGCACCGGATCGCCAAAAACGGACCGCTCAGCGAAACCTGGGGCTACGCCTCGATCGCTCCCGGCGGCAATACCTTTAACGTCCGTCGTCGCGATGGGCGAGACGACGAGCTGACGCTCGGGGATATCCGCACGATGTTCGGCGTCGAACAAATTCGCGATGGCGGCCGAGGCTGGTTTGCCGAACTCGGGATCGCCTTTGCGAGGTCGATCGAATACGAATCGGGCGACGAATACGACTTCGATGCCGGCCTGTTTGCTAACGCCGGGATGACGTTTTAAGGAGCTTGTTGGAGTCGAGGCTTCAGCCGAAGATGCGCTTTGTCGGCTGAAGCCTCGACTCCAGCGCGGCGTCGGCTGAAGCCTTGACTTTAGCGCTCCGTCGGCTGAAGCTTTGACTCCAGCGTGGCGATCTATTGGTTCGCCTGGCCTTTGATCGTTCGCTGAGCGACTTCCCAAGCGGAATCGAGGTGCTGCATGTAGGCTGTCGGGTCGAGCAGGCGGCTGGCGTCGTCGGTCTCGATTTCGATCAACCAACCGGCGCCATAAGGTTCCGCGTTGATCGCCGATGGATCGTCCAACGCTTCCGGATTGATCGCTGTTAATCGACCGGCAAGTGGCGAATAGAGATCGCTTTCAGCTTTTTTGCTTTCGATGCTGCCGATGTTTTGGCTGACGGCAACGGTCGTCCCCGCGTCGACGATCCAGTCCAAGAAGTAGACGTCTTGCAGCAGCCGCACGGCATAGGCGGATAAGCCGAAGCGGAAACGCCCCGCTTCGGTGGGCATTGCCCACATATGGTTCTTGGCATATAGACGGTCTTGCGGAAAGCTCGCTTGGAACTCTCCCATACTGAAGACCAACGAGCCGTTCGACTCAGCCGATTCGCTCATGTGTAGCGAACCCCTTGGTGCTCGGGCTCAAAGAACGCCGGCAACAGCGAATCGGCTCGCAACAGGCCATCCATCGTCAATTCGACTTGGGACTCGTTGAAACTCAGCAGCCCTTCGTCGGCGTAACCTTGCCAAACGTCGCGCCAGCGATCGATCACATCGACGCCAAACTTCTGGCGGAAGTAATCGACGTCCAGCACGCCCTTCTTCAGCAGCAGGACCATTTCGCGGATCAGCATCTGATGCTCGGTCGGCTGGAAACCGCGTCCCAACGGCAGTCGCCCCTCTTCGATTGCGCCGAGGTACTGTTCCATGCCGGGCAGGTTTTGATAGTGGACGCCTTGAGCGTGCCCAAAGCTGGCGATCCCGGTGGCCAACAGATCGCTGCCACGCCACAGGTTGTCGCGATAGCTGAAGCTGATTTTGTTGGGATCCTTGATCATCGTGTACGCGCTGCTAACGCTGTAGCCCACCTTCTTCAGCTCTTCAAACGCATACGCGACCCAAGCTCGTTTGGTCGGCCAATCGGCGACGGGGGTCTCGATCTTGTTGCCCAAGATGTCTTTGGAATAGACCGTGTTGAACGGCAATTCCATCTGGTAGATCGTGACGCTCTCGGGACTCAGTTCGATCACCTTTTCGATGTTGTACTTCCAATTGTCCCATGTCTCCCCGACCATTCCCGAGATCAGATCGATATTCACGTTGTTGAAATTGGCTTCCTGGATCCATTCCCAAGCCGCGTAGACTTGTTTGGAAAGATGAGCGCGGCCGTTTTCTTCGAGCACTGAATCGGTGAAGTTCTCGACACCCAGGCTCAGTCGCGTGACGCCCAGGGTTTCGCGAAGCGTCTTAACCTTGGTCTCGCTGAGCGTGCCCGGTTCGCACTCAAACGTTACCTCTTCGGCCCCATCCCATGTGATGTGGCGATGCAGTCGTTCCGAAAGCGCTGTCAATTGCTTGGGGCTGAGGAAGCTGGGGGTGCCACCGCCGAAGTAGACGAAACGGAACGGTCTTTCGCCCATCACGGGCAGCTGGCTGACCATTTCGATCTCGCTGCACAACGCGTCGACGTAACGTTGCACCTCGGGGGCTTTGACGTCGGTGAAGACCTTGAAGTAGCAGAATTTGCAGCGTTTGCGGCAGAACGGGATGTGCAGATACAAACCCAACGGCGTGTCCGGTTTGGGGGCGCTGCCGAGCGTCTTTTCGACCGTTGGTAGGGCGTCGACCGTCCACTGAGAATAGGGAGGGTAATTGGAGATGAAATAGCTGCCGACTTCGGTTTTGGAATCGGTAGTGCTCATGAGATCTCGCTTTCTGAGGTCGGATGGAGTCGTTGCGGTGGGAAGTGGTAGACATCCCGAGCGACGCGGACTGCGTTTGGAATCGGCAACCCGCATGCATTCTTCGGCCCGAGCTGCTTAACAGTTTACTAGTAAATCAAGTTCTCGGCAGCCGTTACTTCCCGCCAAAGCAGAGGATATGCCCTTCTTCGGTCGTGAGGATCAGCTTTCCGTCGGCGATCGCGGGGGATGCTAGCAGCGCCCCTTTGACTTCATATTGCCAGGTCGGTTTTCCGTCTTGAAGATTCAGCCGATACAAACGGCCGTCGGTAGCGGCCAACAGTACGCTGTCGCCAGCGATCACGGGGGAGGAATCGGCGCGGCGGCGGATCATGGTTTGCCAGAGTTGTTTACCGGTGGTCGCATCGAGCCCTGTGACGCGTTTCCCTTGGCTGCTGACGACGACCACTTTGTCGGTCGCTGCGGCGCTGCTCCGGTACTCTTGCGACTTTTCGGGATCTTCGTAGGTCCAAGTGCGGATCCCTTTTTGCCAATCGAACGCAAACACTTGGCCGCCATAGGTCGGCAGAAAGGCTAACGGGCCAACAACTGCCGGCGTGCTGTTGGTGGGACTTTCCAACGGCATCGGGTCGGTCGCCTTCTTGCCCGTGTTGAGGTCGACGACGTGCAGTTGGCTGTCGCAGCCGCCTAGGAAGGTACGATCGCCCGCGACGGTGGCGGAGCAGCGGATTTGGTCGGCGGTTTCATATTCCCAGACGACCGAGCCGTCGGACAGCTTTAATGCATGCAGTTTGCCCGCTTCGGAGGTAATCAGGACTTTCTCGCCATGAAACATCGCGCCCGAATCGATCTGCCCTTCCGCTTCGAATTTCCAACGCTCGCTGCCGTCAACGGTCGACAGGGCGTAGACCATGCCGTCGTAATCCCCCAGGATCAGCGTTTCTCCTTGGATCGCGGGGGCTGCGAGAAAGCCGGTGTCGATGGAAACCTTCCAAACCAGCGTGCCATCGGCCAGATTCAGGCAATAGACGCCCCCTTCGGTGTCGGCAGCGTAGACGCGTCCGGCATCGATCACCGGAGTGGCTTCGAAGGCTTTCGCATCGGCGAAGTCCCACGCAACGGCCAGGTTTTCGGGAAGCGGGGTAGGGACGGCCCCGGTGGCTGCTTGGTCGCCACGTTCGACAGGCCATTGAGCTGGACAAATCGAAACCGACGCCCAGAGCGCGAGCTGGGTGCAAAGGAGGAGAGCTAATTTCGGTAGCGGCATCGAGACAAATTGGTGGTTGGGGATGGAAGTTTTACGGTCGGCGCGGCAGCGCGACCATGGCGGACCGGGATGCGAGACATTGCGTCGCCGCAAGAGCTTTCGGCCGCGAGTGGTCATCAATTGGCAGGGGCGATCGGCGGCCCACCGGCTCGCGATTGCCGCTTCATTATACCGGGAACGACCCCAGGGGGTGAAAACGGCCAAAATTTCGCATCTTTGGATTTCGTTCCCAAGGTGTATCTGACGAACTTCCGCTGTGTCGATTAAAGTGGAGCGAACGGTTTTGTTCACCAACGGGGTTGCCTTTGCCGAGATCTTTGTACACTTCGGGGCTCGCTTGGATTAAGATCTCGGGCCACGAACAGCAACGGATCCGAGACCGTTCTTACATCGAAAAACGCTCCAGTCACCGGGTATAAGTCGGACTTTATGATTTGTGTCAGCATTGGCCGCGGTCGCCATAAACGAATGATCGCCGAATATGAATGGATCGCTCAGCAGGGGATCAAATTGGTCGAACTGCGTTTGGATTACCTGACGCGGACCGTCGATTTGAAGCGACTTTTGGGTGACAAGCATTGCCAAGTGATCGCCACATGCCGCCGCCGTGAAGATGGGGGGCGTTGGAAAGGGACCGAAGAAGCCCGGCTGATGCTGTTGCGATCGGCGATCGCTTCGGGGGTCGACTACGTCGATCTCGAGGGGGATATCGCCCACACGGTTCCCCGTTACGGG
Organism: Rosistilla carotiformis; assembly: GCF_007753095.1. Lineage (NCBI taxonomy): Bacteria > Pseudomonadati > Planctomycetota > Planctomycetia > Pirellulales > Pirellulaceae > Rosistilla > Rosistilla carotiformis. Next base: position 1,205,723 of record NZ_CP036348.1, read on the forward strand.
CGAACCAAACGGATCGTTAGTTACCACAACTTTGAGACCACGCCGGATGATCTGGTCGAATTGCACAGCGAATTGGCGCGTCGCGACGCCGACGTGGTCAAACTGGCGACGATGGCGCATTGTGTTGAAGACACGTTCCGGATGATGGATCTTGTCAAAAACGCCGCCGTCCCGACGATCGGGATCTGCATGGGCGACCTGGGGACTCCAACCCGGATCCTGCAGGGGAGCTGGGGATCGCCGCTAACGTTTGCTTCGATCGATTCAGAACGCACGATGGCGCCCGGTCAGGTCGGTTGGAAAGAGATGATGCGGGTCTACGACGCCGAAAGCATCAACGCCGATACGAAACTGTTTGGTGTGATCGCCGATCCGGTAGGTCACAGCTACAGCCCCTTGATTCACAATGCGGGTTTCAAGCACCAACAACTCAATAACCGTTACCTACCGTTCCGCGTTCCTGCTGAAGACCTCGATTTCTTCATGGAGAACTGCCAGCGGATGGGAATCAAGGGGCTCAGCGTTACGATCCCGCACAAAGAAGAGGTGATGGATTACTTGACGGAGATTGAGGCGTCGGCGCACGAGATCGGTGCTGTCAACACGATCGTCTTCGATGGCGATAAGCGTCGTGGTTTTAACACCGATTACCGGGCGGCGATGGATTGTTTGATGGAATCGGTCGAGCACGATGCAGCGTCGGACGAACCGCTTCGCGGCAAGACGGCGTTGCTGTTGGGAGCTGGCGGAGTCTGTCGGGCGATCGCATGGGGGCTGCGGCAACGCGGCGCCGATATCATTGTTACCGGTCGAAGTCCCGCCAGGGCGGAAGCGTTGGCCGCGTCGGTTGGCGGCAATGCGATTGCTTGGGAACACCGGCACGATCCCGAGGCCGACATCTTGATCAACGGAACGCCGTTGGGAATGTATCCGAACCTGGATCAATCCCCTTACGATGGCCGTCAATTGCGTCCTGAAACAACCGTCTTTGAAACGATCTACAACCCGGGGCAGACGTTGTTCGTCAAGCTCGCTCGTCAGAAGGGATGCAAGATCGTGACCGGCGTGGACATGTTCATTCGCCAGGCGGCGTATCAATACAAGCTGTTCACGGGCAAGGAACCGCCGATCGCCGTCATGCGACAAGCGTTGGCACGCGCGGTCAATCCCGCTCAGACTTGGGATACGACCGAAGCGGTCGACGACAAACACGACACCGACACCGAAGGGGCTTAAGCCGCGGGGGGCAATCGCGAGCATCGCGATTGCCTTTCGTCCGAGCAGCGATCAGCGGGGGCTTCGTTACCGATGGGAACTCGGGGCCGCGAATCGCTCGATCCGTTTTACGGATCGCCTATTCGTTGCTCTCGATCAAGCTTTCGCCTTTGGAGAGGACCGACAATTCGGTGGTCAATTGTTCGCGGAGGTTTTCCAGTGATTGGAAGCCCAGGTGAACGTTTTCGACCTTCCCCGACTTGCCGATCATCACGGTCATTGGGAAACCGGTGACCTGATACGTGGTAGCGATCGACGAATCTTCGTCGCGAGCGACGGTGATCGCGAGCTTGGATTGCTTCAAGAAGGCTTCGATCTCCGCCTTCGATTCGGCGTTGTTGATCGCGTACAGGACAACTCCCTTGTCTTTGAATTCCGCAGCGACTTCGGAGATCACCGGCATCGCCAATCGGCAGGGGCCACACCAGGTTGCCCAGAAGTCGAGGATCACGACGTCTTTGCCGAGGTGCTTGGACAGCTTCAGCGTCGAATCATCCATCAGCGGCGCTTCGAATTCTGGAGCCGGCTTGCCGACCAAGGGGTGCGGTCCCCCTTCCATCGCTTCGACCAAAGCTTCGACCGAAGCGAAGGCCTTGGCATCTTTAGGAGCTTCGAATTTGAAGGTGTCCGAACCGCCTTCGGCCCATTCCCACTTATCCACTTTGACGCTGACGACGAACTTGAAGCCTGGGGTCTTCTGGACTTGGGGGTTGGCCCGTTTGATCAATTCGGTCATGTCGATCAACATACCGACCAGCTTAGGTTGCTTTTCGTCGGCGATCGTCAGTTGGACAAAGCTGTCGTCGGCGCGGTTGAATTGCAACGTTTTGCCAACGGGTTTCGCATCTGCTTCGGGCTTGATCAATTCGACGCTGGTGACATCGGTCAACAGGTTTTCGCGAGCCGATTCGCTGGGGATGGTCATCGCCAGCAAGGCGTCGATGATCGGTCCGCCGGGCATGCCTGGTTCGACGATCAGGTCCGCCAGCGTGGCGGGACTGTCTTTCGAGATGTAGGCATCGGGGGTGACCAGCATGTTCAACATCTTGCCGTCCGAGACGATGTCGACATTGACTTCTTCGCTGCGGACACGCAGCGCGAACTTGTTGGGCAGAGCCGATGCGGCGGAGTAGTCGGTTTTGGTTTCAAAGACGACTTGGCCTTCGGAGTGAACTTGTTCGCTGGTTTTAAATTCGGCGGTGACCGCTTTGGCCGACTTGATTTGATCGACAAACGCAGCCAGAACTGGCTCTGCTTCGGGAGAGATCTTAGCCGGTTCTTGAGCGCTCAGTGAGCTGAAGGCAATGGCGAACAAGCCTGCGAGGGCCGGGGCCAGGGGGCGAGTAAACATTACTGGAATTCCTGTCAAAGATTCGTTGGTAGGAGTTTGGCTTGGCCGATCGCATCGCAGCCGAAGGGGAGCCGTCGGTTCTGGTTCGTTGCCCATTCTTGCCGGTTTGCGCAAGGAGGGAGTTCCGTAAATCTTAGACGATCCCGACTCCCGAACCTATGGCGATGGAGGGGATTTCATTTTTAACGGCTGGCCGCTGGTTTCCCGATCACCGGCGCAGGGCGGCGGCGGGAGAGGATTTGCTGGGGCAAGTGGCCGTCGACGGTATCGACCGCTACGGTCAGGCCGGCAAAGTAGAAAAGATACATGTTCAGCATCGGGATGATCGACACGTCTTGGAACATGCCATTGATCAAATAGCTGGAAATGGTTGCCACCATCAGCAGGCCAATATTCTGGGCCTCGCGGCAGGCCGACGAGCTGCGGGCGATCTGCCAGCCTTTAAGTCCCCAAGAGAGGGCCAGGAGCGTGAACATGCCCGCACCAATCAGCCCCGTGTCGACCAGGTAGGAGAGCAAGACGTTGTGCTGATGGTAGGGAATCGCTTTGCGAAGCGGCATTTCCCACTGGGGGGCTTGGGCGTATTCCTGGTTGTAGGCGAAGTAGTGTCCAAATCCGGCTCCCGTAATCGGACGGTCTTTGAACATTTCCCATGCGATAATCGCTAGCATCGGTCGCAGTTCGATCGAGTCCGCGGCGGCGCTGGCCGACAAATTCTTGTCGCGTTTGAGATTCAGGATCTGATCACCGAAAACCAACCCGATGACCGTGGCGAAAACAAGCGCCGAGGCAAACGCCCAAATTCGGATGCCGCGCGGGATCTGGTTTATCTGCGATAGCGAAATCGCGGCGGCCGCAGCAATCCAAACGCTGCGCGTGAGCGTTGCGTACACCCCTCCGGCGGCCGCAAGCATCGCGAATCCACAGCCGATCTTTGCGACCCGTTGGCGCTGCTGAAACGCGAGCAGCATCGCGGTCATCGCGATCGACAGCAGGAATCCGTTGCCGGTTGGATTCAGGAGCGGACCGCGGCCGCGGCCTAGGAATTCGGCATTTTTAGGGTCGCTGATAAAGCTCGGAAAGACAAGCGATTTGAGCTCTGCTTTTTCCGCGAGCGCTGTCAGACCCAAATACAGCCCCAGGGCAATGAAGCTGATCTGGATGACATTCAGTTCCCATCGCGAGAGGCGTGAGAACCGAGCGACGATGTACATGCCTAGCGGTAAGAACGCGTAGAAGATCCACCGCGCCAGCGGTTCGGTTCCCGCTTCGGGGGCTTCCCCCATCATCGAACTGATCAACAGCCAACCGACAAAGGCAAGGACTAACCAGTCCATCCGGTTGGGTTCCACCGGCCGCGTGCGGTCGGCAAACACGCGCGCGACGAACAGCCCCAGCATCGCAAACCAGCAGAAACGGTCGATACTGAAAAGGATGGGGCCCTGAATCGCAAAAAACGGAGGGCCGAAGAGCGTCCCTAGGATCAACGTGGCTAAGGCCAACATTTGCAGCGAAACACGGTGCGCAAGGAGAATCCCCCACGCAATCGCGGCCAATGCAAATAGTAGTCCTAAGAATCCCAACAGTCCTCTCCGACAATCGAATCAGCACCTGAATGGTGCGATGAAACTTAGCTGCCAGAATGGAGCAAGAGCGACAAAGTTAGGGCGAGATTCCGAGATTGCGGAAATTTTTCGTAATGAACAAGCCACTTTGGGCAGATTCTACGAGTGACTGTCGCGATTGTCGCAGCACTAAGAAAACGTAGTAATCCGCGTGTGTGGCAATGCTGCTCCGCGGGGGGCGATCGAAATTACTTGTTTTCGCTGAGGATGCGATCGAGGACTCCGTTGACAAACCCGCGACTTTTGCGATCGCCATAACGTTTGGCTAGCTCGATCGCTTCGTTGATTGCCACCCGGCCGGGGGTTTTTCCGAACACGATCTCGTAGATTCCCAGTCGCAAGATGTTGCGATCGATGACGGCCATCCGGCTAATCGACCAATTGGACGAATGCTTGGCGAGCAGCGAATCGATTTGGGAGCGGTGCGTCATGACGCCACCTAGCAGCGAGCGAGCGAAGTCCGACAGGGCCGGGTGGTTCCGCATCCGGGTTTCGATGAACTGATCGCGCTCGTTGCGCGTTCGCTCGGTTCCGAAATCGTATTCATATAAGAGCTGTAACGTGACTTCACGCGCTCGCCGACGAGTTGCCATAGGATCCAAATTCTGAAGTTGCTGAGGTTGGGCCGTAAGTTAAGCACGCCACGTCGATTGCGCAAAGGGCCCTGTGATTTTTGTCGCTTCGCGTTCGCTGTCGTTGGAACCGATGCAATCCGAACGTTCCGTAATTTTCGCAAGCCGTGGAAAATATTCCTCCCCGACGTCCTAGAAAAGCAAGACTACGTTTATTCTGCGAAATTCTCATCCGTTCTCCGTCGATTCGTGTCTTCATGGAATCCGCAAATCACGCTGCCCAATCGCCTGTCAACGAAAGTGTCACGGTCCGCGAGCCGTTCCTGGCTGATTCGTTGGCCGTGGGGTTGTTCGTTTCGCTGGCGATGACCGTGGTGCAACGTGGGGTCGGATTTGCCCGCAGCGTTGGGTTTTGCAAGTTCCTGGATGAAGAGACGCTGGGCCAATGGGCGATGGCGTTGTGCTTCATCAATCTGATCACGCCGATCTTCCTGCTGGGCTTGCCCGGTTCGATCGTCCGATTTGTTGAGTACTTTCGCCGCCGCGGACAATTGCAAGCCTTCATTTACAGGATCGTCTTCGGGACGGCGGTGCTGACGTTGCTTGCGGCAACGTCGATGTTGGTCTGCCCGAATCGATACGCCGAACTGATCTTCCGCGATGCGAACATCGTCGGACCTGTGTTTGCATTGGCCGTCTGTTTGGTCGCGACGATCGTTTTCAACTTTTTGGAGCATCTGGTCAGCGGCTTGCGACAAGTCCGCGTCGCGTCGCTGATGCAATTCATTCACAGCGTTGGCTTTACCTTCTTTGCGATCGGATGGTTGTCGATCGGTGGAGGCGTCTCGGGGCTGATCCTCACCTTCGCTGCCGCCGCGTTTTTGGGGTGTGTGCCTGCTGCGTGGGTGTTGTTGCGGAATTGGTCAGGGTTGGAGCGTTCGTCGGAACCGCTGACCGACCGTTCGTTGGCGCGACGCATCGCGCCGTATGCGGTCTCGTTGTGGGCGATCAATCTGATCGGCAATCTATTCGATTTGTCCGATCGATACATGATCTTGCACTTCAGCGTCGGTGGGCCCAGCGTCGGCCAAGCGATGGTTGGCGAGTATTTTAGTTCGCGACTGCTGCCGATCTTCCTGCTCAGCTTGGGGACCCTGATCGGCGGGGCGCTGATGCCGTATCTGACCGCCGATTGGGAATCGGGGCGTCGGCGTCGCGTGAATCTACGGCTTCGCAAAACGCTGCTGTTGCTATCGGGAGCGTTTGCGTTTGGTTCGGCGGTCGGCATGTTGCTTGCCCCATGGATGTTCAACCATTTGCTGGACGGTCGCTATACCGAAGCGCTTGCGGTGATGCCGATCGCGTTTGTTTTCTGTGCTTGGAGCGGGCTGATTATCGTTGCCGAAAATTACCTGTGGTGTGCCGAGAAGGGAAAGTTGATCGGCGTCGCGTTGGCCTCGGGGTTGCTTGCCAACATCGCACTCAACAGCGTACTACTGCCGATGATGGGACTCTATGGCGCGATGCTATCGACGGCGATCGCCAATCTGGTGGTGCTGTTGTTGGTGCTTTACTTCATGTCGACGCAGGGATTCGTGTTCGACCGTTCGATCGGTTTCGCGCTGGTTCTGCCGGCGACGCTGCTTGTGGGGCCTTACTTCGCGCTGCTAGCAATCGTCGTGGTGATCGCCACAAGTTCGCATACGCAGCGTTACCTGGGACAAGTGCTCGCGGAATTCCGCCAGCATGCGGTCAAAGTGCAATCGCGATTGGCGAACTCACGCTTTGCGAATCTTCTCGCGCCCCGATTGGACGGCTGAGGTCGCGTTGCGTGTGTCGACGATCAGCGACGAGTGTTCGACGATAAAGTCGTAGTCGTAGGCGGAGTGGTCGGTGGCAATCAGGACACAGTCCTGTTGGCTCAGGAACTCAGCGGTCAGCTCTTGGCTCTTCATTTCCGGCAGGTCGTGATGTCGCATCTTCGGCAACTCAGGAACATGTGGGTCGTTGTAGGTCAGCTCCGCACCACGTCGCAATAAGATCTCCATCAGTGTAAACGAAGGGCTTTCGCGAGGATCGTCGACATCTTTCTTATAGGCAACGCCGAGCATGCAGATCTTGCTCCCCTTGATGGGTTTGCTGACCTCGTTCAGAAATTCGCTGGTCCGATTGATCACATAGGTTGGCATCGACGAATTGACTTCGCCAGCCAGCTCGATGAACCGCGTGTTCAGTCCTTGTTTGCGAGCCAACCAGCTGAGATAGAACGGATCGATCGGGATGCAGTGGCCGCCGAGCCCCGGCCCGGGATAAAAGGCTTGGAATCCGAATGGCTTCGTCTTCGCCGCGTTGATCACGGCCCAGACATCGATATCCATCGAATCGAACAGAACCTTTAATTCGTTCACCAGCGCGATGTTGACCGCGCGGTAAATGTTTTCAAGCACTTTGGCCGCTTCGGCGATCTCGCAGTTGTCGACCGGGATCGTCCCGGCAACGGCTTTGTTGTACAGGGCACAGGCGAGGTCGCGGCTGGGAATGTCGATGCCGCCGACAACCTTAGGGATTCCGGCAGCGGAGAAGGTTGGATTTCCAGGGTCTTCGCGTTCGGGGCTGTAGGCAACGTAAAAGTCGACGCCAGCCTTGAGTCCTGACGTCTCCAAGATCGGCACCATCACGTCGCGAGTGGTCGTGGGATAGGTGGTGCTTTCCAGGATCACGATTTGCCCGGGCCGCAGATGCGCGGCGATCGTGCGCGCGGTCGATTCTACAAACGACAGATCGGGATCGCGGGCATCGTCCAAGGGCGTGGGAACACAGATCAGCAGCGCGTCGGGCTGGGCGAGTTTGCTAGCATCAATCGTGGCGCTAAAGTCGGCGTCGGCGTACCATTTGGCGATCTTAGCGTCGGAGATGTGCTTGATGTAGCTCTTTTGAGCATTCAGCGACTCGATTTTTCGCTCGTCGACATCAAAGCCAAGACAGCGAAAACCAGCCGAGGAAAAGGCGTCGATCAACGGCAAGCCAACATATCCGAGCCCCAAGATGCCAACGTAAGCGTTGCCTTGCTCGATCCGCTGTATTAATTCGTCGTAGTTGTTTGTCATCGCGTTGAACCGTCAGATTTAAAAGGGGGAGCTGAAATCTGCAAGAAATATTCGGTTTGGCTAGGTTCCACTGGCAACGCGGTGGGGGCCTTAGCGGCGGGGCTAGCAATTCCCAATGATAGGATAGGCGTTTATGTCGATTAGCCGCAAGTGAAATCGATAGCAGCCGGAGTGTAGAACTTCGTTAATTTCACATCGCAAACACCAGAGTACCTTCGGGGGAAGCCCAATGTCGTGGTAATCTTGGCGTGCAATCCATCCTGGCAGAGACTGGGGGAATTTGCGAGGCCTGCGTGCATTGCCGTGACCCGTGCGGACCAACTAGCAACAAAACGGAGGCAGAAATCAAGCTTTCTCCATTGAGGCAATTTCGGTAGAGTCCTGCAGCGACTAACCAAATTGGGCTCACGCTAGCCAGCCAATTCGTCCGTCATTTATTCTGCCGAGAAGCAACGTGCAAAGAGAATCCGCCCCCCGGCTGTCGGAAACCGAACACGGAAACGATGAGTTTCAAGCGGCCGATGCAATCCATGCAGCGCTCCGTTTCCTGCGGATGCTTCGCAGAAAGAAGCAATACATCGCTTTTTCTCTGCTGGTCACATGTGCGTTGGGGGCATTTTATTACCTGACAGCGGACAAGGTTTATGAAGCGAAGGCTCAGCTGTTGGTGACGCAGACCAGTCCCGATATGCTCAACGCCGGCGTCTCATCGAATCTGAACAACGATGCGCTAGTTGCGACCCACGAACGGTTGATTGAGAGTTCGGTTGTTCTCGGCGGTGCGTTGGATCGAATCCGCAAGCTCGATAGCGAGCTGAAGGTCGACCTCGCTGGCGTGCCGGAGGAAAAGTGGAAAGATCTACTGCGTGGCAATCTCTCAGCAAGTGCGGCGCGTCGGACAAGTATTATCGAACTTTCCTATCGCTCCAAATCGACGCTCGCCGCGCGGGCGGTGCTCGAAGCTGTCGTGGAATCGTATCTCGAGTTTATCGACACCAGCCATAAAGATGTGTCGGTCGAGATCGCGACGATTTTGAAAGACGAACTACGCGAGAAGGAACGCGACCTCAAAGCGAAGCAAGAAGAGTGGGTGACAGTGAGTCGCGAGGCCGGTGATCTCGGACTGCGCAGCGGTAGTAGCGTTGTTCACCCTTTGGTACAGCGTGCGGTAAAAATGAACGACATCCTTGTCGCTGCGCGTGAAAAGCGATTGAAGCTTCAGGCCTCCGAGGTCGCTGTGAAGCATGCCGTTCAAACCGGCGGCGACCTACGACAGTATTTGGTTGAGCTGGAACCGACGATCGGGCGTGAGCTGATGCTCAATGGGCTTGGCATGAGTCCACGTTTTGCCCAGGTTGCTGACGAAATCGAGCAGAAACTGCTTTCCGACCGAGCACTATTGCAATCCCAAGCGAAGCACTTGGGGCCGGTTCATCCGAAGATCCAAATGCTGCAACAGAAGATCGCCGATTCGGAGCGATATCTGTTGGAATATCGGGCGAAGATGAATGCCGCCAATGGGCCCCAGCAAGAACAACAACTCGGCGAGATGTTGCTTTCGATGATCGGCGAAGCACTGGCAGAGACGCAAGCAAATGAAGAACAGCTGGAGCGGGAGTACGCGATTGCGGAAGCTGAAGCGGTTACGTTGAACGGCCGCATGACCTCCTTGCAATTGGTCGAAAACGAACTGCAACGCCTTCGCAATTGGCACGACACATTGCTGAATCAAATCGCTAACATCGATTTGCAAACCGAAGGAGGTGACATCCGCGTTTCTGTGGTCGGTGAACCTGTCGCGTCTCCCGGCGCGGTCGCTCCCCGACTAAAAGTGATCGGCTTGTTAAGCATTTTCGCAGGTTGCGGAATTGGTATCGCAATCGCATATATTACAGATCTGCTGGAGGACCGATTCCAGTCTCCAGACGAACTACAGGAACAGGTCGGCGTTTCGGTGATCGCAATGATCCAGAGTTTGAATGGATCGGGAGAAGCGGGAGGTCAGAACTTACACATGTTCACGAATCCCAAGAGTGCCGAGAGCGAAGCGTTCCGCACTTTGCGAACTTCGTTGTCGCTGCAAGGGAGCGATTTCTCGAAGCTGGCGGTTACAAGTTCCGAACCAGGCGATGGCAAGACAACAGTGATCGCCAACTTGGCAGTTACCTACGCGACAGCAGGAAAACGAACGCTATTGATCGACTGCGATCTTCGCAAGCCAGGCTTGACCCGGTTGTTCGATATGCGAGGCCTCGGCGGCGTTTCGCAACTGCTGACGCAAGCGGATGTTGTTGCACCGATTTGGGCGAATGAAGTCAAGGGGACGGGGATTCCCAACCTATCGATCATTCCCGCCGGTCCACGACCGCAAGACCCGACCGAATTGTTCTCCAGTTCCCATTTTGGAGAACTGTTGGCCTGGGCCGAAGCCAACTACGACCAAGTGCTTGTCGATTGCCCGCCAGTGGTCGCCGCCAGCGATGCAGCGATTATCGGCCGTTTCGTCGATGGCCTGATGATGGTTGTTCAACCTGCCAAGAACCATCGCAAGCTGGTGATTCGGTCGGTCGAGCAATTGGGGCAACTGGGAGTTCAGTTGACCGGAATTATCTTGAATCGCGTGGACGATAGCGTTTCGGGTGGCCAGTTCGGATATGGATACGGCTACGGATATGGCTACGGGTATGGCTACGGCGACGAAGAACACGACGATGCGGTTGAAGCATTGCCAATGGAGCAAACGCCGACACAGTCACCTCACCGGAAAGCCGCATAGTCTCAGGCACGATCTCGTATCGCCGTATTGAACTTTCGAGGTTTCGGCGACTGCCCAATGCAGCAAAAAATCATGGACGATTACCCTTCCACCATCGAACGATTCGCAAGCAAGGCGCTTGACTGGGCGCTCTACGGCGTGCTCTTTGTCGCACCGTTGTTCATGGGTGGGCGAGGACCGTTCGGGAAGTTTGTCTTTGTCTGCTTCGTCAGCCTGATGGCATTGGCCTGGATCGTGCAATCGTTGTGTCGCAAAACGGTTGTGCTACGGCTCAGCGGTGCCGAGTGGATCATCGCGGCAGGAGCGTTGTTGGTGGTGTTCCAGTTGATTCCTTGGCCCGAGTCAGTGCTGCTGACCTTCTCGCCAAACCTCCGCGAATTATTGCCGATTTGGTTCTCCTCCCCCGATCCCAACCATTTCCAAATCGGCACCTGGAACACGCTTTCGTTGGCACCGAATGCCACTCGCCAAGCGTTGGCGGTCTACGTGGCTTATGCGTTGTTTTTCATGTTGTTGGTCCAGCGGGTTCGGAAGCTTGAAGACGTTGAATGGCTGCTCCGTAGTCTGGCCTACGGCACGCTCGCCTTGGCAATGCTTGGCCTCACACAATTTCTCACCAGCAATGGCAAATTTCTTTGGTTCTACGAGCACCCATTCCGGACTACCGATGGAGTCGTCAAAGGACCGTTTCAAAATCAAAACCACTTTGCTCACATGATGGCTTTGGGGATTGGCCCATTGCTTTGGGTGCTGTTGGTTGTGATTGGCAGGCAGGCAGGATCAAGGAAGGTGTCTCGATCAAAGCGGTGCAATCGCAGTCGTTTTTCAGGAGGGAAAGAAAACGCTGGCTCGTTTGAAGCCTACACGCTTTCGGTCGCAATCGGTTTAGTCGCCCTGGCTGTGATGCTTACGTTTTCACGTGGTGGTTTCCTCGCCTTTGCTGCAGCAACTCTGGTTGCTGTAGGGCTATGTCGCGGGCAGAACGTCGGCAAGCGTACGACTTTGAAAATTGCAGCGTGTGTCGTTGCGATGGTAGTCGTAACGCTTTGCATTTACGGGTACGAACCGCTCGCTCGAAGGTTGTCGACATTGCACGAGTCGCAATCGCTTGCCGAACTGTCCCATGGTCGCCGTGCATTGTGGGATGCAATGCTCTCTGCGACTCAGCATTTCTGGCTCACGGGGACCGGCATCGGATCCCATTCTGACGTCTATCCCGTTTACATGCAGACATATTACAACGTTGAATTTACGCATGGCGAAAGTGGCTATCTACCGTTGTTGATGGAAGGTGGTGTGGGCGCAGCAGTATTGTTGGGGGCGGCGATTGTATTTATCGCCTTGCGTCTGATTCCTTGTGTAAGGCTAGGCGTGTCACCCGAGTCTCATCGAACGCTCCGAATAGCCGCTTTGGCATCGCCGTTATGTGCTGCGAGCACGGCGAGCTTAGTACATGCAATTGGTGATTTTGTTTGGTATATCTCAGCGTGCATGTCTTGGACAATCGTTGTTGTGGTGCTCGCGGTTCGGCTGCCAAACGTTGCATCAATATCCTCTGCCGACCGCTTGGCACCACTAGTGTTGCCGGTCGCCAAGCCTGGGGTGATATATAGGCTCAACAGCGTGCTGAGATGGCCAGGGCAAATTGAAGTCGGCGTCAATGCTCTCCCACCCGTTCTCGCTTTTGGTTTTATGTTGATTATGTTCTGTACCACCACACTCGTAGCACCAGCCAAAGCTGCCTTTTCTTGGAATGAATTTCGTCGTGTAACACGCAACTTAGACATCAAAGAAACAGAACGCATTAGTCGAGAAATCGAATTGCTAAGGAAAACGATACACCACGATCCAACTCACGCTGAAGCAAAGAGTTTGCTTGCTCAGGCGTTCTGGCACAGGCAGAATGCTGCCTCACCCCAAGCAACAGTAACGCCCAGCAAAAACGCACATTCGGAAACAGCTCAATCGCTGGCCGTGCGAACGTTTGCGACCAACCCTTTGCTGGGGCGGGCATACGCATTTAGTTTGCCAAGCGATGGAAATCGAATTCCGTTACTGACCTCTGAAGCATTGCTGGATCAGGCGTTCAGCGTTCGCCCGCACGATGCCGTAATTCATATGCTGCAGGGAAAACGTCGAATTGCCGCAGGAAAGATCGATCGAGGGTTTGAGCATTGGCGATTCGCTTTTAATCATGACCGAGAGGTTCGCGCAGCACTTGTTGCTCAGCTTGTACCGCTCTTTCCCGCCCAATTTTTAATCGACCGTTTAAGACCCAACCACGAAGGGACTTGGCAGTTGTATTATGCTTATCTCAAACAGGTAAATGCGTTTAACGCGGATGCTGTCGCTGAGCGATTAGTCGATCAATTAGCTGAAGAGCTTCCGAAATGCAAAGACAATGCAACCGAAGCGATAATTCGTTTTCGGCTGTCTGCCTTATACGACCAGCTCAACGAGAAAAAAAAAGCGTTAGAGGCTGTATCAGCAGCAGTCAAGCTGCGCCCCGAGGAATATCAATATCGAATGGCTTGCGCCATTCTGTCTGTCAAGTGTGACGATCATCAAATCGCTAGCAAACATTTGAAATGGTGCAAGGCACGTCGTCCAAACGACCCCAAACTAGAACGTCTGATGGTTGAATGTCGGCGGCTTGAAATCGCAGGGCTGACGCCTCTTAAACCGAGGTGAAGGATAGGCCGCAGCGTAGATAATGAATTGATATTTGCAAAATGCAACCCGATTGGTATCTTCCTCGCTACGACAATAGTTTAAGCACGCTACCAATCTGCATCGCACAGTGACGCAACTCAACTTTTGGGACAGCAAAATCAATATGGCTCCTACGATAAAGCAACTACTGCCTTGGGTTGATCTTCCCGCAGTTCCGTTCGTTTACCCCGCTGCGTTGTTGTTGAAACTGGTTAGGAAAGCCGGTGTTCATCGTTTGCCGCTTTGTAAAAAGGCCTTGTTTCAAGTAGGTGTTTTTCCAATACGGAACCATTACTACGAGCCGCAGTATGACATGGCAAATCCGCGGCGCAGTTTTTCGGAACCACGAGATCTTCCAGGGATTGAGTGGAACACAGACGGACAATTGGCGTTATTGGATCAGCTCGTTTATTCGCATGAATTAGTAGGAGACGAGGCCAATGGCAGCAGCCCTCAAAGATTTGATTACGACAATGGATCTTTTGGCTCCGGAGATGCTGAGTTCTTGTATCAGATGATCCGGCTGAAAAAACCAAGGCGGATATATGAGATTGGAAGCGGTAATTCAACACGAATGGCGATCAAGGCTGTTGAAGCAAATGTCGCTGATGATACGGCGTACGAGTGTGAGCATGTATGTGTCGAGCCTTATGAAATGCCGTGGCTAGAGTCTACAGGTGTAAAGGTTGTGAGGGAGAAGGTTGAGGATTTGGGAAGCGGTTTTTTCTCGAGCCTTGGTGAAAATGATGTTCTGTTTATCGACTCGAGCCATATGATTCGTCCTGATGGCGACGTGTTGTTTGAATATCTGGAGTTGCTGCCGAGCCTGCGGCCTGGCGTGATCGTTCATGTCCATGACATTTTTACGCCTAGGAATTATTTGACTCGGTGGTTGCAAGATGAAGTGAAGTTCTGGAACGAGCAGTATCTTCTGGAGGCATTTCTCTCACACAACAGTTCTTGGAAGATTCTTGGTGCATTAAATTATCTGCATCATGCCTATCGAGATCAACTTAAAATTGTATGCCCGTGCCTCTCGGCGGACCGGGAGCCCGGGTCGTTTTACATTCAAAAGACGTCTTAATGGCTGTTTCCACGGTAGGGTTCAGGCGAGTTAGCCGCGCTGTTCGTTCGACTTTTTTAGACTCACAAGATGGACGTACGGAACGCTCAGTCCATGCCAACTTGGCTTGGACTGCGTTGGGGAATGCCGTCTATGCCGCCGCCCAGTGGGCCATTGTTTTAGCGTTGGTTAAAGTATCTTCGGTAGCGGCCGTTGGGCAGTTTGCGTTTGGGATTGCGATTGTTACGCCAATTTTCATGTTTGCCAACTTGCAGCTTCGCTCCGTCCAAGCGACTGACACGTTGCGAAAAAACTGCTTCGGTCATTTCATGGCACTGCGACTGTTAGGCATTCCTGCGGCGCTTTGCTTGGTCCTGATGGTTCTTGTATTCGGCGGCTACCCACAAACAACGGTTTATGTAGTTGTTGTCATCGCGTTAGGTAAGGCTATTGAGTCTTTAAGTGATGTTGTCTACGGCGAACTTCAGAGTGGTGAGCGTTTGGATCTTGTTGCTAAGTCAATGATGCTAAAAGCTGTGGCCTCGGTTCTGCTGTTAACGTGCACGATTGCCATGACTGGTAGTCTGCTGCTGGGGTTGATCGCAAATGCAGGTGTTGGCGCAGTCGTGCTAGTTGGCTACGACGTCCCCAATGGCGCGCATGCCTTGTCCGCACGGAGGCGTGGACCTGTGAAGGTTGCGTTTGGAGGCGAACTACTTCCGGTATTTGAGTTCGCACCCATTGGTCGGCTTTTTTTTACAGCGCTACCACTGGCCGCCGTTGTAGTGGTCGGGTCTCTGAATTCGCAAATTCCTCGCTATTTTGTAGAACGCGAGTCTGGCGCCGCTGAACTTGGGATTTATGCTTCGCTGTGTGCGCTGTTTTCTGGGTTGTATTTTTTTCAAGTTGCTTTGGGGCATGCCATGCTTCCGGCTCTGGCTCGCAGCTATAACGCTGGCGATCGGGCTAAGTATTTCCGCTATGTGGGAGTGGTGCTCGGAGTTGGGGCTGCAAACGGTCTGCTCGCGTTGGCGTTGGCGGTGATGGGCGGCGCAACATTTCTGAGGTTCGCATTTTCCGACGAGTTTGCGAATTCAGGACAGTTGTTCCTTTGGCTGGCAGTTGCATCGACGCTTCAGTGCTTCAACGGCGCCCTTGCCTACTTCCTTCATGCTGCCCGGCGATTCAAGCAAACGGCGTGGGCCGCCGTCGCTAGTACGCCAGTGATCATTACTGCAGCAGGGATTCTAATCCCCAGACTGGGCCCCCTGGGCGGCGCGTTTGCCATGTTGAGTGGGCTTCTCGTTTCCAGCCTCGTTCTAGGCGTCCAATTCGTCTTACTAATGCGTTCGTTCAAGGAGATTCGATATGCAACCTGATCCCGTCTGTCTGCGACTTCCCAAGAGAGCCTTCTATCGCACGGTTCATGCTTGGCGGCAGCCGCATGTTGTTCAATCCAAGTGCTCGGGGATTAAGCTGCGGTACTCCTCCCAGAATCGCATTGGTGAAGAATTGTTCGCCAACGCATTTGAACGCGCTGAACGTGACTTGTTAAATCGAATTATTGCACCGGGAATGACCGTTCTTGACATTGGAGCAAATCTTGGCTTTTATACTTGCCTCTTTGCGCAGCGAGTTGGCCCTTCTGGAAATGTTGTTGGAATTGAGCCAACGCCATCAACATTCGAATCGCTTCAGGAAAACGTTCGGCTCAATGGATACCAAGATCGAGTCGCTTGTCATTGCTGCGCACTCTCCGACAGCGATGGGATAGCCCAACTGAATCTGTTTGGCGAGAGTAGCGGCGGAGTCTATAACTCTCTGGGAGTTACTTGCCCTATGGATGGGACTGAGCCCCAGTGCGTTATCGAAGTTCCTACCAAAACGCTCGATGAGATCTGTAACGGGGTGGATTCAAGTAAGGGCGTTTTCATGAAAATTGACGTCGAAGGCTTTGAGCAACAGGTGGTTCGTGGCGGGAGCCAATTTTTGGCTAATGAACCACGTGCAGCTATGATGATCGAACTATATGAACCTGCGGCACAGCAGTGTGGTAGGTCGACTCTCGACACATTGGCTGATTTAGAGTCTTTCGGCTTTGAGCCATACTACATGGCAGAGGGGGCAACTTTAGCGCCGTTCACTGAAGACTCGCGAGCGAAACTATTATCAGGGACTTTGCCTCCAGATGTTTTTCTCTTTAAACCATCGATGCGGCCTCAATGGGTTTAGCGGTAGGATATTGTATCGCAAGGAGAAGGTGCAAATATGTTGCCGCTAGGTTGCAACTCAAATACGAACGCCAGCGGATTAGATGAGTCTGGATCCGAGTGGAGGCAGATTGATCTGTCCAAGTTTACCGGTGTCGGTGCTTTAAGCTGCAAGGATCGAGTCTTGGATAAGTTGTGGCGGACCGTGGGGCAACGCATCTATCGTTGTTCGCTCCTTGGTTTTTCTCGAGGGAATCAAGTTCGGGCCGCGTTGCTGCGACTTTTTGGTGCAACTGTGGGGACTAACGTGGTACTGCGACCGTGTGAGATTACGACCCCCCGCAACATCCATATCGGCAACCATGCATGGATCGGAGAAGGTGCGGTGCTTTACTCTCTAGCGCAAATTGAAATAGGCGATAACGCTTGTGTAAGTCAGCATGCCTATCTCTGTACGGGAAGTCATGATGTAACGGACCCATTTTTTGGGCTCGTAAAAAGGAGTATCGTTGTTCGCGCGGGAGCTTGGGTCTGTGCCAATACCTTTGTCGGACCCGGTGTTACCGTTTACGAGGGGGCTGTCGCTGCGGCAGGTAGTGTTGTTGTACGCGACCTTCCAGCTATGTCGGTTTCCGGTGGCAACCCGTGTGTCTTTATAAAAAAACGTCAGTTGCGTGCCTGACGGAGATCTGGGAGCATTGCTGCGGCGACCCGTGCAAGTTGCGGCAGATTTAGACTAATAGATATAGTTGTTGGAAGGACCAAGACTAAATGAGTGAGGTTCGAATTTCAGTCGTTACTCCAAGCTATAACCAAGCGGAGTATGTTGAGCAAACCATTCTTTCGGTTTTGCAACAAGACTACTCGAATGTTGAGTACTTGGTTTTGGATGGTGGTAGCACCGATGGCAGTGCTGACATTATCGAGAAATACAGCGATCAGCTTGCTTATTGGTGTAGTGCTCCTGATGGTGGCCAAGCGGATGCGATTAGTAGAGGTTTTGCACGCTGCACTGGAGATGTAATTTGTTGGATAAATTCGGATGATTTGTTCTTGCCAGGTGCGTTGAGCAAAGTCGCTCGCTACTTCACAGATCATCCAGAAACTCAGTGCCTAAGTGGCGGTGCGTTTACAATTGACGAACACA
Organism: Rosistilla carotiformis; assembly: GCF_007753095.1. NCBI lineage: Bacteria > Pseudomonadati > Planctomycetota > Planctomycetia > Pirellulales > Pirellulaceae > Rosistilla > Rosistilla carotiformis. Next base: position 1,223,561 of record NZ_CP036348.1, read on the forward strand.
ACCAGCCGGTGAAGGGATTTGGCGTTTTCACGCTGGGGGAACAAGCAACCTTCGACAAGTTGCGTTTCTATGCCCAGGATAATTTGTACCAACCCGCAGCGTTTTGGCGGCGTTCAGCGTATGAGGCAGTTGGGGGCGTCGATCCAACTCTAAACTTTATAATGGATTATGACCTTTTTGCTCGTCTCGCCCTGCATTCTCCGTTTGCCCGTCTTCCGGCGCTGCTAGCTTGTTTTCGCTTGCATGGCGAATGCAAATCAATGCGGATTCAAGAGGTTCGTGAAGCAGAGCTGGAATTATTCCGAGAACGCTATGGCGCGTCATCCTGTTCCGAGCTATCTCAGCGGTTAATGTACTGGAAGTATCGTTTGCCGAGTCTGGCACGAAAGGCGCAGTGGCGTCTGGCGAGAAAGATTGGGCTTATCGAGTTGCCGCGAGTTGCATAACGATGGCAATGAAATAATGAGCGTTGAAAGCAAACCTAGCGTGAGGCGGTTTCAGTCGATTTTCAGTGATGCGATCCTTGGGGCTTCACTGCTGTGGACGGGGTTGCCTGAAACCGTTGTTGGAAAGATCTACATTGCAAGCGTTCCGCTCAATGTCTTTCTGTTCTACCTCGCGATCGCTTCGTTTGCTTTTGAGCACATGATCGGGGGGAGATCGCTTCGCAGGCCCTCTTTGCTTTTGCTGACTGCAGCTCTTGCTATGTTTCTGATGGCGACCATGGGCTTCCTGCAAGGAGCGGAGTTTCGGTGGTGGGCAATCGATTTTTCGATGTTTCTCGGGTTGCCATATGGCTTCCTGTGGGTGGGGCAACGCGGAATCGCTGAGGCAGCTCGGTTGCTGCAGCAGTGGGCACTGATCTTTTCAGTGCTTCTTTTGGCTAATCTGGCTGGCCTTGCGGTAGGTTTGATTCCACCAGCGAACGAAGGTTCCAGGCTATTCACTTATGCCGTCTTTAATTGCACTAACTTTATAGCTGTCATTCTTCCTTGCTTGTTCGTGGCGGCTTGGCAGCGGAAGTTACCAGGGGCGCATTATCGAGAGATGTGCCTTGCCTATATCGGTGCTGCATGCATATTTCTCGCAGGAGTGTTTGCTGCCACACGTTCGATCTTACTGTTAAGTACAGTTAGCGTTTCTCTTGGTTACTGGGTTTCAACGAAGTCTCGGATGAGTTGGGTCGCATGGATCACCCCAACAGCGGTGATTGGGGGGTATGCATTGCTGGGGCTCGGGGCGTCAACGTTTTTAGTGGACCGGCTGCGGCAGACCAACCTGAGTGATGAAGATCGGTTTGTTGAAGTCGAACTTATGTTCGAAGATATGGCTGGCCCTGCAGACTATATTTTGGGAAGAGGCTTTGGTAGCCGCTTCCACTCGAGCGTGGTCGTTGATGGTGATGACCGTGCCCTGACACCGCACGTTGGTGTTTTGTCGACACTCTACAAGGGAGGTGCGGTGGTTTTTACTGTTGTCGTTGTATTGCCCTTTGTTCTGGCGAGTTTTCAGCTGCTTCAGTTCCAAGGCACTCGCATTGAATTGGGGTTCGCCGCGAGCGTAGTGCTATATATAGTATTGTCATCTATGTCGGGGGGGTGGAACAATGGATTGTTGTTTGTGTATGGGGTTTCTATTGCGGCCTCCAGTGGGAGTCGTCGGAAGCGTGTAACGACTTTAGTGACAGCAAGGCCAGTCGGCGTGAGAGGGTTGAGAGGCCCGCTGCTTCCGCATGGGCAACGAAGAGGCCGAGCTAGTGAATTAATTTTAGCGAAAGCGATAGAATATGAAAGTTTGCCATATCATCAACAGTCTTGAAGCTGGCGGCGCGCAAATAATGCTGAGGAGCTTGCTTTCCAAGACGCGTGATCTTGGGATTTCGTCTCATGTTGTGTGTTTGCTGGGCAGAGGCCCGCTTTCGGATGAGATAGAGGAACTCGGTGTTAGTGTTTCTTATCTAGGTTGGAAGCGAGGGGCCCTCCCGTTGCTTCAGATTTTTGAGCTAACACGGGAGCTAAGGCGGACGTCACCTGATCTCGTTCAGTCGTGGCTGTATCAATCGGATTTTGTTGCCGCGATTTCCTGTCTGCTGTCCGCAAAGCGTTTTCCTCTTGTTTGGACTGTACACACCTGTTCACCGGATGATCGTTTGGCTGGATGGTCGACACGAAATGTCAGAAAACTAAACGGCAAGATGTCCCGAAGGATTCCTTCTTCGATCGTGTATGTGTCGAATGCAGCACGGAGCGTGCACGAAGGGCTGGGGTACTTTTCCGATAAAGGGTGTGTAATACCAAATGGGATCGATGTTGGCCGATTTGTTCCTTGCGCAGGATATAGAGATGACATCCGGGAGGAGCTCGGCCTGCGATCGGAGACGCCACTGGTGGGCATGTTGGCGCGTTTCGATCCGAGCAAAGATCACCGGACGTTCCTGTCGGCCGCAAATCGAGTCAGGGCCGCTAATCCCGAGTGTCATTTTGTTCTCGCGGGCAACGATGTATTGCCGTCGAACTCACCTCTGATGGCGATGGCTCGTGAGTTTGAAGTCGACAATTGCCTGCATTTGCTTGGGCGACGGGATGATACTCACCGCTTGCATGCAGCGTTTGATGTGGAAATTTTGGCATCGCACGCGTGGGAAGGATTTGGTCTCGTCGTTGCCGAAGCTTTAGCGTGTGGCGTGCCGTGTGTTGTTAGCGATACTGGGGCTCTTTCTGAAGTACTGTCAGGTTTCGGGGAGGCAGTGCCGGAAAAGGACCCTGTGTCGATGGCACGTGCCTGTTTGGCGATCATGACACTTAGTCGTTCTGAGCGATCTGAAATGTGCGCTAAGGCAAGCCAGTATGTTGCTTCCAGTTTTTCCCTTGAAAACGTTGCGGAGCAATATGTGCAATTATGGGGGCGTCTGGCTGCAAGGAATGTTCTGCCGCGACTGGCGAGTTGACGTTTCTGGAGAGAGGTAGAGTCAGCCAACGCAGCCCTTAGTTTGCGTCGGATATGTGTGGGCGGTCCTGGTTCCAGGGTTAGGGGGGGCTTGTGAAATTCGCTATTTTGCCACGAAGACGACTGCACTGGCACAATGGCTGTTGCGTTTCTTCTAAATTATGGTTCCTTGATTTTTAGGTCGGCGGCGTGGACGGTCCATCAGTATAAGCCCACTCGACATCCGGCGTGCATCGTGGGTAGCCAACATCTTTGCATGTTCACTGCCTATGGATCATCGATAGCAAAAGACTGTCGCGACGTACGCATGGGTTTGGGGCAGCATTCGGCGTGTGCGACTGAGGTTTGGTAACACACGTGATACTTACAATCCACTAGGATTGGCTTAGGGGCACACGTGGGTGTACGTTAATCCCCCAAGCTCAACGGCCTTCCTCGTTCAAAGTTCACCACGCCTCTTATTGCTTACTGTTTTGGGCTCAGGCCGATGGGGTGACGAAGTTTGAAGGCTGTGCTGCCAGAAGTCTGGCAGCGATTGGCCATGCGCCCCTCCTTCGAATCAAAGTATTGGTTTGGGGGGCCGGGCCCCTGCTCGTCACGCGACCATTCCGCTTTCCTGTGTCGGCGTTTGTGCGGTAGGTTGCGCGTTGGGGATTCTTTTTGCCAGGTCCGGATAGCTCTCAACCTTGGGAGCTTCAGAACTGGCGCGTCTTTCCGAGGGGGCGAGTTTCGGTTCGAAGTTAGTGTGGAGCAGCAATTTTGCTTGCGCTTATGTGTCCCGGCGTTGGTGGCCTGCCGGGGGAGGGCTGTGTGTTGTCGTTGCGGTGGTGGATCTTGTGCTTCAATCCGTATTGGGTTGCTAGCAGGAAGTGCGGTGCCGATTGCTTGCACGATGCGGTCAACATTCGAGCACAATCAACTGAGAGGCTTTGTCGCGTCTATTTTCGAGATGACTAAGTTGTATCCCCCCCCGGCAAATGTTGGTTCTAGCTATTTCGCCCTCGAATATGCTCTAGGCCTAATCGTGACAAGTCACTATATAGGCGGTGTACCATTAACGCTAAGGATCTGGGATGGCAATGCAGTTAGAAATCATGGACGAACAAAAATCTGGCAAGGCAGCACTTCCATTGCATAGTCCCAAACATTGGCTGCGAGTATTGTTTCCCACATCACGGCGTAGGCTATTGGAGCGATCGTTGTGCTCGCTTGATCTAGCAGATCGTCAATCTGTATTGATTGTTGGTGCAGGCCACGATCCATACCGGAGTCTGTTCTCGCACGTGAAGGACTACACCTGCCTGGACATAGAGAACGTGCCTGGGGTTACGGATGTTGTGGCTGATGCTACGCAAATGCCCTTTGACGATTGCCGGTTTGATTGTGTGGTTGCGACTGAGTGCATGGAGCATGTCTCCAATCCGTTTAAGTTCATTGAACAAATCGATCGCGTTTTAGAGCCAGGCGGCCTGGCTGTTGTCACGGTTCCTTTCTTGTTTCACCAGCATGGTGATCCCTATGATTTCTGGAGGCCTACCCGCGAATGCTTAGCTGGTTTTTTTTCAACGTATAGCAAGGTGGAAATCTTTTCGTTAGGCAATCGGCTGCACGTAATCTCAGACCTCGTTACGACGGCATTCGCTCCACGTCGCGTATTGTTTCCATTGCGGATTATAAATCACCTGCTCGCCCGCTTGCCTGGGAGCATTCAGACGGGGGCTAACGTTACTACAGCCCCAACGGGGTTTATGGTTGCGGCGAGAAAATGAAGTTTTAGTTTGCCTGCAGTTATACGTTGTCTAGGAGTTCAGGAAATTGGATAATAAGAGCACGCTGTCTGGCGACCGCAAGCATCCACGCGTTCTGTTTGTTGCTACCGAGGATTGGTATTTTTGTTCACACCGATTACCCCTAGCGGAGTGGCTGATCGAAAAGGGGGCCGGGGTTTCAGTGGCAACGAGTTCAGGCACAAAATCTGGCATCATTCGTTCGGCTGGGATAGAGCATCATGTGGTCCGACTAAAACGAGCAAGCTACAACCCTTTGAGCGAATGGAATGCCGTCCGTGATATTGCTGCGGTGTGTCGGCAAGTTCGTCCTGACATTCTCCATCTGGTCGGTCTCAAGCCCATCCTTTACGGCACCATTGCTGCTCGGAGAACCCGGGTTCGCTCAACAATCTGCGCGATATCGGGACTAGGGAGCCTGTTTGCACCAGGCGGGATGTCTCGTCGGTTGCTGCAAACAATCGTGCGCCAGTGCTATCGGCGTTACGTTTATGGGCAGCCCAAGGTCCGCGTGATTGTGCAGAACCCGGACGACCGTGATCAGCTTGTTGCGAAAGAGATGGTGTTGCCGACGCAAGCGGTCATCATCAACGGATCGGGGGTGGACTTGCAAAAATATAAGTACACTCCAGATCCTTCTGGAGAGCCCATCGTATTCACTCACTCACGTATGTTGTGGGATAAAGGGATTGGGCAATTAGTTGAAGCGGCACGATTGCTGAGGCAGCGTGGCGTAGCTTGTCGGTTTGTATTGGCGGGCTTGCCGGATCCTGCGAACCCTACCAGCATCCCTGCCGAACAGTTGCAACGATGGCATGACGAAGGAATTGTCGAATGGCTTGGGAAGCGGGGCGACATACCTAAACTGTTGAATCGATCACACATTGCATGTTTGCCGTCATACTACGGTGAAGGCATTCCACTTTCGCTAATTGAGTCCGCCGCAGCTGGACGCCCCATCATCACAACAGATATGCCTGGTTGCCGGGAAATGGTATCGCAATCGCTAAACGGACGTATTGTTCCCCCTCGAAAGGTAGTCCCGTTAGCTGACGCTATAGAGGAACTTGTCGGGAACCATAGCCTGAGGCAAAAGATGGGGGTTGAAAGCCGACGCTTAGCGGAGAGCAAGTATGGGATTGACGCTGTCCGTGAGGCAACATGGCAGTTGTATCAGCAGTCGTTGTCCAGACCGTCTTCCCCGCATGCTACAAGAGTCGAGTGTCCTGCGCAGAAAGCCGCCGCATGAAACGTGTTCTTGTAACAGGTGCGAATGGTTTCGTTGGACGCTTTCTATGTGCCTTGCTTTCGGAGCGTGGCTGGCAAGTGCGGGGCACTGTTCGACATCCCAAATCTTTCCCATCCCTGCCCAAGAATGTCGCTCCTATTGCAACAGGCGACATCGAGAGCTTTCAAGACTGGCATGATACTTTGGGCGATGTTGACGCCATTGTTCACTTGGTTGCGAGAACGCACGTGATGCGAGATCAGGCAAGCAACCCACTGGAACTATATCGCAGTGTCAATGTGCGCGGCACTCAAAGATTGCTAGAAGGCTGCAGACGCACCAACGTTAAACGGTTTGTGTTCGTTAGCTCTATTAAGGCGGTAGGAGAAAGGTCGGAAAAGGCCTGCGAGGAAATCGACGCTTGCATGCCGGAAACCCCGTATGGCCAGACGAAACTGGAAGCGGAACGCCTGCTTCTGGACGCTGCTGGCGCCATGGGCATCGCTCCTGTCATCCTGCGTCCTCCGCTGGTCTACGGAGCAGGAGTGCCTGGGAATTTCCTTAGGATGTTGCGCGCAGTTGACCTTGGAATCCCGCTCCCGTGCTGGAGCATAAAGAACCGCCGCAGTCTCGTGTATGTGGGCAATCTTGCTAGTGCCATTGCCGAGTGCCTGGAGCATCCCAATGCAACTGGCGAAGTATTTCATGTCGCAGACAATCTGCCAGTTTCGACAAGCGAACTGATTTCAGAAATGGCGTCCGCGCTTGGAAAGAAAGAGAGGCTGCTACCCACGCCGGTATCAATGATCCGTGCCGCCGGATACTTAACTGGCAGGCAGGATGAGGTGTCTCGCCTGTTAGATTCTTTGACACTTAGCACTGAGAAAATCAAGCGTCGGATCGGTTGGGAACCAGGTGTGTCGCTAAAAGAAGGCTTAGACGCAACCGTTCGTCAGTACAGAATTGGAAATAGGAGCTTCTGAATGAAAAGAGGGATGGATTTCTGTTTAGCGTTGCTTGCCCTGCTGGTCTTAACACCACTCATTCTTGTTGTTGGTTTTGCTGTCCGCCTAACCTCTCCGGGCCCTGTAATCTATTGGTCTGAGCGTGTTGGTAGAAGGAATGTTTTATTTAGCATGCCGAAGTTTCGCACAATGTATCTGAACACACCGCAACTGGCGACCCATCTATTGGAGGGAGCGGAAAAACATATCACGCCGCTGGGGAATCTTCTCCGTAAGACAAGTCTCGACGAACTGCCGCAGTTGTGGAGTGTGTTAGTGGGGCACATGAGTTTGGTTGGCCCACGCCCGGCATTGTTTAATCAAGATGATCTTGTGGCACTACGAACCCAGAAAGGAGTACAGCGATTGCGACCAGGAATTACAGGCTGGGCTCAGGTCAACGGTCGCGATGAACTGAAGCTTCATGAGAAAGTTGAGTACGATGTTGAATACATGCAGAAGATTAGTACGGAATTCGATTTGAAAGTCTTGCTGCTTACTATGGCCAAAGTCTTGCGTCGCGATGGAATTCAGCAGGCAAAAATTTCGAGTCACAGTAACGATTCGGCTTCTGAACCGCAGAAGCGTGCAGCTTGATTGTTGCGCAAGTCTAAAAACGTAACGAGATAGTAAACGTGCTACACCAATTGCCAGTCTCCTACATGGTGAAGGGTGAAGTCAATCATCGATACCTGTAGGGTGTTGCTTCCTCCGCTCGACGCAATTGCGTTAATGCTTTGGAATGCGTTGGCTTCGACCCTGCGACCTGACGCGCGGACCAAGTTAGCAGCGCTGCCAGACGCTATGAGCTGATCGTCGCCCGCAGCGTCATAGAGATTTGCGACATCGCTTCCGCCTCCGCCGCTGGCGACGAGGAGTTCAAACGCAAGTGCGTAGTTTAGGTACCCTGGACCGCTTAGCTGAGTGTAGGATTGACGTGAAATAAGTGAATCGTTGCCAGTAGAACCACTCAGGACTGCCGTGTCGTAACCTCCTGCGGTCGCGTACGTGTTAACTTGTTCAAATGCTTTGACGTAATTGAAGAAGTTTGTCCCGCTTAGCTGCGCCGAATTATGAGTGGCAGTGAGACTGTCGTCGCCACCAGAGTCATATAGAATTGCGACATCGAATCCTCCAGAGTTGGCATAGCTGTTTACTCTATCAAAACCAGTTGCATAGTTGAGGAAGTCCGTCCCGCTTAGTTGCACCGAACGTGGCGTCGCGGTTAAACGATCGTCTTCGCTTGAGTCATATAGCGACGCAGTGTCATTACCGCCCGCAGTTGCATAGGAGTTGACCTGCCCATACCCCTGCACGTAGGTTAGGGATGTATCCCTTGTGAGCTGCGCCATCGTAGGTGTCGCCACGAACAGATCGTCACCGCTCGAGTCGTATAAGTGTGCGACGTCGACGCCACCAGCAATCGAGTAGGAATTTACTTGGTCGAAACCGTGCGTGTAAATCAGGAAGTTGTTGCCAGCTAACTGCGCTGTAATCGCACTCGCTGTGAATCGGTCATCTCCGTTGGAGTCGTAAATCAACGCAAGGTCATGTCCCCCAGCGCTGGCGTAGGAATTTACTTGCTCAAACCCCGCCACGTAGTTTGAGAAGTCGCTCCCTTGAAGGTGTGTTGAACCAGGAGTGGCGGTCAAACGATCGTCGCCGGTTGAGTCGTGTAGAAACGCAATGTCGAAACCGCCGGCATTCGAATATGAGTTGACCTGGTCAAATCCGCTTGCATAATTCAAGAATCCTTGGCCGATTAGCTGAGACGAAGCTGGAGTTGATGTCAATCGATCGTCGCCTGAAGAGTCGTGCAGCAACGCGATATCAAAACCACCAGCAATCGAGTAGGAGTTTACTTGCTCGAAGCCGCTTGCGTGATTGAAAAAAGAGGGGCCTTTGAGCTGTGCTGCGATTGGAGTTGCTGTGAATTGATCGTTGCCGATCGAATCATAGAAATGGGCGATGTCAAATGCTGTTGGTGTTGAGTAGGCATTTACCTGATCGAATCCTGCAGCATAATTCAGGAATCCAGTTCCTTGCAGTTGCGTGGATTGCGGCGTGGCAGTTAATTGGTCGCTGCCACTGGAATCACGCAATATCGCATGGTCGAATCCTGCAGCAGCATAGGCGTTTATTTGGGCGAATCCACTGACATGGTTAGCGAACCCTGTTCCGCTATAATTCGCGGTGTTGGGGGACGAGTCGAAGGTGTCGTCTCCTGGCGAACCATACATTAATGCCAAGTCGGTGCCGCCATGACTTGAGATAGCGAATGTCTCGTCAAACCCGTCCAATGTGTAGTTAAAGGATTCGCTTGTGAATATGGCTTTGTTGGGGTAGGTTGTCAGGCGGTCGTCGCTTGATGTGTCGTGGATCGTGGCTGTGGATGTTGCAGCGGTAGGGGCCGACACCGTGGCTATCTCGATTTCGTCGACGCTCAATGACAGGGTGGCGTCTGTTGCTAGGATTGTGCCTTGACCGAGTGTGGCATCTTTGAAGTTCTCGGAGCCAATGATGACGATGGTGTCCGTCCCCGCACCACCATGGACGATTAGTTCTGTTAAGGTGTCTGGTATCGAGGTGATCTCTTGATTCATACGAATCTCACGAGCAATCAAGTCGATCGTAATTTCGTCATCGTTTTCAGTCCCGTTTGTTTCAAGGAACGTGGTGGGGTGTTCGATATCCCAGCCGATGTCGTCCAGGGCGGTCCAGTCGAGGAGGGTCATCGCTTTGCGGGTTCCGGTGGTTAAATTGGGGTCGAGTGCGGCTTCGGCTCCAGCGTAGGAAACGTCGTGCTCAAAGTGACCGCCGTCAACGGGGATCGGGCTGCCGTAAAGGGCGACTGCTTTGGGGCCGGTGAAGTAGTCGCCGGGCTCGTTGCCGACTAGGGCCTGGTCGGAGGGGGAGAGTTCGGCCAGCGATTGGGTGAAGTTAGTCCAGGTGTTGCCCGGTTGGTTGGAGATTCCAAAGATGTGTCCCAGTTCGTGTAACGCCACGCTGTAGAAATCAGTGGTTCCCGAGGTCGGTAAGCCGACGTCAAAGTGCCATGTTGGCGAGGTGTCAAACGCGATGCTGCCGCCCCAGGTGCTCTGCTCATCTTCGCCGGTTTGCCCGCGCCATAAGACGGTATCAAGCCACCCCTGGTTTGTGTACTGGACACCGTACCCGGTGGAAGCTTTGCCGAGCGTCGAGCCGGTCAGATTGCGGGAGCCAACAAAGACGCGGACTTCATTTTCCGCAAGCTGCAAATTCTGAAGATTGACGGTGCTGCCGGTCTCCGGATCTTGGAACGATGCGGTCCAGGAGTTTCCGCCCGTCGGAGACGGGATCGCGGTCAACGTATCGAGCAGTCGCGTCTCGTAATCGGTTGCCGCACGTTCCAATGCGGCTTTTGCCTGCGTGTCAAAGAATCCAG